>DATHMC010000059.1:0-10174 GCA_035487495.1 Undibacterium sp.
GACCAGCGAGCTGACTTCGAGCGCTATTTTCAGGCCGATTTCATCGCGCAAGTGGATATCCGGCTCCACCTCCAGCTTCAGGCCGACGTCGAGATACTGGATATTTTCCGTCACGAAGTTGGCGCTGCTGGTGGTGGTCACCACCGGAACCTTGTCGCCGATGAGAATCTTGGCCTTTTCTCTATCGCGCACACGCAGACGAGGATTGGCCAGCAGGTTGGTATCGCCGTCGGTCTTTTGCAGATTGATTGTCGCGCTAGGCAAGGTAATGCCCAAGGTGCTCGAATTGAGTCCCTTCAAGTCGCTTAGCTTAATGATTTGGGTCGAGGCCCCATTCGTAGGCGACGTCGTCGATGAGGCCCCCAAAGGAGTGATCGTGAATTGGTCGGTGACCTGGATGCCCAGATTCAACAGGCGTGAACGGCTGATTTCCAGCACTTCCACTTCCAGCATCACTTCCGGCTCTTCCAGGTCCTGTAAGGCGATCAACTTTTCGGCGAGTGCAATCGTCTCCGAATTCTCGCGCAGGATCACCAGATTGTACTTATCATCTACGTATACATCCTTCAGCTTGAGCACCGTCTTGAGCATGGTAGAGATTTGCTTGGCATCGACATTGGACAGGTAAAATGCCTTGACCATCAAATCCTGGTACTCACGGGTCTTGGCCTGGGTGTTCGGGTAAATCAACACGCTGCTGGCATTCAAAATCTTCTTGTCCAGCTGGCTGGTCGAGAGAATCACGTCGATCGCGTCGTCCAGGTTGGTTTGCTTCAGAAACACCGTAGTGCGTTGGTCTCCCTTCACTTCCCGGTCAAAAATAAAATTGATTCCTGTGGTGCGCGACAACACGTCGAACACCATCTTCACGCTGGCATCGCGAAACTCCAGGTTGATCGGTTTTTTGTACATCGCGCCAAGGCTGGGCGCGACCAGCATCTGCTGCGCCTGCAGCGCTTCGACATCGCGTTTGACCGCCCGCGCGCCGGCATGGGCGGGAACATAGGTCAGCGCACGGGCCGCCAATTCTGACGCGCGCGCAACATCGCCCTTCTTGAGCGCATCGCGCGCCTGACCGGCGTCGGCGTCGGCGCTCCGCGCATGCGTGCTGGCCTCCAGGCCGGCCAATGCGCGGGCATTCTCGCGTTCATACTTCAAGATGCTGCGGTAGCAGCGCTCTGCCTCTTCATATTTACCGTCAGCCAATGCCGCAGCTGCGGATTTTAGCAACTTGTCTGTCGCCATTTCACGTACCCGCAGCCAATCCTTCCGATAGGCGATATCATCAGGCTTCATTTCTGTCGCCTGGGCCAGCTCATTGACGGCCTCGGCGTACTTTTGCTGCTCCATCGCCTGCATGCCATTGCGGTGGTGCATTTCGGCGGCACATCCAGCCAATAGTAGTAAGGTCAAAACGGATGCGGAAAATTGAGCCATCCGCGGCCAGGAAATAGAAACCATAGATTAGTTGTCTCGTGCTGGAAAGGTCAGCGTTTGCTTTTGGCCGGTCGGCATATGTTCGAACTCCATTTGGGTCGCAGTGATCTCGAGCACCTTATAGGTTCCCTCCAGCACCTCGCCGGCATGGGCGATCAGCGCCTGGTCGCCACGGCCAAGATAGACCACTTGCCCCGCATCGTCGTTCATTCGTCCGACAAATTGGAAAGGCAGCGGCGGCGGCCCGACCGGTGCCGGCGGCGTTTCCGGGACGAGGTTGACGGTGGCGACGGGAGAAGGCGCCACCGTTTGCGCTGGCGGCGCTTGCCAGCCGCGCGGCGCGAATGGATCGGCGGCGACCGGTGGCCAATCCGCTAGGTCCTTGTTTGGTGTCGCCCCGGTTTTCGGTGGCAACTGGCGCTTGCCGGCAGGTCGATGCTCCACTGCCGCGATCGAGCCATCGTCCGCCGGATAAAAGATGGCAATCAGCGTCGCAACGAGCGCGCTCAACAAGATGGCCCAACGCTTACCCTTGCGCTTATCCACGAGCTTCCTTGTGAAAAAAAGCGGAAAAAGCGACATCGCAGGTCAACTCTGCTTGCACAATATCATCGCGGGAGCAACTGATTGCATCCAAAGCAACGTTGGACAACTCCGCATTCAACTGGTTGATAAACGTCCGGATCACCGGATAGGAAGCGGCGACCCTGAGCGTCACGCGGTACCGGAGATAAGGTTGTGCTGCACCGTCGTCTAGTACGTAGCCCACTTCGTCGATAGGCAGCTTGGTGTCCGAGGCGACCTTGTTTAGGGTGTGAAGCAATTGGGCGCTGGAGAACGGCGGCAGAAACGGTATCGGAGAATCGGCTACAGCAACGTTAGCTGCGCGAGAAGTTAAGCGATGGGCGCGAACTTCGTTTAGCTCCGCAGAGGCAAGCTTTGCCTGCTGCCATTGCAGCAGATACATTGCAGCCGCCGCCAAGGCAATCAACGATGACAACGCCAACATGAGAAATACCAGCGGTTGCGCTCGCCAAAATTTGATCACATGAAATTTATAATATTGCAATAAATTTGGCCGCATAAAAATTTAAAAATGCGCAATTCGCGCAGATATGGACGCAGCACACCGCAATTTAAGGTGTCGCGTAAAAATTAGCCTTGCGCAAAAGGGTAGTTGCCTTGAGAAAATTGATAATTAACCAATATTGTATCATATTGTAATATCAGCTCTGACAATAAATTGATTGCAGGACTTATTTTCTAAAAAGACACGCACGACGCACGGTAAACGCATATCCGTTAAGACGTCCCTAAAAACTAATTTTTTAATAGACAATCCCAATGGATTTGATGCCCATGTGACATGTTGCCAAGCATAAATTATAGATATTCAAAATACAGTAAAAATAAGCTTTAAGATTTCGTGAGGGATTTGCAATTTGTCTCCTCTTCCAAAATAGTTTGAGATATACTGTATATTTATACAGTTATTGAACGGAGGGAAACCATGACGCCAAACATTGATTCAAGGCCAACTCCATTGCCTGAGACCGGCCGGCACTACCAAATTCCAGTATTGCGTAGCTTCAATCCCAGGGAGGTTGGCGGACCGCTCCCGCTAGCCGATGGCACGCTGGATATCAACAGCTATGTGATCGGGCGTTCTGGCATCACTTCATTCTTTTTTGGCGTTAAAAGTAATGAGTTCCTGGAAGACGGTATCCTTGCCGGCGACAAGGTGCTGGTAGATACCGCCGCAACGCCTGGTCAAGGCGATTTGATCATCGCGTCTAAGGGGAGCGCCTATCAGATGATGCGCCTCTACGATCCTGCCAAGGTCAATGTGTGGGGCGTGGTGACTGGTGTGGTGCGTAAGCTGAGAACAAGCAGGGCCTAATCAATAGCAGATGAAATCGGTATCCGCAGCCGTTCTTTGCGCACCGTTTTACTTGTTTTAGCCGAGGACATGCGTTGGCCCGGTGCGCCACTGGTGTGACAACCGGGGTGCCGCTACGTCTGCGTCTGCTGCAATGCCTTTTCAGGGCTTTCAGGGATGGCTTCCAATCCCCGCAGCAAATCGAAGTAATTGTTTCTCAGGTATGCGCTGATCTGCTGGTTGCGTAAAAGCGATGCCAGATAGGCTTTGACGACCACCAAGTTCAATAGATCCTGCCCGTAGGTTTGCTCAGCGTCTTTGTACTGACCCTGCAAGCTGCTCATTTCCTGCTCCATTCTTTGCATTTGTGGCTGACCAATGTGCACTGGTTTGGGAAATTTCCGCCTCATGAGCAGCATGGCATCGGGAGTTGCTGCGAGCAGTGCCTGTGCATAGGTTACGGTGGTTGTATTTGCCGCAACCATCAGCTCTACACATTCGATCTGCCGCGCGGAGTTCATCTGACGCAGGATGCGCACCAAGTCCACGGAAAATCGGCGATCTTGCAGCAGCGCTGCCGCTTCGGGACAGATGCCATTGAGCAATGAGGCTTTCTTATAAATCTGGTTGACATGGATGCCCAGCACGCTGGCCAGGCGCTCGGAAGGGACGCCGCGATCAATCGCGCGCTTGATCATCACATGTTCCTGGATCGTGGATAGCCGGTTTACCTTGCTGTTATAAGTATACGCCTCGTCGCTGGTAGCCTCCAGGCAGGTGGCGTCAGGGAGTCCCAGTAGGCGCAGAGCTGCCTTGCGGAAGTGCCCATCCAGCAGCATGAATCCTTTGGCGGCCTCTTGATCGCGGACGACCGACAGAGGTTCGATCAACCCTATCTCACGGATCGACGACAGAATCTGGCGAAATCTGGGCGACGACTCAAAACGCGGTGGCATGGCCCGAGTTGGAATCAGCTTTTCCAATGGCACCGAGAACGGCTCCATGAGAAATGCGATGGGGACCGGGGCCGTCATGCGACGCTCCTTTCCTGCAATCGTTGCGATAGGTAGTTGGGCATACTGTCCAAGCCGGTGCTGTGCAGGATGCCGACGAAGACGCCGTCCTCCAGCAGTTGCTGGAAGGCCGTCACAATGAACAGCAGCTCATCTTGCGCGGCACGGGACTTGCGGATCATGGTTTTCTGGCGGCCTACTTCGGTTTGGTAGGTGCGCACCAACTGAGCCGCGGTCAATTCCTCGGGCGAGCCTACCGATGGATTGGCGCCATTCTGCTTTAACTTCTTGCGGCCGGCAATCACGCGCCTGGCGACATAGAGCTGTTTGCCGCGCAGCTCGCCGGATTCATACAGCTGTTGCAAGACAAGCTGTAACTCCTTGTCATCCTCGCCTGCACCGACGATGGTCAGCGCCGCAGTCAGCGGTACCGATCCTTTCTCGACCGCACGCAACAGGTGTTCTTCACAGCGTGTCAACAGCGTCAAGATGCCCTGCACCCGCTCCGGCGACATGCCGACTTTGCCGGCGATGGTATTCTTGTCATCACCCCGGACCTGTAAATCGCGGATACTGGAGAGCATCTCCAGCGGTTTATATGGCCGGCGGGCGATATTTTCTACCAAGCTCATGACAAAGGCTTCTTCGTCGCTGACTTCGACCACCAGTGCGGGAATGCTGGTCTCGCCGGCGGTCTTGAAGGTATTTAAGCGCCCTTCCCCGCACACCAGTAAATACCGCTGCTCCCCGTCTGCGGTTAATCGTGGCGTGACGGTGATCGGCTTCTTCAAGCCTACCGCACGAATATTGCACATGACGTCTTCAAACACCTTGATGTTACGTTCCCTGGGATTGAGCACGTCGATCTTATCCATCGGGATGCGCGCGAGATAGTGGTTGGTTGGGATTTGCATCACTGCCTCCGGATGCTGCTGCGGGCGAAGAGTTGCCATACGCCGTCGAGGCTGTCGACGCGGTAGACCTCGATATGCTGAGGATTATGCTCCTGCAGGCATAGGCTGCGCCGCCGGAACTCTGCGCTGGGAAGGACATAGTAGTCCCTGACGTCTTGATTGTTGCGCTGTAGCCGGACTGCGATCGTCACGTCGGCCTCTGTCATGAAGGCTTTGCGCAAAGTCCAGCAAAAGCCCCCCAGCCGATTGTCCCGGCAAGGAACGGCAGTAATCGACACCAGCAGGCCGTCTCCGGTCTTGATGTAGTTCAGTTGTCCACGGGTGGTCGGGTGCCATTCAGCCTGGGGCAACTGCTGAAAGACGGCGTCAATGCAGGCGGCGGTCGGGATCGGTTCATAGTGCCGAGCAATAACGAAACTGTCATCCCCCCGTGGCTGGTAGCCTACCAGTTGATACGCGTGCCTGAGACTACCGAAGCGGTGATAATACGTTTCAGGAGCAGGCATTCCTGGCCCCATACGAATAAGCGGCCGGCTTAGGTAGCCGTATTGTTCGTAGAGCGTATGCAATTTTTTTAGCATGGCCTCATCGGTTCGATTCCGTCGGCGGGTGGCCATGACTTCTTGCGCCCGCCAGAATAGTTCCGGCGAGACGATAGGCTGAAACGGGCATTGAAACCTCAGCCACATGTCAGGCGGATTCTTGATCAGGCGCCGCCGCAATTTGTTGGATTGGCGATTGTAGGTGTCGACGCCCAGATACAATTCGTTCGTAAGGAGCTTGTGCACGGCTTCCCGCCTCCAGAACGTGCCGCGCGCATTCGGCACTTGCATGGCATTGAGGTACCTGGCGATGCATTCCTCGGAAGCGCCGCCTTCGGCGACAAACCACTGGAATATCTGGTTGACCACGGCGATTTCTCTCTGCGGTCCCGGTACCAGGATAGTGCGGTCGTTCCGCACGGCTTTGCGCTCGCCGGGACGCAACACAGTTCTGGTTTCGCCTCTGCAGTCAATCACTACCCTGCGCAACGCATAGCCAGCCAATCCGCCTTGATGATATCCCGCCTCAAACCGGCGGCACTGCCCGGCAAATATTTTGACGGACAGTTCACGGCTGTATTCGCCGGCCATGGCCCGTTTGATGCTTTTGATGATGCCGGACAGCGGGGACCCGTCATTGACAAAGGGTTCGGCGCAATACCGGACGTCAACCCCTGCCTTGCGGCAGGCATATTCATAGTACGCGCTTTCGTCGGCATCCTGGAACCGTCCCCATCGGCTGACGTCATAGACCAGAATCACTTTGAAGTCAGGCTTGGCCTCGACGTCCTGGATCAATTGCTGCAGCCCCTTGCGGGTATGGATCGTGAGGCCGCTCTTGCCGGCATCGACATAGGTACGGATGATTTCCAGGCCCTGCTCGCGGGCATATTCACGGATCGTGGCTGACTGGTTGGCGATGGAGTATTTCTGGTGCTCCGTCGACATGCGGACGTATTCGACGGCCGGCAAGATGGCTGCGGCATCGGGATGAACAACTTCGTCCGTTTCTGACTCCAGCTGCATCGCTGCCTCCGGCCAAGAGCAAGGGTTGGGATCCGGTAGACCCTATCCATTACCTTAGCAGGTGGATGCGCCGCTGACGAACGAGTCCTCTCTTTGCAATTTAACGCTGGGCGACTTCTTTTGCGTAGTGCGAGATGGTAATGACCTTGATCACGTCCATCTTTGCAATCCCGTGCCATTTGATTTCCGTCAGCCGGTAGTTGCCTGACGAAAGTTTCATCATGGAAGCAGGCGGGTCGGGACGGACAACTTCTCGCACCAGGCTGTAACCGTTACGTAATAGCTGGGCTTCTCGGTTATGGGCGGTGTACTCGGGATGGGTGTCACGGTAGCGCTTCCAATACTCAGGGTGACGCTGGTTCCATGCCTTTTGTGCGCGCGCCTGATTGTCGCGGTAATCTGTATCGTTGCTGCGCTTGATGGCCTGCCATAGCCGACGGCGCGCTCGTTGGCAGGGCTCGGCGGAGCAATAGGATTGGGATGGCACTCGTGGACAAGGTGCAAACTCGAGGCCGCAATGGAGGCAATTTTTGAGAGTCATAGACCCTCCTTTGGCAAACGAACTTTATGCCACCCCTAAGGATTGGCAGCTTGGACGGCGAGTGTCCATTTCACTATAGTCCTGGTCACCCAATCCGAATCGGCCCGTGACGTTGATCCCGAATACACCTGAATCCATATAACCTTGGATTTGACTAACATTTGCGACATGCCAACCACCATTTCCACCGGCTTAGGCTTACCTTTTCCGCTGCTCACCGGCATAATCATCTTTGTAATCATTGTTAAGGACGTGGGCGACTCGTCGATAATCAAAATTGCTCCGAGTTTGGGCTCACCGAATTGAATTTTTGTCCCCATACCGGACTGAATCCATTTCGCCATTAGGTCATGATTTTTCTGAATTTCAACCCGATCGTTAGCAGACATATCTCCCAACAATTCTGATTTGGTATCTGCTTTGTACTTTGCGAAGCGGTCGAGTGGAATTTGGTGCGGCTCGACATTTCGTGTCGCCTGGGCGAATCCATATCGAGCCGATTGAAATATTCCACTCCTGGCCTCCTTTTCCACCTCAGAAGTAGGCCCAAATACGGCAAGTAACCGATCTTCAGGGATTGTTGAAAGTTCACCAAACTTTATCATTCGGGGGGTGATCGCCTGGGAGAAAGACTCTGGAGCGGGGATAGTGATGATTTGTCCCCCAACATTCACATTCGCGGCGCACAAGGCTTCCGAGCAAGTTATTAATGAAAGCCCGATGATTGCCACGATTTGCTGCCAGGTCTTTATGTTCATGTTTGAAACCTTACACATTGATGCGTTAATTTGGATTTGAGTGCGATTATTATTTTGGATATTTCAACCGGCATACTCGATCGTCGAACATAGCAGGTTTTCCAAATTCGAGGGTGTCATCGATCTGTTCATCGGCCTACCAGACCGAATCGGTCGGGCCTTCGTATGCAGAACGGAGCCTTATAGCTTATTCAGGGCTTCAGCGGGCTTTTGCGACGGCGACTCGGGCGACTGCACATTAACAGCGCCCGTGTCGTTTCCTGGCTTGGCAACTTGGTCGCTCGCGTTGGCTATCGACGCTGGGGTGGCTTTGTTTGGCACGGCTGCGATCTCAATTCAACCGCAGCCAGCCATACCAGGATGACAGCGCTACAGGCGCTGCATCATGGACTACACTATTTGCCCCGGTAAAACCAAACGTCCCGTCACAAGAACCCGCCCACCAGATTTTTGAAATTCATCCACGGTAATTTCTTCAATTGCGCGACTCGCGCCATCTCGACAACAAGCACATGAATAGACCAACACCGGGGGCTTGTATGTTTTCTTGAAATCACGGAAGCCCAATCCAGCAGGCGAACTCTCTTCACGTTCAATTTTTAGCAAGCGCAAAACACGTAGGTCATCGCGCCCAAGTTGCCGTGCCAGCCTTTTTTCGATTTCCGAAACCCCTGCTTGCTCAAAGTCATTCCATTCCGCAGACTCAGCTTCCGCTATAACCACTTCATTTCGATCACAACAACTTGCAGAGCAAAGACCAGCAGTGTCGGTATCATCCTCACCAGAGAACAAGAAATGAGGGAATGTTGCCTTACAGGTCTGGCAGCAAAGCCTTAAGATCGTACCAGCCACAATCCTTTTTGAAGTCATCATTTCACCCATTTCGCATCAAAAATAATTAAATTCACACCACCGTTGGCTTGAGCGGACGGTGCGATTATGCCTTTATAGCCATTCTGCTGTGCCCATGATCCGAGTGGCTGCGTAACCTCGTAGCGCCATGCTTGGGTGCCGCCGGTTCGCGTTAAATCTTCGAGACTGATTCCAAGGTTTTCGCGCGCAACGGGATTTGAAATATCTAACAAATTAGATACGCTCGCATTCGGAAAGGTGTGCATCTGCGTACCAACAAGGGAACCGCCATTATTCACAAACTCCGCCGCCACAACATGCTCACCTGTTGCAAAGTAGAGTCCACCTTGCCCTGGGCCTGTATACCGGTGGCTATTGGCGATATTCCCGGGATGGATCAGCAGAGGGTCATATCCTTCGCCAACTGCGCGGTACAGAGTACCCTCAAAAATTGCACTATTTGGAAGGACACTATTTACCCCCTGAATCGAAGTTCCCCTCGATAACTCATTCGCAAAGGGATTGACGCTCACATCAGGCGCAAGGCTGCTGATGCCGCTACGCACATTGACAAATGATCTACCTAGCGCTGGTATGGCCAACTCAGCACCGTACCCCGTCACTAAACCAACAGCGGTCCCAGTACCACGGTGACCTGCTGCTCGGTAATCCCCCCCAGACATCGCACCTAGTATACCAACAGGGCTGTTCTTATAGATACCCTCCGCAAAAGAACTTGCCGAGACTCTGCCATGCAGGAGGTCGGACACACCGTCAACAAATCCTCCCGGCGCCGTAGCCAGGCTTTCCTTGATTCCATCCCAGAGTGCGCCTCCTTGTAAATCGACTAGCTGAGGTAAGTCATAAGGAATCGGGATCGACATACGGGTCCCAGTTTCTGGATTGCGCCAGAACGCAGTTCCCGTATCATCAAAAGTATAGCGCAGCGAGCTTCCATTTTTGGGCAGGGTCCATGACGGAGCGTTCTGTACAGGATATTGCGTATCCAGCGGCAAGCCGTTAAATACGCGCCCTCCTTCGCCAGCATAGACAGGCTCACCTTGACTGTTGGGATAAAGGACTCTTCGTGGATCGCTGGCAAGCGGGACTGAATTATTAGCCTCACCAAAGCTGAAATCTTGAACAATATTTCCTGCGCTGTTTTGATATCTGCCACCACCCAATGGAATAAAGCCTACATCGCCAGGATTA
>DATHMC010000060.1:0-13402 GCA_035487495.1 Undibacterium sp.
GCGATCACCGAGATCAATACCGGCATCCTGATCGCGCCCACCGCCAAGCTGAAACAATGGCTGGCGACGCTGTCGAACAATAATGCGCAGGGCGAATATTATCTGACCGATATCGTCGCCCGCGCCGTGGCCGACGGCGTACCGGTGGTATCGGCGCAGCCGGACGCGGTATGGGAAACCCTGGGCGTCAACAGCAAGGTGCAATTGGCACAACTGGAGCGCGTCCATCAATCCAATATCGCCGCGGCCTTGCTGGAACAAGGCGTCACGCTGCTGGATCCGGCCCGCATCGACGTGCGCGGCAGCCTGGTGTGCGGCCGCGATGTGACTATCGACGTCGGCTGCGTCTTCGAAGGCAAGGTCACGCTGGAAGACGGCGTCAGCATAGGCGCCAATTGCGTGATCGGCAATGCGCACATCGCCGCCGGTGCGGTGATCAAACCCTTTTGCCATATCGAAGACGCCAGCATCGGCGCGGGCTCGCAAATTGGCCCGTATGCGCGCCTGCGTCCCGGCACTACGCTGGCGGAAGACGTACACATAGGGAATTTTGTCGAAGTCAAGAACAGCCAGATCGCGGCGCACAGCAAGGCCAACCATCTGGCCTACATCGGCGACGCCACCGTAGGTGCGCGCGTCAACGTCGGCGCCGGCACCATCACCTGCAACTATGACGGCGCCAACAAGTTCCGCACCGTGATCGAGGACGACGCCTTCATCGGCAGCGATTCGCAACTGGTGGCGCCGGTGCGGGTCGGCAAAGGCGCCACTTTGGGCGCCGGCACCACGCTGACCAAGGATGCGCCGGACGGCAAGCTGACTGTGTCGCGCGCGAAACAGATCACCATTGAAAACTGGCAGCGCCCGGTGAAAATAAAAAAATAGGCATGGCCGGCGGGAGGCATGGCAAGCGCTTTCATTGCCAGGTCTTCCGCGCGGATACCGCCCCGCTTCAAGCGGGGCAACTCGGCATAGCCGATGGCACGGCTGCCAAACGCGCATCGCAGCAATCCGGTACAAGCCAGAACAAGCTCCAGGCCTTACCATCCCGCGCTATAGGAGGACGGCAATGACCGCACATATTCCCGATACACAGCAAGAACACACGCCCTTGATCAGCCTCGCGGCCGGCGCGCGCGACACGCTGCCAATGCTGGTCGGCGCCGCGCCTTTCGGCATGATCTTCGGCACGCTGGTGGCGGCCAGCCCCATGGCGCCATGGCACGGCCAGCTGATGTCGCTGAGCGTATATGCAGGTTCCAGCCAGTTTATTGCCGCCGGCCTGGTCGCCAGCCATACCGGCATGCTGGTCATCTGGTTTACCACACTGATCGTGAATATGCGGCATATGCTGTATGCCGCCACCCTGTTGCCGCACGTGGCGCACCTGCCCGCGCGCTGGCGCTGGCTGCTGGGTTTCCTGCTGACTGACGAAACCTTTGCGGTGATGGCCGGCTACTATCAGCGCCACCGGAATCCGTCCAACGGGCACTGGTATTTCCTGGGTTCCGGCCTGGCGATGTATGGCAACTGGCAATTATGGACGCTGGTCGGCCTGCTGTTTGGCGCCATCTTCCCGCAACTGCAAACCATGGGGCTGGATTTTGCGATGGTCGCGACCTTCATCGCCATCATCGTGCCGCAATTAAATCGCCTGCCGCAGTTCGGCGCGGCGCTGGCAGCAGGCTTTTTTGCCTATTTGCTGCAAGATCTGCCGTATAAACTAGGCTTGTTGTCGGCGGTGTTCATAGGCGTGGCCGTCGGCATTGCGCTGACCCGTGCCGGTACAGGGAGCGGCGTCGGCAAGGCAAAGGAAAGCGAGCGGGAGGTACAGGCATGAACTACACGCTGATGATATTCGGCATGGCCGCCGTCACGGTATTCGTCAAGGCCATCATGTTCATCCTGGGTGACCGCGTCGCTTTCCCGCCGCTGCTGAACCTGGCGCTGAGTTTTGTGCCGGTTACCGTGTTGACGGCGATCATCGTGCCGATGATACTGGCGCCGCATGGCAAGGGCATGGAACTGAACTGGCACAACCCGCAACTGATCGCCTCGGTCGTTGCGATCATTGTCTGTGCCTTCACCAGGAAGCAGATGCTGACGATCGTCGCCGGGCTGGTCGTGTTTTTTGCATGGCAGCTTTGGATAACAGCTTGAAACTATAGCCGGAAAGAACTTGTGCCGTGGGGCACTGGGACGGCGCACTCTTTACACCGGCCCAGATCATTCCGGCACTTCCCTTGCTTAACGTCTTTTTATTTCCATGTCTGCTGCCCTGACGCAACGTCAGGCATTTGCGCCGGCAGTCCATGCTTGCAATTCCGGCTAGATGTTCTACATTTAAAAATCCGTTGCAATGAAATTATCGCCCGATAGCCGCGCTACGGGTTTTATGCGAGGAAGTATCGTGCCGGCATAAAAGAATTCCCCTATTCCGGTTTGCACATTTAATTACCTCTGGAAAATTCTCGTCGTCGGCAATATCTCCCCTCTCCCTTGCTTGATGGATCCGATTTGGCACCTGTGAGGCCGGTGCCATCACTCACACAAAATTCAGCGGCCTCAAACGCATCTAGGAGAATCGACATGGTGACCTATATTACTCTGGCAAAATTTACCGATCAGGGCATTCGCACTATAAAAGACACGACCAAGCGGGCGGACATGGCCAAGGAATTGGCGGCAAAGTTTGGAGTAAAACTGACCGGCATGTACTGGACATTGGGGGAATACGATATTGTTCTCGTCGGCGAAGCGCCTGACGATGCCGCCATCGCCGCCTTTGGATATGCCATCGGCTCTGCGGGGAACGTGCGGTCGGCGACATTGAAAGCTTTTTCAAAGGACGAGGTGAGCGCCATCCTGAGCAAACTTCCATAAAAACAAGGCAGCGCCTCAATGCGGCCTGACATCGTCCTTCAGCGCCGCCAGCGCCATATCCTCGACCAGGCCAGGGGCGATCAGCTTCATGAAGCGCCCCAGCTTGCCCTTGAACGACATCACCACCTCCCGCTTGCGCCGGTTCATGCCGTCTATGATCAGGCCGGCGCATTCTTCCACCGACATCGCCTTGTCTTCTTTCAGGCTGCTGCTGCCCAGCGCGGTGCCTGCGGCATTGAAACCGCGGTAACGGATCTGCGTCGCCACCACGCCGGGGTAGGCCGTCGTCACGCTGACGCCGGCCCCTTTCAATTCGGCGCGCAAGCCTTCAAAGAAGCCGGCCATCGCAAACTTGGTGGCATTGTAGGCGGTGCGCCCCGGCACGCCGATCAAGCCCGCCAGCGACGAAACCGCGACGATGCTGCCCCTGGACTGCTTCAGGTAAGGCAGCGCGGCATGGGTGCACCAGACACTGCCCCATAAATTGATGCGCATCAGTTCCTCATACCAGGCCAGGTCCAGCACATCCTCAAACAGCGCATGGGCCGAGCGGCCGGCGTTATTCACCAGCGCATCGATGCGGCCGAATTTCTGCACCGTTGCGGCGATCAGGTGTTTGCATTGCTCCTGCACCGATACATCGGTCTGCACGACCAGCGTCTGCGCACCGTGCCTGGCGCATTCGGCGGCGACCTGCTCCAGCGATTCCTTGTTGCGCGCCGCCAGCACCAGCGCCAGATTGGCGCCTTCTGCCTTCGCCAACTGGCGCGCCATCTCCGCGCCTATGCCGTCCGAGCTGCCGGTAATGATGATGACTCTCATTGTTTTCTTTCTTGTCAGGAGACCGTGTAAAAAAAACTTGCTAGCGTTCCGAACGGATATCGCTCGGATCAATCGACCGGCCCTCCTCGCGCAGCGTCGCCAGGCGCGCGCCCTCTTTCGCCAGCATGTCGAATAAACGCTCTGGATCCTGGGTGCGGAGATGCAGTGCGGCCAACTCCTTGCCTTCCGCCACCGGTATCTCGCGCTTGCCTTCGGCCATGCCGTCCAGGATGATTTTCGCCGCGGTCGCCACCGGCATGCCGTTCTCGATGTTCGCGTCCGACCGTCCGCGCGACGAACCGTCGCCGACCAGCGCATTGACCGCGACCGATGTCTGCACCGAACCGGGCAGTATCACGCTGACGCGGATGCCGTAGGCCTGTTCGATCTCGCCGCGCAGCGCGTCGAAGTAGCCGACCACCGCATGCTTGGCGCCGCAGTAGCCGCTACGCAGCGGTGTGCCTACCTTGCCGGCCACCGAACTGATCACCGCGATGTGGCCGGTGCGCCGCTCGACCATGCGCGGCACTACGAGTTGCGTCAGCGCCAGCGGCGCCAGATAGTCCACCTCGATCAACTGGCGGTATACCTCCAACCGGGTATCCAGCGCCAGGCTGCGCTGGCTGACCCCGGCATTATTGATCAGCACGTCGATGCGCCCGCGCCATGCCCAGGCTTGCTCGACCACCTGAGGCAGCGCGTCATAGTCGGTCGTCTCGAACGGAAGGACCAGCGCGCGGTCAGGCGCGGCAGCCGCGACCCGTTCCAGCTCGCCAACCCGGCGTCCCGACAAGATCACCTGCGCACCGCTGTGCAATAGTGCATTCGCCAATGCCTCGCCTATCCCCGACGACGCTCCCGTCACCCACACAACCTTGCCTTGGTAAGACATTTTTAATTCCTCTTGTCACAAAAATTTCAACGCGAATCCGACGCATATGCGATGCGTGCCGCGCCGGCCGCGAGTATGATCCGGGCCGGCGCTGCGCGGCAGGAAAATCTCAGGTCTTGTAGCTCTGGTCCATGCGGTCCAGCTTGCGTATCAGCGAAGGCCAGACGAAGGCGCCGCCAAGGCCGCCGGTCTGTACCCGCATGGCCTCCGACACGCCCTTGACGATCATAGGATTGACCTGGGTCAATTCGCCGCCGGCCTGCGCCGACAACTGTATCTGGCAAGTCGCTTCAAAGGTGTACATCGACAGGAAGGCATCGGCAATCGATTTGCCCGCCACCAGCAAGCCGTGATTGCGCAGCATCAGGAAATTGGCGCGGCCCATGTCGGCCTGCAGGCGCGGTTTTTCTTCATCGCGGAAGGCCACGCCTTCATATTCATGATAAGCCAGCGAGGCCAGCACAAAGGTGGATTGCTGCGAGATGGGCAGGATGCCGCATTTTTGCGCACTGACGGCGACCCCGGCACGGGTATGCGTGTGCAACACGCATTGCACATCGTCGCGCGCTTCATGCACGGCGCTATGGATGACAAAGCCGGCAGGGTTGACCGGGAAAGGCGAATCGATGACCTTGTTGCACTGCTGATCCACCTTGACCAGGGACGACGCGGTGATCTCGTCAAACATCAAGCCGTAAGGATTGATCAGGAAGTGGTGCTCGGGCCCGGGAATGCGCGCGCTGATATGGGTAAACACCAGGTCGCTCCAGCCGTAGGCGGCGACCAGCCGGTAACAGGCGGCCAGGTCAACCCGCAATTGCCATTCTTCGGCGCTAACGACTTCCTTTAATGAGGGGATATTCATTTTTTGTCTCCGTGTAAGTTTTAATGATTTTCTGCAAGGCTAAACCCATTGTTTTGAACATCGTAGCGCATTCACTGCCCGCTTGCCGCAGGCGGCAGCGGACTGCGCCAACGCCCTACTCGCTCACCGCATTCTTATAGATCGTGTTGCGCGGGCGCGCAAACACCCGCCGCACCATAGGCTCAAATTCACTGATCGGCAGCGTCTCCGCCTTTGCGTCAAAGGCCGGGTTATCGTACAGCTCGCAAAATTCTGCGGTGCGCTGAAAATGCGCATGGCCCTTGAACTGGTCGCGCATATTCTGGTCCAGCCCTATGTGGTGGAAGAAATAGTAGCCCTGGAAAATGCCGTGGTTCTGCACCATCCACACATTTTCTTCGCTGACAAAGGGTTTCAGGATTGCGGCGGCGATATCCGGGTGGTTGAACGAGCCCAGCGTATCGCCTATGTCATGCAGCAAGGCGCAGACGACATACTCTTCATCGCGGCCGTCGCGCAGCGCGCGCGTGGCGGTTTGCAGCGAATGGGTATAGCGGTCGATCGGGAAGCCGCCGTAGTCGCCCTCCAGGATCTGCAGATGTTTGATGATGCGGTCCGGCAACCCCTTGGTGAACTGCATGAACTCGGCGCCTATCAGTTGCCAGTCCTGCTGGGTGCTGTCCTGCATACGGACGAAATTGGCGCGTGCATTCATCTTTTGTCTCCTCGGTACTAAGGTCGATTATTGGCTTTTTGCTCTATGTATGCATCCACCATACAACTAGGCTACACTCTTAACTGTCAAATTTTTTACAATTGATCAATTAAGCAGCAGCTAGGAAAAATGAGCGCCAACCTGGACTTGTTACAAAGCCTGTCCGCCAACCCCTGGTTTGGCTCGCTACCCCTGCGCGAGCGCAAGAGCATGCTGGGGGATTCGGAACGGCTGCGCCTGCGCCCCGGCGAGATGCTATTCCGCCAGGGCGATCCGCCGGGCAACCTGTATGCGGTGGTCAGCGGCACGATGAAGATGTCCACCTTGAGCGCAGACGGCAAGGAAGCCATCCTGGTAGTGCTGGAAAGCGGCACCTGGTTCGGCGAGATTTCTCTGATAGACGACCAGCCGCGCACGCACGACGCCACGGCGATGGGCGAAGCGGAAATTTTGATACTGCCGCGTATTGCGTTTGACACCCTGATGAAGAGCAATGTCTTCGCACAGGCGATCGCCCGCATGATGGCGGCGCGTATACGCCTGTTGTACGGCATCGTCGAAGATGCGACGCTGCGCTCTACCCGCGCCCGCATTGCGCGCCGCCTGTTGTTGCTGGCCAGGGGCGATGCGACGATGTCGACGCAGTTGCGCCCCAGGTTGCCGGTGTCGCAGGAGTCGCTGGCGATGATGCTGGGCATCACCCGCCAAACCCTGTCCAAGGAACTGAAGCTGCTGGTGCAGCAGCAGGCGATACATCTGGGCTATGCGTATATCGAGGTGGTATCGGAAAGCAAGCTGAAAGCGCTCAGCGAATACGCATAAAAATTTTTACTCGACCGGCACCCGCGTCTCAAATTTGCTGCGCAGGATGGAAAAGAAGCTGCGCACATTGCGCACATTCGCTTGCGTCGCAAACAGCCGGTGCGCCAGCGCGTGATAAGCCGCCATATCCGCCACCAGGATCACCAGCACAAAGTCCGGCCCGGGCGACACCCGGTAGCACTGCTGCACCGCGCTTTCACTGGCGACCAGCGCTTCAAATTCCAGCTGCTTCTCAGTCGCCTGATGGTCCAGCGTGATCTCCACGATCGCGGTCAGGCTGGCGCCCACCTTCTCCGGCGTAATGATCGCTACCTGCCTGGCGATCACCTTTTCCTCCGTCAGACGCTTGACGCGGCGCAGGCAGGTCGGCGGCGACGCATGCACGCGCGCCGCCAGTTCATGGTTGGTCAGCGAGGCATCTTGCTGCAATTGTTGCAAGATTCTCTTATCCAACTCATCCAGTACGATCAGGCTATCTTTCGATGACATTTAATTTCATACCTTTAGACAATTTGAAATATTTAACCACAAAATTCAACAAGAATAATTAAAATTCAAAACACCATGAATATTGCAAGATAATTTCACTGCAAACCCATTAGCATGATGCAATAGTTTGGCTTTATCGAATAAACCCATCAACACATCCAAGGGGCTCTCATGTGTGGCATCGTCGGCGCAGTAGCACAACGCAACATCACTCCCATCCTGCTGGAAGGCCTGAAACGGCTGGAATATCGCGGCTATGACTCTTGCGGCGTCGCCTTGCATGTGAACGGCAAACTGCAACGCTCACGCAGCACCTCGCGCGTGGCCGACCTGGAGGCCCAGATACAGCAAACCGCCCTGTCCGGCTTTACCGGCATCGCGCATACCCGCTGGGCGACGCACGGCGCTCCGTCGTCATCCAATGCGCACCCGCATTTTTCGCGCGAGCGCATCGCGCTGGTGCATAACGGCATCATCGAAAACCATGAGGAGCTGCGCGCGGAACTGAGCGCAGCCGGCTATGTGTTTGAAAGCCAGACCGACACCGAAGTGATCGCCCACCTGGTGGACCACCTGTATACCGGCGACCTGTTCGAGACCGTGCAGCAAGCCGTCAAGCGCCTGACCGGCGCCTATGCGATTGCCGTATTCTGCCGCGATGAACCGCACCGCGTGGTCGGCGCGCGCCAGGGCTCGCCCCTGATCGTTGGCGTTGGCCAGGGCGAGAACTTCCTGGCCTCGGACGCGATGGCGCTGGCCGGCACCACGGACCAGATCATCTATCTGGAAGAAGGCGACGTGGTCGACCTGCAATTGCAGCGCTGCTGGATCGTCGATGTGAACGGCAAGTCGGTGCAGCGTGAAGTGCGCACCGTGCACGCGCACACCGGCGCCGCCGAACTCGGCCCGTATCGGCACTACATGCAGAAAGAAATTTTCGAGCAGCCGCGCGCGCTCGGCGACACGCTGGAAGGCGTCACCGGCATCATGCCGGAGCTGTTCGGCGACAAGGCCTACGGCATTTTCAAGCAGGTGGACTCGGTACTGATCCTGGCCTGCGGCACCAGCTACTACGCGGGGCTGACCGCCAAATACTGGATAGAATCCATCGCCAAGGTCCCCGTCAATGTAGAGATCGCCAGCGAATACCGCTACCGCGACAGCGTGCCCAACGCCAACAGCCTGGTCGTCACGATCTCGCAAAGCGGCGAAACCGCCGACACGCTGGCCGCGCTGAAACACGCGCGCGCGCAAGGCATGCTGCACACGCTGACCGTGTGCAACGTCGCCACCAGCGCGATGGTCAGGGAATGCGAACTGGCCTACATCACGCGCGCCGGCGTGGAAGTCGGCGTCGCCTCCACCAAGGCCTTCACTACCCAACTGGCCGCGCTGTTCCTGCTGGCGCTGGCGCTGGCACAGATCAAGGGCCGCCTCAGCGACGAGCAGGAAGCGGAGCACATCAAGGCGCTGCGCCATCTGCCGGTAGCGATCAGCGCGGTGCTGGCGCTGGAGCCGCAGATCATCGCCTGGGCAGAAGAATTCGCGCGCAAGGAAAACGCCCTGTTCCTGGGCCGCGGCCTGCACTACCCGATCGCGCTGGAAGGCGCGCTGAAGCTGAAAGAAATTTCCTACATCCACGCCGAAGCCTACCCCGCCGGCGAATTGAAACACGGCCCGCTGGCGCTGGTCACCAAGGAAATGCCGGTGGTGACGGTAGCGCCGAAAGACGCGCTGATAGAAAAGCTGAAATCCAATATGCAGGAAGTCCGCGCCCGCGGCGGCGAGCTCTACGTATTCGCCGACGCCGACTCCCGCATCGCCCCCAGCGAAGGCGTGCACGTAATCCGCCTGCCGGAACACTACGGTCAGTTGTCGCCTATCCTGCACGTGGTACCTTTGCAATTGCTGGCGTATCACACCGCATTGGCGCGGGGGACAGATGTGGATAAGCCTCGCAATCTGGCGAAATCGGTTACGGTGGAATAGCCTCAGGGATCTGGAATGGCGAGTTGCGAAGTTAAATTAGTTTTAGGTACACACGTATAAATAGTTTTAGTTACACGAGATGGAAATTAGCTATAGCGCCTGTAACGGCAGCAAGTACCACAAATTAATTTAACACTAAAATTTAGGAAGATCACGCAGTTAATTTGAAAATAGCTACTATGAAATGTGCATATTTGCGCTGTTTTCGCACTAGTTTTGCAATTTACCCCTCATTTCACAGCTCTCAAAACGTAAGAGCAACCGAATAGCGATGATGAAAAAAACGACTGTTCAAGCACCAGATATTTTGCATAAAAATTTTCTATCCATCTCAGATTTTCTTGCATCCTCGAAACTTTATGACAACGTTTTTCTTCTAGGGTCCCTTCAGTCAGGCGTCACGCTATACAAACAGCAGGTGCGAAGTCATAACTTGATCTGGGCTCTTAGCGAAGCGGAGTTACTGACCGAAACGTCGAGGGTTGCTGTCATAGGCGGAGGAGCTAGCGGCTTGACCGCCGCTGCGGCTATTCTGGTGAAAAACTCCACGGCAACCGTCACAATTTTTGAGCGTCATTCGGATTTTTGCCCATTGCAACTTGGCTGTGATATTCGTTGGATTCATCCAAAAATTTATAGCTGGCCTAGCGCGGGAAGTCGAGAAGGTAGCGCCGGGCTTCCTATCTTGAACTGGCGCGAAGGTCGTGCGTCTGATGTTGCCTCCTACATACTCAAGGGATTTGCCCAAATAGCCCAAAAACACGATCTTTCGAGCGAGCGTCTTAAAGCTTTCCTTGAAGTGGAGCACATTAGATTTAATCCGACCACTATGAAAATCGACTGGATTGGCAAAGAAACGGCATTTAAATCTGATTTTTTTCAGAAAAGACGCAGTATCGGCTGCAGCGATCAATTCGATTTGGTGATACTCGCAACGGGATTTGGCAGGGAAATTGCGCCAGCGAATTTCGTAAACCGTTTGTACTGGCAAAATGACTTTTTAGCCCAGCCAGAACTGTCAAATGAAAAAAAGGTCTATTTAGTCTCGGGAACTGGTGACGGCGCTTTAGTCGACGTATTCCGGCTAACAATTGAGCGTTTCAGACAAGAACGGATTCTAAAAGAACTATTTGCCAGCGACATCGATATTTTCGAAGCAAAATTTGCGCAAAAAATAACCAGTTCTCAGGCCAAGGGGCAGAGCTGGCTCAAGCTTTTTGACGAATTGATTGTGGAATCGGAGCCCCTTAAATTAGCATGCGATGAATTGGGTCGTAGAATTCGTAGCGACACGAAGGTGCTGTTGCATATCTCTGGAAAACACGGAAACGTCAGAGAATTTCACCAGGTCCTTGATGCTAAAAGTTCAGTTATCAATAAAATAATAATCTTTCTATTACTTCGCAATGGCGCCTTTATTCCAGTTTGCGGGGACATGGAAACGGTTATTAGGAGTTATAGTGTAGATATAGAAAACGTAATATGCAGACACCGCACAAGGCAAATCTGATGAACCATCCACTTCAGGAGTATTTCTCCGCATTAGACCGGCTCAAAAAAAATCAGCCAATAAATCTTCCTAAGAGAACAAAAATCACAAATGACGCGGTCTCTTTGGAAGCGGGACGCTCCAAGGGCAGCATCAAAAAATCTCGCTCTATGTTTGCAAGCTTGATCCTGGACATTGAGCAAGCAGCCGCCGAGCAATTTAAGCGCTCCAACCAGGAAAGTGAAAAATTGGAGAGAGCAAAGCAATCCGCTACGCAGTACCGGCTCGAACTCGAGGCAGCATTGGAGCGAGAGCTATCGCTGCTTTATGAACTATATGAAATAAAGAAACAGTTAGCGCAGATTACTGGAGCAAATGTTCTCCCTATCCGACCTGAAGGTAAGTGTCAACACAGCACCTAGCCGGTGCGAGCGCGCCGCTGCGACCTATCTCCTCTGATCGGGACCGCCAAGCTCAATGGCGTCGATCCCGAGGCTTGGTCGCGCTATATGCTGGGGCATATGGCCGACCATCCTGTGAACTGCGTCGCGCAGATCGCCTCGACCTGAAAAACACTCCGCTTCGCAGCGAGCAGTTACACAATATATTACGAGCAACCGGCTTCTTTTTCCAACTGAGCGATTGCGATCGTAAGTAAGTCCTTTTGGTAAGACAAATTTTTAAATACCAAGCTTAGCAGCATGCCGTCTATTGCCAAGGCCCCCAGAAACGCCGCAGCAATTGAAGGAACGTTCAGTACCCATTGAATATCACCAGCGGGGAAATTTTTCCACATTGTCGGAGCGCTTCCTGCCAATATTGGGACTGCCACTTTATCGGAGCCACCAACTGCGAAAATCAACTGCCTTTTTATCCGCTCTATCCGCCATGCATTGCGAAGCTCTCGCGAGTAAATCGGGTGCGCAGAAGTTGCAGTAGGGCCAGTTGCAGAAATCTCCTTGCGAGAACCCAAGGAAAATGGCGTCTCTTTAAGCGTTCTGCGTAATAGGACCCGCCGCCGGAGAGGCGATAATAGAGTCATGACCGGAAAGAAGCCATGGAACAGTACGAATTGACAGCAAAGAAATGACACGCGAAGACCTCTTGAAAATAGTCCCACACCACTACCATAAAGGGCGGCCGTACTTTGTCCGCCTGGCCGAGATCCCGGAGCCATGGCGAACGCAATTCCTTGATGTATTGCGCGGATCGGCCGTGCCGATCCTATCTGGCGAAAAGGACGCAGCCTATGTCTGGGACTGGCTCGCATGGGCCGAGGGGCGCTGGAACGGGGATGCAGGCCCTCTTGGCCTCGTGTGACTCCCATAAACAGTCACCTTTAATCGGAGGTGACAACTTCCGCGCTCTCCAAGCCAGCCATCCGACGGGGTGCGTGGTCTGGTCAAATACCGCATTATGGCTTTTGGCATAAAGAGAACCCGAGCCACCTGCTTGTCAATATGTCGTACCTACTGGAAGAGTTGACTACCCAAACGATGATGTCAACGACTCCTGACCAAAGTGCCGTCGAAAAGTTTTTTTCGTTGCGGAATAGTTTTGGGCAGGAATTGATTGGTTCACTGCCGGAAGACTCTGTCGAGATAGCCTACCCGTAACGCGCCCGCGACGTGGTAGCGGCTGAACATTAGCCGACCACTTCGCGCTTCTGCGCGGGCCTCCACAGTTCCTTCGCTTCAACACGGCAACTATTTGCTCTACCGAAAAGTGCTTTCTGCTCATGGCAAACCTTCATCTTCCTCAAGATAATTTGCCGAAAAGCTCACTCTTCCCCTGGTCCGGGATTCCTAAATAAGATCATTGTATCCACAGCATTTATGCGGAGTATCAATGTGAGGTTGTTAATATAGAAATTATTAAATAGATATGCTTTTATGTCTACTTTATGTGATATATTTTAATTCCAGTTACAGTTTGATTCAATAAATTACATTTCG
Organism: Undibacterium sp.; assembly: GCA_035487495.1. Taxonomy (GTDB): domain Bacteria; phylum Pseudomonadota; class Gammaproteobacteria; order Burkholderiales; family Burkholderiaceae_D; genus Undibacterium. The sequence goes on from DATHMC010000060.1 coordinate 12,901, forward strand.
AATTAATTATTGGAAATTTATTTGGTGAAAATTTGCCCCCAAAAGTATATCAACCGCCTAGAAGCTATTGATTTTTCTAATGGGAAGTCGAGAACCCGATGCTATGAGCAAGTCGTTCAACTCTCAAACTAATGGAGGCAATCATGTAGACAATCATAATTTCAAAAGAAAAGAGTGCTCGTTATTCCGTTGTCTTACTTTTGGAGAAGTTTAAATGGCAAAGAAATTGAAGCTGGACAAACAAGTGGTTCGTACTTTGACCCCTGATGAAATCGATGCAGTTGCAGGGGGGGGTATCTCGGACTTTGGTGATGACGATACCCTCGCCGGCGGCACCGGGGGCTGGATGTGCTGGTCCTTCCAGATATCCCTGGCTATTTGCCCAACGAATGGTTGCTCAAAGGCCTGTGGTACCACGACCGGTGACGCCGGTTGCACGACTGGTACCGCAGAAACCTATAACTGCGGCATAGCTTAATTCATTGAATAAAGCTAGCGATGG
>DATHMC010000061.1:0-4344 GCA_035487495.1 Undibacterium sp.
GGGGCCGCGGCTGCTCGATCCGGAAGGGTGAAGTGCTCGACAACCCCAAAAATGCAGGGCGTCAACCGCGTCAGCGTATTGTGCCCTGGCTGGCTGCTGAAGCATTAGATCCAAGCTACCCTGCCGCGAAAAAACTCCCGGCATAAAAAAAGCGCGAGACTGCAAAGTCTCGCGCCTTTTTTTGATCGTGCGTCACTCGTTACGCATGCAACTCCGCCACCGGCAAGGTCGCCAGTTCCGCGCCGGGTTCCGACGCTTCGCTGTCCTTGATGATCCTGCGCAGGAACGGGATCAGCGCCACCATCACGATGCCGACCGCGACGCTGCTCCAGCCCAGGGTGGAGAAGATGCTCTGGTAGGTAGGGTTGGTCATTGCGGCCGACAAGCCCTCCTTGGCTTCCGGCACCAGGCCGGAGAAATAGCTGGAGATCACGGAGGCCACGCCGGTCACCAGCATGAAGCTGCCCATCATGATGCCCTGGTACTGGCGCGGCGCCAGGCGGCCTACCATCGCATAGCCCACCGGCGAAATCAGCAGCTCGCCCAGGCTCTGGAACAGGTAGCTGATGAAGATCCACTTGAAGGCGACCATGCCGTTGCTGCCGGCTAGCATGATGCCCACCGGCAGCGCCAGGAAGCCCAGGCCGATCAGGATCAGCGCGGTGGCGAATTGCTTGCTGAGGTCGATGTTCCAGCCCTTTTTGCGCAGGCTGTCAAACAGTATCGCCGTCAGCGGGCCGCCTATCATGATGATGAAGCTGTTGATGTTTTGTATCCACTGCGGCGCAATCTCCACGCCCCACACCATGCGGTCCACATTGTCGGTGGCGAAGATCTGCAAACCCGACGGCGCCATCTGGTACAGCGTCCAGAACACCAGCGAGCCGGACGTCAATATCATGTAGGCCCACATATTGTTACGCTCGCGCGCGTCTTTATGCTTGAACGCCAGAAAGATCAGGATCGCCGCGATCAGGGCGCCGACGCCGATGACCAGGTGGCCGCTGAACTCCGCGTGCTGCAGCATGATGTACACCAGCGGCACCAGCCCCACCAGGATCAGCGCGCCGGCGAGGAAGCGCAATTTGAATTGCGACGGCGTGGCGTCCAGCAAGGGCGTGTTGAGGTCGGACAAGGATTTCCAGTTGCCGGCCGCCAGCAGGATGGCGAGGAAATTGCCGACGGTGGCAAAGATGAACAGGCTGGAATAATTTCCTTGCAACTGGTAGTAGCCGGCGACGGTAAAGCCGATGAAAAAGCCCAGGTTCATGCCCGCATAGTTCCACAGGAAGGCGCTTTCGCGGCGGGTGTCTTCCGGCTTGAACCTTTGCGTCAGCATCAGGTTCAGGCAGGTCACGTTCAGGCCGCTGCCGGTGAGGAACAAGGCCAGCCCCCAGTACAGCAGGTGGGTCGTGCCGCCGGAGATGCAGGCGCAGCCTATCACCTGCAGCACCATGCCGCCCACGAACAGGTTGCGGTTGCTCAGGAAGCGCCCGCCCAGGTAGCCGCCGAACAGGTGCAGCCCATAATTAAACGCGCCGAACACGCCCATGATCGCGGTCGCCTCCTTGTTGGAGAAACCCAGCTTCTTGGTCGCATACAGCACCAGCGTGGAATACAGAACCGCAAAGCCCAGCGTGGCAAAAATCTGGATGAAGAACAGCGCGCCTGATCCTTCTGGGATCTGCGACAGTTTTTGTCTGAGTGTTAACAAGCTTGTCTCCAAATTGTAAGGAGGTCACCGTGGATAAATCGTATACGCAATTGTCTATACGATTCTGTAGGCCGCCATAGTAAAGCTTATTGCTTCGGGTGTGAAGTGAACTTCATGGCGCCGCCGCCAGCTTGTCTTTTAGGCAAATAATGGATACGATGGTTTTCTTTCAAGAAACCGGATACCCCATGCGAACACTCCTCTCCGCTTCCCTGCTGTGCGCGAGCTTTTTGTGCAGCGGCATCAGCCATGCGCAAGCCGCCGGCCAGGCCAGCCATATTGGCCGCCGCGACAGCACGCCGGCAGACATCAGCGCCATCACCCAGGTCACCCAGGATTTCCGCGCCGCGCTGATCAGCAAAAATATCAAGCAGCTATCAGCGCTGATGCTCAACTCCAACATCCTGTTCAGCTCCCCGGCCAGCCCCACATTTGTCAAAATGGTCAATGACAAGACCGACGTCAGCTTCGACGGCATCCGCAGCGGCGGCTACAGCGGCTTCGCCGACATGCTCGCCAGCGCAACCGTGCCGGTGGAGGAAAAGTTCTACAACATCAAGATCACACAAGACGGCCACATAGCCTGGGTGATGTTCGACTTTGAGTTTTTATGGGATAACAAGATAGAGAATTATGGTGTGGAGTCGTGGCAGATGTTGAAGACAGCAGACGGCAAGTGGAAAATTTTCAGCGTGGTATGGTCGTCGCATGGAACGCCGAAGTAGATTCGCGCAGACTTTGCGATCTCGGATAGGCACTGGGTTTGCGCATTACCAGCCCAGGCTTGCCAGTATGCGGGATGGGCACTCTTGCCTATCCTACCGGTCTACGGCATCGTAACCTCGCGGATTTACCGATCCGACCAGAATTTCAGACGCAAATTCAAGCCAGCCACCCGCCTTCAAATCCCGCACGCCGCAAACCGTGCGCGATATACGGGCACCGGCGCATGATGCCCCAGATAAAATCGTGCTCGTGGTTGTCCAGCATGATCACGGTCGGCCCTTCGTTGATGCCGAAATGGTAAGGAGATACCCAGCCCGCCTTGCGCGGCGTGTTGCATTCAAAGGTGGGCGAAAAAGACGCCTTGAAGCCGTACGGGTTCACTTCACGCAGCCGCAGGCGATAGAAATGTTGTATGGTAGGCAGCACGATCTCCGGCGCAAACGGCAGGCAGGCGGCTACCGCCCACGGCGCCAGCGTGCCGTCATCGGGGCCGAACGGTGCGCCGCGCGCAATATAGTCATAAAAGGTGCGCACTACGCCTTTGATCTTCTTGCTGATGTTGCCGGGGCCGTCACAGGCCGTCACACCCCAACAAAATTCGCCGTATTGTTCAAAGCACATCGGGTTCTGGATCGCATACTGCTGATGAATTTGCGCAGCGCGCCGGCTGTTTTCAAAATAGTCGCAGTCGTGGTCTCGCATGAAGGCGTCGCGGATGCCACGGAAATCTATCCACAAATGCGATATCTGATGAATGAACAAGGGGCCGGCGTACAGATACTCTATGCCGTATACCTCCTTCCATTCATAGGTTGTCATCCAGGCGGCATAGCTCTCCGGCGCGATCGGGTGCGTCGGCGAGCCCAGCGCCAGCATATACATGATCAGCGCTTCGTCATAGCCTTCCCAGTGCCAGGGCAGGAAGTGCCTTTCCGGCTTCCAGCCGTGGCACATCACTGCGGCGCCGTGCATCATCCATTTCCAGTCCACGCGCCGGTACAGCAGGTCGGCCAGCTTGCGGATTTCCACCTCACCCTCGGTATCTTGCTGGAAGTAGCCGCCGCAGGTCAGCACGCCGGCGATCAGCAAGGCGCTGTCGATGCTGGACAGTTCGCAATTCCACACGCGCGTGCCGGATTCCATGTCGAGGAAATGGTAGTAGAAGCCCTTGTAGCCGGTGGCGGTGTACGCCGTACTCTGCTCGCTATTGGCGAAGAAACGCAGCGTAGCCAGCGTGCGCTTGACCGCATGCGCGCGCGACATGAAGCCGCGTTCCACGCCTATCGGATAGACCGTCAGCGCCATGCCTACCGCGGCGATGCTGGCGGGCCAGCCGTCCTTGGTCTTGTCGCGGATCAGGCCGTTTTTTTCATTCACCTCATGCAGGAAATAATTGAATGAATCTTTCTGCAAGCTGGACAGCAACAGGTGCAGCGGAGATGTGTCCGGATTCAAGCTGGAGATCATGATGTGGATGTCCCCATTCTATGTGCAAGAAAGAAACTGGCTGCGGCGCTGCCTAAAGACGAGCCGCGCACCTGTCGTCCGCAAAAATTTGAAGAGAATACCAAAACCAATTATAGTGCCGCCATCCGACCCACACCGTACGCTACCGAACCCGCGCCAGCCGCTTTCATTGCTTTATTTCGATCTGAGATGAGAGTTGATGAAATTCAAATAATTTTCTACGAGAAATATCGACCATGTGTCGGCCAAATCGGTATCTTGCTGACCAGTCCAGACGGCTACGTGCCGGCATCTGCAGTAGAGTTCAGCCGCAAGCTGATCTCCGCCACCGAGCGACCGTCGTTCAGGGAACTGGAAAGCCACGTCAAGCAGGCGAAGGTCAGGAACTAGTGGACCACCCTGATCTACCTGGATGGGAAATGACAACTCAGGCAGCA
>DATHMC010000062.1:0-22721 GCA_035487495.1 Undibacterium sp.
CGGACAGGGGGCTGGGTGGCTTGTTCGGCCTGGCCAGGGGATGTGTGATCGTGATGGCGGCGGTGCTGTTATGCGGCATGACTTCCATCCCAAAGCAGGATTTTTGGAAGCATGCGCTGCTGAGTCCCGTTGCGGAGACCGCGGCGCAGACCATCATGCCGTTTTTGCCGGAATCAATTTCCCGGCACGTACAGTTTTAGGAAATGTTCCGCGCCGTTATGGCCGATTGTTTCCAAGCAGGTTTTTATTTGTTTTTTAGGAGTCCACCATGTGTGGCATCGTAGGCGTAGTCTCCAATAATCCCGTCAACCAGCTTTTGTATGATGCCTTGTTGTTGTTGCAGCATCGCGGCCAGGACGCCGCCGGCATCGCAACCGGGCATGGCAACAAGTTTGCAATGCATAAGGCAAATGGTTTGGTGCGAGACGTGTTTCGTACTCGCAATATGCGTTCCCTGCCCGGCAATATCGGCATAGGCCAGGTACGCTACCCCACAGCAGGCTCTACCAGTGAAGAAGAGGCGCAGCCTTTTTATGTCAATGCGCCATTCGGCATCGTGCTGGCCCACAACGGCAACCTGACCAATGCCGATGAACTGAAGACAGAGTTGTTCAAGAACGACCGCCGTCACCTGAACACGGATTCCGATTCGGAAGTGTTGCTGAATATCCTGGCGCATCAAATCCAGGAAGTCACTTCAGGCTATTCGCTGGATCCGGCAGCGCTGTTCCGTTCGGTCTCCATGCTGCACAGAAGGGTACGCGGCTCGTATGCGGTAGTTGCGCAAATCGCTGGCTACGGCTTGCTGGCCTTCCGCGATCCATACGGCATTCGCCCTCTGTGCATCGGTGTTTCGCGTACCGAAAACGGCAATGAATACATGATCGCCAGCGAGTCTGTTGCGCTGGAAGGGCTGGGCTTCAAGTTCCTGCGCGACGTCGAGCCGGGCGAAGCAATTTTCATCGACCTGGATGGTCAGCTGTATAACGAGCAGTGTGCCGAGAATCCTTCACTGAATCCCTGTGCGTTCGAGTTCGTCTATCTGGCCCGTCCAGACTCCATCCTCGACGGCGCGTCGGTATACCTGACGCGTTTGAAGATGGGCGAATACCTGGCCGACAAGGTGCGCAGCCAGTTTAGCGCCGGCGACATTGACGTGGTCATGCCGATTCCGGATTCCTCCCGCCCGTCTGCGATGGAGCTGGCGATGAAACTGAACCTGGACTACCGCGAAGGCTTCATCAAGAACCGCTACATAGGCCGCACTTTCATGATGCCGGGCCAGGCGGTACGCCGCAAATCGGTGCGCCAGAAACTGAATGCGATTGCTTCCGAATTCAAGGGTAAAAGCGTATTGCTGGTGGACGATTCCATCGTGCGCGGCACCACCAGTCGCGAAATCGTGCAAATGGCGCGCGAATCCGGCGCCAAACGCGTGATCTTCGCTTCTGCTGCACCACCGGTCAAATTTCCTAACGTGTATGGCATAGACATGCCGACGCGCAACGAGTTGATTGCCTATGGGCGCTCCGACGAAGAAGTTTGCCGTGAAATCACCGCCGATGCGCTGGTGTATCAGGATGTGGATGCAATGAAGCGCTCCATTTTCGACGTCAATCCGGCGCTGAGAAGCATAGAGGCATCCTGTTTTGACGGTAATTACATTACCGGCGACGTCAGCCGCGAATACCTGGACAGGCTGGAGTTTGCCAGGAACAACCCGCGTCCCGACACCGAAGACATACTGCGCTCGCAACTGAACTTGAATCTGGCAGCCCGCGCCGATTAAGTTTTAGCTTAATAAAGTCTGATAAAGCCCGGATCTTTGAAGGTCCGGGCTTTTTTTTTCGTCAACCCGCGCCACTGGCCCTAAATATATTTTGGATAATTTTATTTAACCAATATAATTTGCTGCCTGCAATAGTTGACTTAAAGCAAAGATGCATCTTTTCCGTCTGATGCGAGCAGATAGTCTAAAAGATCATGATTGCAAGGCGCGGAGCATGTCGAGCGGCTGTTTCAATAAAATACAAAATAGCGTGGTTTAAGCTGGCTAGCCATGGGTTTTGAAAATAGAATGTCAGCCTGTCAAATGCTTTTGATTCTCAATCGTATTTGAATTGATGGCTTATTACTAATTTATGGGAATCGGCACTGCATAATGAGTAAATTTCTTCCTGTCGCAACACTCGCATTTGTTGGCGCAACTTCTTTGCAGGCTCGCGCAGATGAGCCCATCGTAGCGCCAAGCGATCCAGCCAGCCAGAAAGCCAGCAAGCCCACAGATAAATTAGCGCCGATCAAGTCAACTCCGGCGCAAGCAAGCAAGGACGGCCAGCAACCGGCAGCGGCATCCGGTGAACGGGTGCAGAAAGTAACGATAAACGGCAGCCGCCAATCCGATATGGACGAGCGGCGGATGTCCACTGCCGCCAAGATGATCTTCGGCCGTGAAGAACTGGACAGAAACGGCGACAGCACGATAGGGGAAATATTGAAGCGGCTCCCCGGCGTGACGGTCGGCGGGCGCCCCGGCCGCGGCGGCGACATTCGCATGCGCGGCATGGGCAACGGCTATACGCAAATCCTGATCAATGGCGAACGCGCGCCGCGCGGCTTCTCCATGGATTCGCTGTCGCCCGATCAGGTGGAGCGTATCGAGATCATTCGTGGGCCGGTCGCGGAATACAGCACACAGGCGATTGCCGGCACCATCAATATCGTATTGCGTGAAGACTACCGGCAAAAGACGACCGATATCCGCATCTCCGACAGTCTGGAGCAGGGCCGCAATGCGCCTAATCTGTCCGTGACCTATCCCGGCCAGCTCGGCGATTTGTCTTATGCACTGACGGCCTCCATCTCGCAGAATCGCCAGCACGATGAGGTCAGCACCGATACCAGCGAAACCAATGCGCAGGGGCAGCTCGAGCAGCACCAGCATGACCAGACCAGCCGCTTGTCCAGAGGCCTGCAACTGACGCCGCGCTTCAGCTACCGCTTTGAAAACGGCGATACCTTGATGTTCCAGCCTTTTGTAATGAATTCCCGTAGCGACTCCAGGACCACCAGCAAGCTGGACCAGATAGGCGAACTGCAACAGCAAGAGTATGCGCTGGCAAATTCTGTCGGCAACGCTGAAACCACTTTTGTCCGCGGCTTCGGCAATTGGCAGCACAAGTTTGACGACAACTCAAAGTTGAATATCAAATTCGGCGGTGGCGCGGGCAAGATGGATAGCAGCTCCCTGCGCAGCGAATACGGCACCGGCGGCGGGTTTTTGAAAAGTATCAACGACACCTCCGCCACCAAGGACACCAGCCTGAATGCCGGAGGCAAATTCACCAAGCCGGTTGGCGACGGGCATACGCTGGCAGCCGGTCTCGATGTAGAGGCCGGCAAGCGCAACCAGACCAAGGTATCGGTAGACGACAAGGGAAATCCACAGTTCGCCGACTCCGGCGATAACCTGACAGCCAGCACGCGCCGTCTGGCGGCATTTGTGCAGGATGAGTTCGACGTGAATGAACAGTTTTCTGCCTATGCCGGCCTGCGCTGGGAAGGCATACGCACCAAGAGCACCATCTCCACCGGCGTGGTGGACAATACCAGCAGCGTCTGGAGTCCGGTATTGCATGGCGTGTGGCGTATTCCAGGCGAGAAGAAAGACCAGATACGCCTGAGCCTGACGCACGCCTATCGCGCACCGGCGCTGAATGACCTGATTGCGTTGCCGTCGATCTCGCCGCTGAACGGCCCGACCAAGCCCGACCGCACCGGCAACCCGTTCCTGAAGCCTGAATTGTCCAAAGGTGTCGACCTCGCATATGAACATTACCTGACCAGTGCCGGCATCATGAGCGCGAACTTTTTCGTGCGCGACATCAATGACCTGATACGCCGCAATACGGTGCTGACAGACACTTTGACCGGGCCGCGCTGGGTCTCGTCGCCAGTCAATATCGGCCATGCGATCACCAAGGGCATCGAGCTGGAAGCCAAGTTCCAGTTACAGGAGTTCTTGCCGGAAGGGCCGGCGATTGACGTGCGCAGCAATTACAGCCGCTTCCGGTCCAGCGTGGATGGCATCCAGGGGCCGAATAACCGCCTGGATCAGCAGCCGAAGGAAACCGCCAACTTTGGGCTGGATTATCGCCTGGCCAAAATGCCGCTGACGCTTGGCGGAAATTATAACTGGACGCCGGCGTATGCGATCCAGAGTACCGACACACAGTTGAACAGCACCGGGCTCAAACGCCAGATCGACCTGTACGGCTTGTGGAAATTCAGCCCCACGACCCAGTTGCGCGTCGCCGCCAATAACCTGCAGGCAAACGACTATCTGAGCGGCAGCGTAGTCACCACCGGCGGCATCAACCATGTCGACGCCACTACGGCAAAAACGTATACGACGTGGACCGTCAGGCTGGAAATGAAAATTTAATCACATGACGCCTGCGTCAGGCAGATTCGCGCCGCGATTGCATCGGCGTTAGCCGGATGTTAATGCAGTGTGGGCATACATGGCATTTTTGTCTTGCCGTTGCTGCAAAAAATGCACGCACTCCTTGCGTTAAGCTTGCTCAATGTCATGTGCGGCGCAACACAAAGGCGGCAAGCGGAGTACAATTATCGTTTCAGCCCTTAAGTCCGTATCATGTTCGCCCGACCCTTGAATGTAGATCTCCATTGCCACTCCACCGTCTCCGACGGCGTGCTGGCGCCTGCCGAAGTGGCAGCGAGGGCAAAGAAAAATGGCGTGGATGTCTGGGCGCTGACGGACCACGATGAGGTCCGGGGCATCCCTGAGGCGCGGGCTGCGGCCAAGTCGCTGGGTCTGGGTTACGTCACCGGGGTTGAGATTTCGGTGACCTGGGCCGGCAGGACCATACATATCGTCGGTTTGAATATCGATGAAACCTATCCTGAACTGGTGCGCGGGCTGGAAGCGACGCGTTCCGGACGCGAGCGCCGCGCACGCGGCATGGCGGCAGAACTGGCCAAGGCCGGGATAGAGGGAGCCTATGAAGGCGCGCTGAAATACGTCGGCAACCCCGACCTGATTTCCCGCTCCCATTTTGCCCGCTATATCGTCGAGACAGGCGAGTGTGCCGATATCAGCGAAGTGTTCAAGCGCTTTCTGGCCGACGGCAAGCCCGGTTTTGTGCCGCACCGCTGGGCGACACTGGCGGAAGCGGTGGGCTGGATATGCCGGGCCGGCGGGGTCGCCGTCATTGCGCACCCGGGCCGCTACGAATTCAGCCCCGTGGCATTCGACGCATTGTTCCGCGAGTTCAAGGCACTGGGCGGCCTCGGCATCGAAGTGGTGACCGGCAGCCACACCGTTGACCAATATTCCGAATATTCAAAAGTGGCAGACCGCTATGGTTTCCTGGCTTCGCGCGGCTCGGATTTTCATGGGCCGCATGATTCAATTGCTGATCTGGGGCAGTTGCCTGCGCTGGCGCCTTCACTGAAGCCGGTCTGGGGAGCCTGGGCGTAAACCGCGCCCTCCTTGATATCAGGCAATATCTAGTGCGCGATGTCTTGTTTTTTTCTACAATATCCCCAAATTAAGTAAGGTTTTGCTCTCTCACTGGGACTGGGGATATCTTTATGAAGCGCATTTTTCTATTTCTTGCCACCAATCTCGCTGTCATGCTCGTCATGTCGGTGGTACTGTCGTTGCTGGGCGTCAATCGTTACCTGACCGCGAATGGCCTGCAATTGAGCACGCTGATGGTGTTTTCGCTGGTGGTGGGTTTTACCGGGGCGATTTTTTCGTTGCTGATCAGTAAGCCCATGGCGAAATGGTCCACCGGTGCGCGCGTGATCGATGCTCCGGCTTCATCGACCGAGTTATGGCTGGTCAATACCGTCAAAACCCTGGCGGAGCGCGCCGGCATAGGCATGCCGGAAGTGGCGGTATACAACGGCGAACCGAATGCGTTTGCGACCGGCGCTTTCAGGAATTCGGCGCTGGTGGCGGTATCGACCGGTTTGCTGGAGAGCATGACCAAGGAAGAAGTGGAAGCGGTGCTGGGCCACGAAGTGGCGCATATCGCCAATGGCGACATGGTGACGATGGCCCTGATCCAGGGAGTGGTGAATACCTTTGTGGTGTTCCTGGCCCGTGTGGTAGGGTATGCGATAGATAAGGCGGTCTTCCGTAATAATAGCGACGATGATCGGCCCGGCATCGGTTACATGGTGACCGTCTTTGTCTGCGAAATGATTTTCGGTGTGCTGGCTTCGCTGATTGTTGCGTGGTTCTCGCGCCAGCGCGAATTCCGCGCCGATGCCGGTTCGGCAACACTGCTGGGCAGCGGACAGCCAATGATCAAGGCGTTGGCGCGCCTGGGCAGCATGCAGCCGGGCGAATTGCCCAAATCCATGGCGGCGTCCGGCATCAGCGACAAGCCGGGCATCAGCGAATTGTTTTCAACACACCCACCTATGCAGCAGCGCATCGCAGCCTTGCAAAATATGAAGTAAGCCAGGCCAACACTCCTTTTTATGACGCAATATTTTCAAATTCATCCCGATAATCCGCAGCTGCGCCTGATCAAGCAGGCGGTGCAGATTATCAAGAGCGGCGGCATCGTGGCGGTGCCGACCGACTCCTGTTATGCGCTGGTTTGCCAACTGGATGACAAGGATGCCGTCACCCGGTTGCGGCGTATCCGCGGCATTGACGACAAACATCATTTGACGCTGCTGTGCCGCGATTTGTCCGAGATCGCGCTGTATGCGAAAGTGGACAATCGCCAGTACCGCATGCTGAAGGCGGTCACTCCCGGGCCTTACACGGTGATCCTGGAGGCGACCAAGGAAGTGCCGCGGCGCCTGAGTCATCCTTCCCGCAAGACCATAGGACTGCGCGTGCCTGAGCACGGCATTACCCACGCCCTGCTGGAAGAGTTGGGCCAGCCCCTGCTCGGCACTACGCTGATTTTGCCGGGCGATGAAGAAATACAGACCGACCCCGAAGTGATACGCGAAAGACTGGAAAAAACGGTCGATTTGGTCATTGACGGCGGCGCCTGCAGCCTGCTGCCGACGACGATCATCGACATGACCGAGGAAGTTCCGCAACTGATACGTCAGGGGCGCGGCGATGTAACGCCGTTCGGTTTGTGACCTCCTGCCACACAATAATCCTGTTGCGGTGTTGCGCAAATCCGCCATATTGCGCGCACCGCCATCCATCCCGGTTATCCCGGCCCGATTTGCCTTTCTGATAAAACCTTCGCATGAATGAACTTATACAAACGATCGCGGTATATGCGCTGCCGGTGATCTTCGCCATTACCCTGCATGAGGCGGCACACGCTTTTGCAGCCAAATACTTTGGCGATCTGACGGCATACCAGCAAGGCCGCATGACCTTGAATCCGATCAGCCATATCGATCCCATGGGTACCATCGTCATTCCCGTAGTGCTGTATCTGGCCACCGGCGGGAATTTCCTGTTCGGTTACGCGAAACCGGTTCCTGTTAATTTTAGCAACTTGCGCAAGCCCAAGAGAGACATGGCTTGGGTCGCGCTGGCGGGGCCGGGCGCTAACTTCGTCATGGCTTTTTTATGGATAGTCTTCGGGGTGCTACTGCGGGCGGGCGGCGTGCAGGAGGATTTCTTCATGCGCATGGCGCAGGCCGGCGTATTGACCAATCTGGTCATGCTCGCATTCAATCTGTTTCCAATACCGCCACTGGATGGTGGACGAATCCTGATCAGCCTGTTACCTTATAAATACGCCTACAAATTTTCACAAATTGAGCCGTATGGATTCTTTATCGTGATGGGGTTGGTGATGATCCATGCGCTGCAATTCTGGATGTATCCGGTAATAGGGATTGCAAACGTGCTGCTGAATTTGCTGGTTTATCCTTTGACTCTTATCCTGAGCTGATCTCCTATGTATCCTGACCGTGTTGTCTCTGGTATGCGTCCGACGGGGGCGATGCATTTGGGTCACTATCACGGCGCCCTGAAGAACTGGGTCAAGATGCAATCGGAACTGCCTTGCCTGTTCTTTGTGGCGGACTGGCATGCGCTGACGACGCACTATGAAGATCCCAGCATCATTGAAGCCAGCGTCTGGGACATGCTGGTGGACTGGCTGGCGGCCGGCGTCGATCCCTCGCAGGCGACCTTGTTCATCCAGTCCAAGGTGCCGGAGCATGCAGAACTGCATTTGCTGATGTCGATGGCGACCCCGCTGGGATGGCTGGAGAGGGTGCCTACCTACAAGGATCAGCAGGAAAAACTGGCCGACCGCGACCTGTCCACCTACGGTTTCCTGGGATATCCGCTGCTGCAGGCGGCCGACGTATTGATTTACCGCGCCAGCATGGTGCCGGTCGGCGACGACCAGGTGCCGCATGTAGAAATGATGCGCGAACTGGCGCGCCGCTTCAACCATTTGTACGGCAAGGAAAAAGGCTTTGAGCAAAAAGCCCAGGCCGCGGTGAAAAAACTGGGCAGCAAACGCGCCAAGCTGTATGCCGAATTGCGTAATGAGTTTCAGGAGCAGGGCAAGGCCGAGGCGCTGGAGCAGGCCAAGGCGATGCTGGACGATACGCAGAACCTGAGCATGATAGACCGCGAACGCCTGTTTGGGTACCTGGAAGGCAGCCGCAAGCTGATCCTGGTGGAGCCGCAGGTACGTCTGACGGAATCTTCGCGCCTGCCCGGCCTGGATGGTCAAAAAATGTCTAAAAGCTATGGCAACGCGATTGCATTGCGCGAAGACAAAGATGCGGTGATCAAGAAAATCCGCACCATGCCCACCGACCCGGCGCGGGTCAGGCGCACCGATGCCGGCGATCCGGAGCGATGCCCTGTCTGGCAGTTGCATCAGGTGTATTCGGATGCGCCGACCCGCGAATGGGTGGTGCACGGCTGCAAATCCGCCGGCATAGGTTGCCTGGAGTGCAAGCAGCCGGTCATTGACGGCATCCTGAAAGAACAAGAGCCGATGCGCGAAAGGGCGCAGCAATACCTGGACGATCCATCGCTGGTGCGTGCCATTGTTGCCGACGGCTGCGACAAGGCGCGCAAGCTGGCGCAGGAAACCATGCGCGATGTGCGTGAAGCGATGGGACTCAGCTATGGCTGATAGGATGGGAGCGGCCGAGTTATGACGATCCATGCGGCTGATATCGGCGGCGCCCCGGTCTCCGCATGGGTGCGGCGTTTTGCCGATTTGATTCCAGCCGGCGCCAGCGTGCTCGACCTGGCTTGTGGTGCCGGGCGGCATAGCCGGTTTTTGCAGGCAGCGGGGCAGCGTGTCATTGCGGTCGACCGCGACCCGGCTCTGCTGCAGACGCTCGCTGCCGAGGGCATCGCTATCCGCCAGCTCGACCTGGAAGCCGGCTCGCAAGGCTTTGACTGGCCGTTTGAAGAGATGCTTTTTTCTGCGATCGTGGTCACCAATTACCTGCATCGTCCGTTATTTCCAAGGATGCTGGCTAGCCTGAAGGACGATGGCTTGCTGATTTACGAGACATTCGCGATTGGAAATGCCGCCTGCGGGCGCCCCGCAAATCCCGATTTTTTGCTGGCAGATGCAGAACTAATCACACAAATGCAGTCTAATCCAGTGGTGAAAATGCATGTGCTGGCGTATGAGCATGGCTATGTCGATGTCCCCAAGCCTGCCATCGTGCAGCGCATTTGCGCCCGAAAGGCCGCTTCCGGCGGCGCCCATGACCGCTTGTGAACCTGGCGAACGCTACTTTGACGGGCATATTCCAGGTAATAACTCCCAACAGGGCCTGCTATCCGCTACAATCAAGGTTTTACTTTTTTCTGCGCTAATATGACTATGATCAAGGGAAGTCTGGTTGCTATTGTGACCCCCATGCATGCCGACGGTAGTCTCGATTTGCCTTGCCTGCGCAAATTGATAGACTGGCATATTGCAGAAGGTACGGACGGCATCGTGATCGTCGGAACCACCGGCGAATCGCCTACCGTATCCGTGGAAGAACACTGTGAATTGATACGTGTTGCCGTAGAGCACACAAATAAGCGTATCCCCATCATCGCCGGTTCCGGCGGCAACTCGACCGCTGAAGCGATTGCGTTGACGAACTATGCGAAAGAGATCGGTGCCGATGCCTCTTTGCAGGTGGTGCCTTACTACAACCGTCCTACGCAAGAGGGCATGTATCAGCACTTCAAGAAGATCGCCGAATCGGTGGACCTGCCGGTGATCCTGTACAACGTTCCCGGCCGCACGGTAGCCGATATGTCCAATGAGACCATGCTGCGCCTGGCGCAGGTGCCTGGCATCATCGGCGTCAAGGAAGCCACCGGCAATATCGGCCGCAATACGGACTTGCTCCGTCAGGCGCCGGCCTCGTTCGCTGTTTATTCGGGCGATGATCCGACTGCGATGGCGCTGATGTTCTGCGGCGGCAAGGGCAATATTTCCGTCACCGCCAACGTTGCGCCGCGCGCGATGCACGAATTGTGTGCCGCCGCGATGCGCGGCGATATCGCCACGGCAATTGCCATCAATAATCGGATGCTTCCTTTGCATAACAAGCTGTTTGTTGAGCCGAATCCTTTGCCTGTCAAATGGGCCATGACGGAAATGGGTCTGATGCCTGAGGGCATACGCCTGCCGCTGGTGCCTCTGGCAGAGCAGTATCATGAAACTGTTCGCGCAGCGCTGCGCGAATCGGGTGTATTACAATAGCGGCTCTGAAGCGGCGCCTCGGTCATTCTGAGGCGCCCAATAACGGCGCGTGGCCTGGTCGAACCAGTTGTACCGGGGCATTTCCGCAAACTATCATTGCTCGGTTTTGATTTATAACAATTCGTAGGGACTTTCACATGGCAAAAAGCTTTGTTGCTAAAAATGGGATTATTGGAGTATTGGCTCTGGCCGGTTTGGCTGGCTGTAGTTCCGTTAGCAATCTTCTCGATCCAGATCGTATCGACTACAAAAGTGCTAGCAAGGCGCCAACCACTACTCTAGAGGTTCCTCCAGATTTGACACAAATCCGCCGCGACAGCCGTTTTGCCATTCCGGAAAATCAAGGCAGCGCTACGGCCTCCAGCTTCAACCTGCAGCAGTCGAAAAAAGCCGATGGAACATCCAGTGCTGCCAGTGGTACTGCCGCCGTCGCCCCGAGCCAGATTCAGGACATGCACATTGAGCGCGACGGTAATCAGCGCTGGCTGGTGGTCAAGCAATCGCCGGAAGTCTTGTGGCCGCAGATCAAGGATTTTTGGCAAGATTCAGGTTTCCTGATCAATAGCGAATCGCAGGAGACCGGCGTGATGGAAACCGACTGGGCCGAAAACCGTGCGAAAATTCCTCAAGACATCGTCCGCAATACCTTGGGCAAGGTATTGGATTCACTGTATTCGACTGGCGAGCGCGACAAGTTCCGTACCCGTGTCGAGCGTGCTGCCAACGGCAATGTAGAGATTTACATCAGCCATCGCGGTGCGGAGGAGGTATTGACCGGCGCGCAAAAAGACAGCACTGTGTGGACGCCGCGCGCTAGCGACCCAGGTTTGGAGGCGGAGTTCCTGTCGCGCCTGATGGTGCGTTTGGGTTCCGATACAGAGCGCGCGAAAGTTGCGGTCAGCGGAGGGCCGGCAATGAAAACGCGCGCCAAGCTGATTAAAAATCCGGCCGGCAATTATGTGGAAGTGGACGAAGGATTTGATCGTTCCTGGCGCCGCGTGGGCCTGGCGCTTGATCGCGTAGGCTTCACGGTGGAAGACAGGGACAGGTCCAAGGGTTTGTATTTCGTGCGCTATATTGATCAGGATATCGATGCGAAAACCAAAGGCGCGAGCGAGGGATTCCTCGCCAAGCTGTTCTCGTGGGGTTCCAGCGACAAGACGAATGAGGCGTTGAAATATCGCGTCTTTGTCAAGGATGCTGCCGGCGACACCAGCCAGGTCGTTGTGCAAAACAACGACGGCAAAGCAGACTCTTCCGCTACCGCAGAAAAAATCCTGCAGTTGCTCAACGATCAGCTGAAGTAAGCGATCTCTCCCGGCGCGAACCGTTCTGGTTCGCGCCTTTCTTATCTATTCCATCCCTTGAAATTTGCAAGCCTAGGCAGCGGTAGCGAAGGCAATTCGCTATTGATTTCGGCCGCATCGGAAGATCAAACCTGCACCGTCATGCTCGACTGCGGTTTCAGCGTGAAGGAGGCAGAAAGGCGGCTGGCCCGGCTGGATATGTTGCCTGCGCAGGTTACGGGCATCGTGGTGACGCACGAGCATGGCGACCACATCCGCGGCGTATTCAAATTCGCGCGCCGCTATGGCACGCCGGTGTGGCTGAGTTATGGAACCTCTCAGGCGGCGCAATTGGATAGTCACGGCGTTGATCTCCATTTTTGCAAGGATGATGAGCCGTTCAGCATTGGAAGCCTGATGCTGCAGCCGTATACCGTGCCGCATGATGCGCGCGAGCCCTTGCAATACTGTATCGTCAACGAGCGCAGCAAGCTTGGGGTGCTGACCGACGTCGGCCATAAGACCGACAGGATCATTGCAGCGTTGTCGGGATGCGATGCGCTGGTTCTTGAATGGAACCATGACAGCGAGATGCTGTCCAACTCCAGTTATCCGCTGTCAGTGCAGAGGCGCATAGGTGGCCTGCACGGGCATCTGTCGAACTCGGTCGCTGCGGACATCTTGCGCGAAGTGGATAAATCGAAATTGAAACTGGTGATTGCCGCGCACTTGAGCCGGCAGAATAACCGACCCGAACTGGTCGAGGAATTAATGGCGAATGTGCTGGGAGGGGCGATGATTGATGTCGAAGTCGCCTGTCAGCATCAGGGGTTCGGCTGGAAGGAAGTTTAGGTGATGCGCAAAGCTTTGCCTAATAAAAAAGCCGACCCGAGGGTCGGCTTTTTCAAGCAATAAAAAAATTACTTGGAAGCAGAAGCTGCCGCTGCGTCAGCTGCTGGGGATGCAGGTGCTGCTGCTGCATCGGAAGCTGGTGCTGCTGCTGGTGTTTCAGCTGGTGTAGAAGCTGCAGCTGGTGCTGGAGCCGATGCTGCTGCGGAAGCTGGTGCTGCTGGAGCTTCTTCTTTTTTGCCGCAAGCAGCCAAAGCGATTGCCAACAGGGAAACGAGCAAGAGTGATTTTTTCATGTTTGTACTTTCAATAAATAGATCAAAAAATAAGATCAAAATTTTGCGATGAATAATTACCGGTAATTATCGCTCTATAGGTTTATTCGAGGGCTTGATGCCAAAAAGGAATGTCGGCCCCTACGAAAGTTTCCTAACCCAGAATTATAATGATTTTTCTAGCGATGGAATAGATAAAGATGCATTTTTGTGCTTAATTTGTGCATTCCTTATCGAGAAAAATAGTTTTTTGATGGAAATAATGCGTCTTTGATGCGTTGCACCAAAATTTCCTTGAAAAAATGATTCTTTCTGCAATATTTCCCCGCTTTTCCTGGATATGCCCTATTTTGAATTGAGCTGCAACCAGCCGTCTTCATACCAGGTGCACAGAGCCTCTTGAACGTCGGCCGATGCGCTCGCCACCGCGTCGCCATCCAGGTGCCTGTCATTGGCTAATTTTAGCAAGGCAACTTTATCCTCTTTGCCCACCGCAAAGGATTCGCCGTTGATGAACACATGTTTGCCCTTGTAAAGCATCTGGGTCGGCAGCGACAGGCTCACGCCATTTTTGCTGGCCGTTTGCGTGAAACGTTTTGGCGTCAGCGGTTTTTCCGGGCCGCGAAAGATCACGTTGCGCTTGGGTTCGGACAGGTATTCGCCTAAAAAGATCGTCATGTCGTCATCGGTAAACTTGATCTTGGCCAGTTGCGCCGAAATATCGCTCAGCATGGCCGCGCTGATCTCGGCCGGGTGCGCGCTGGGTTTCAGGCCGGGATCGGCATAACGGCCGGGCAGGTCGATCGAGTCGGACATGAAATGCAGGAAGGATTCTCCCAGTTCCTGGTAAGAGGGAGCCCTGAAACCCACCGAGTACGTCATGCATTCACCGATGGCTACGCCATCGTGGGCATAGTGCGGCGGCAGGTACAGCATGTCGCCCGGTTCCAGCACAAATTCTTGTTCCGGCTTGAAATTGCGCAAGATCTTTAAGGGCATGCCTTCCACCAGCGACAAATCTTTTTGCGCACTGATCTTCCAGCGGCGCTGACCTTGCGCCTGCAGCAGGAACACATCGTAAGAATCAAAATGCGGCCCCACGCCGCCGCCGTCCGCAGCATAGCTGATCATCAGATCATCCAGGCGCGCATCGGGGATGAAGCGGAACTGGCGCAGCAGCGCGTCGGCTTGCTGATGATGCAGGTTGACTCCTTGCACCAGCAGGGTCCAGTCTTTCTTTTCCTTGACCGGGAGTTGCTCGAGCGGGCCGCTCTTCATTTCCCAGTGCTGTTTGAAAAAACTGATCAGGCGGGATTCTGCATCTTCCTGCGAGGCCAGTTCGAACAGCTCATCTTTTTTCAGCAAGGGCGCAAAACCGGGAATAGCCTGGCGGATCAGCAGCGGTTTCTTATGCCAGTATTCGTTCAGGAATTGTTCCGGCGTGATGCCGCCCAGCAGCGGCAATTGTTGAGATAATTTTTTCATGTACGCATTATAAGCACACGGCTGTTATGTGACCAGACGGGTATAATCTCGATGCATATTATTTTTAAGGAATTATCATGAAGATTGTCAAAAATACAGTTGTGACTGTGGACTATAAACTGTCGGATGCCCAAGACAATCTGATCGAAGAGAGTCGTGAACCCATGGTGTATTTGCATGGCGGCTACGAAAATACCTTGCCGAAAATTGAGGAAGCGCTGGATGGCAAGGAAGTCGGTTTCAAGACCACGATACAGGTTGAGCCGGAAGACGCCTTTGGCGAATACGACTCTGAGCTGGTCAAGGTAGAGCCACGCAATCGCCTGCCCAACCCGTTGGAAGTCGGCATGCAGTTTGAGGGCATGCCCGACGGCGAAGAGGAAGAGGATTCCATTATCTTTACCGTCACCGACATCGCCGACGACAAGGTGGTACTGGACGGTAATCATCCGCTGGCGGGCATGGCACTGCGATTTACACTGGCGGTGACCGAAGTGCGCGAAGCGAGCGCAGAAGAGATCGCCCATGAACACGTGCACGGCGCGCATGGACATCACCATGACGATGAAGATGAAGACGGCGCCGGCGACGAATATCGCAGCCATTCTTTGCACTGATAGACGTCAGGCCAGAAAAAAACGCAGAGCTTTTGCTCTGCGTTTTTTTGTTTTTGCGTTTGCCAGGTCCGGCAGCGCCGGGTTTACTGCGCTTTGGCCAGGCTCTTCAATTGATACAGGGCTTCCAGCGCTTCCCTTGGTGTCATCGCGTCCGGATCGATGGCATCGATTGCCTCCAGCAATGGCGACTCGACAGGGCTGGCCGCAAGCATTTCCGGCTCCGGCTCAGGCGCATTCAGGTTTGCAGAGAACAAGTCGAACTGCGGCGTGGTCTGCAGTGAATGCGCCTCCAGGTCCGTCAGATGTTTCCTGGCAGAGCGGATCACCGCCTGCGGGATGCCTGCCAGTTGCGCGACCTGCAAGCCATAGCTTTGCGATGCCGGGCCGGGTTGCACCGCATGCAGGAATACGATGTTTTCCTTATGCTCGATCGCCGACAAATGCACGTTTTCAGCGGTGGAGTGCACATCCGGCAATTGCGTCAACTCAAAGTAGTGGGTAGCAAATAGCGTATAGCTTTTCGAGACCTGGATCAGGTGGCGAGCAATGGCCCACGCCAGGGCTAGGCCGTCAAAGGTCGAGGTGCCGCGGCCGACCTCATCCATCAAGACCAGCGAATGTTCGCTGGCGCCGTTCAGGATCGCTGCCGATTCCGTCATTTCCACCATGAAGGTGGAGCGTCCGCCGGCCAGGTCGTCCGCCGCGCCGATGCGGGTGAAGATACGGTCGATTGGGCCTATCGTGGCCTGCGTGGCAGGGACGTAGCTGCCGACATAGGCCAGCAGGGTAATCAGCGCCACCTGGCGCATGAAGGTGGATTTACCGCCCATGTTGGGGCCGGTGATCAGCAGCAGCTTGCGCTCGGCGGAGAAATTGCAGTCATTGGCGATGAAGCGTTCGATCTGGTTTTCCACGACCGGATGGCGGCCCTGCTGGATTTGCAGCATCGGCTCTGCCACCAGTTGCGGCGCGCACCAGTTGTTGCGGGTGGCGTGATCGGCCAGGCCGACCAGCGTATCCAGCTGCGCAATCGCGTAGGCGATGGCCTGCAGGGTGCTGATATGCGGCAGCAAGTCCTGCAACAGTTTTTCGTACAAGACTTTTTCGCGCACCAGCGCGCGCTCCTGGGCCGACAGGGCCTTGTCTTCAAACGCCTTCAGCTCGGGCGTGATATAGCGCTCCGCATTTTTCAGCGTCTGGCGGCGGCGGTAGTTGTCGGGCACCTTGTCGGTCTGGCCGTTGGTCACCTCGATGTAGAAACCGTGCACCTTGTTGTATTCAACGCGTAAATTGGCGATGCCGGTACGGATGCGCTCCGAGGTTTCCAGGTCGATCAGGAACTGGCCGGCGTTTTCCGACAGTGCGCGCAATTCGTCCAGCTCGGCGTCAAAGCCCAAGGCGATCACGCCGCCGTCGCGCACCATCGTTGCCGGTTGCAGCATCAGGCCGCGCTCCAGCAAATCCAGGCACTCTGCCGGCGTAGCCAAGTCGCCCAGGATGCCGGTCAGCAGGCTGGTCTGGTTATCTGCGATGCACATTTCCACATAAGACCTGACGGTGGGCAGGTGCTGCAAGCCGTCACGCAGGCCCGACAGGTCGCGCGGCCTGGCGGATTGCAAAGCGATGCGCGTGGTGATCCGCTCTATGTCAGGCACCGACGTCAGCGTGGTCGACAAGCCCTCGGTGGAGTCCGCCTGGATCAGCGCCTTGATCGCATCGTGCCTGGCGCGCGCAATGGACTGATCGCGTTTGGCGTGATGCAGCCAGTGGCGCAGCAGGCGCGAACCCATCGCCGTGCGGCAATGGTCCAGCAAGGAGAACAGGGTAGGAGATTCCTGGCCGCGTATGGTTTCGGTCAGTTCCAGATTGCGGCGCGTCGCCGTATCCAAGCCGATGAATTCATTTTCGGTCTCGACCGTCAGCGTGTTGATGTGCTTCAGTCCGCGGCCCTGGGTGGATTCTGCATACCGCAATAGTGCGCCGGATGCACCCAGCGAGGCGCTCATGTTCTCTGCGCCAAAACCAGTCAGCGACGCGGTCGCCAGTTGGTCTTGCAGCAGTTTTTGTCCTTGCTTCAGGTCGAAATGCCAATCCGGTACTTCGGAAAATTTTCCGGGCAGCAGGGCGTAGTGTTCGTCCAGCAGGCGCGTGCCCGCAGATAATAGAATCTCTGCCGGAGAAATGCGCTCCAATTCCTGCTGCAGGCGACTGGCGACCGATTTCTCATCGGTCGCAAATTCCATCAGCTTCAGCGCGCCGCTTGCCAGCGAGAGCCAGGCCAGGCCCACGGTCACGGTTTTGCGTTGTTGCAGCATGCATAGCGACAGCAAAGGGCGCTCTGATTTGGCCGGCAGCAGGTCGGTATCGGTCAGCGTGCCGGGCGTGATCACGCGCATTACCTTACGCTCCACCGGGCCTTTGCTGGTGGCAGGGTCGCCTATCTGTTCGCAGATGGCAGCGGATTCGCCCAGCTTGACCAGCTTGGCCAGATAGGGTTCCAAAGAGTGGAAAGGCACGCCGGCCATTTTGATCGGTGAGCCCGCCGAACTGCCGCGCTGGGTCAGTGTGATGCCCAGGATGCGCGATACTTTTTCGGCGTCGTCGAAAAACAGTTCGTAAAAATCGCCCATGCGATAGAACACCAGTGTTTCGGGATGATCGGCCTTGATGCGTAGATATTGCTGCATCATTGGCGTGTGGTTGGATTCTTGCAGTGCCATAAACCCTTGAGCTTCCTAGTAATATTCTTTGAGTGCTAGATTTTAATGGAATGCATGTGAATTTAGTGGTTGTCGGTAGTTCGCCACGACATTTCAAGAAATTCCACAACATTCCGTCATTCGGCGCAGATGTTAAGCTGTTAATTTTGATGGTTACGCTAAAGGCCAGGCGTAGGTTTGCACCAGCTTTAAAAACTATGCTAACGACGATGAAGTTTGAGGCTCGACAAGCTATCCGCTTGCGTCCGGTGCGCACCTTATCATAGACAAATCCCCCGGTCTATGGTTGATGGCCGGCGCATCGGCAAAGTTCTGGACATCTCACTCCTGGAGTTCTCCCGTCCTGTAGCCCTATTGGGGCAAGGATAGACTCAGTTTGGGTTTGCCCAGGGGCGCAGTTCTTCCGGATGCTCCTCTAGAAATATGAGCAGCGGTCGCCGTTTTTCCACACCTCGCACAGCACCGCTATCGGTCTCAGGGCAATTGCCGAGCAAACCGGGCAAGGCCTGATCGGTGCGCTGGAAGATGGCACGCCAGCGTTTGCGGACAGTGTTCCACGTGATGCCCAACTCGGCGGCAATCTCTTCATCCGTGCAGCCGCTCAAGGCCAGCGCCAATTGATCCTGCTGCGCCGGGGACAGGCCGAGGCGCGGCGGCTGGCGCATGAACAGCATGCGCAAGGTATGAAACGGATGTTCGTTAAACATTTCTGCGTGGAGAAAGAACACCTGCGCCGTGCTGCCTTCGCGCACCGGCGCCACCTGGCAGCCCATTGCCAGCGCCGATTGCCGGTGCATCGGCGCCTTGCGTTCATGGTCGCTTATTTCCATAAAATAGGTGCGCAAGCCATAGCCGCTATGGGACGCAAGGAATGCCTTGTTGCAAACGGCATTGATCTCCATCACGGGAGCGGCAGGCGAATCGTCGATGGCAAAATTGAGCATGACCAAGTGCATCTGTCCCGCCGCATTGAGGCGCGCCTGCTCAATCCGGTTCAGCAGCAGCGGCGCCGGCCCTCGGTGCGCATACATCAGTGTGTCAACCAGGTCGGGAATTTCGCCGCGGCAGGCCAGTGCGGCGGTTTCGGGGCGGACGAAGGCGCTGAAGCCGCAACCCCAGATCTTGGCGGTGCCGTCGAACGCCAGTTCTTCGAATACGCAGGCCACAAACGCATGTTCGTTGACTAATTGGATCAACAGGGCTTCATCCAGCAGGGTGCCGCGCGAGCCGCCTTGCATGAACAGTTCGGCGCAACGCGCCACATCGCTGGGCCTGGTGGGGCGGTATGAAAACTGGGACATGGCAGAAGCCTTCCGCGCGAACTTTTTTTGCAAACGATGCCCCGTAGTCTTCGCTGAAGGCAGGGGGGAGGAAGTAACCGGAATGCACGTCGATAGTACAGATGTTGGCAGTCGATGTAAATTGCCGCAAAGTAAGACGCCATATTGCAAGGGGCCGCCGCTGAAGCTTGCTGACGCAGGCGATGCGGTCGCGGCCAGCGGCATTAGCCCAAATGGCGCCCCGGACATCCGTAACGCCGGCCAGGGAAACCAGTTGCCAGTCTGGGATTTGCGCAACTGCTCAAAGGCAGGGGCTTACCCATTTTGAGGTCTTGTACCGTCTATTCCCCGCGCATAGAATGTTTTTCAAGCCCAACCCTCCAAGGGCGGCGCTATTCCGCCCAGGTGCACGAGGCCAACTCTGGCGAAAGCCTACTTGAAGCATAAAAGCCGCCAAAAAATCACATTGCTTAAATACATTTTGAATAAATCGGTGTTTTTTTGTGTGATATGGATGTTGCTTTTATTGCAATTGCAATCATGTTGAAGGGTAATCATGAAAACGAAGTACCTTGCATTGTCTATTCTGAGCGCCCTAACCGTGCTGCCTGCGTGGGCGAACGTGGTGTACACCTGGCATACCTTGGTTCCCTCTACAAGCATTGCTTCGTTCGCCAGCCAGATCGTGGTAAGCGACGCCGCTTATTCCAGCGGTAGCGCATCGGTCAATTTTTCATGCTTTATGGGGCCATGCCCGGCCGGCAGCAATGATGGCGTATTGTCGATTTCCTACTCAGCCAATGGAGAAAATATCGTGCTGGAGAATCCTGCTTCAGCCGTGCCGCAGTTTGGCGTGAGGATAGACCAGATCGCGTTCGACTTTACCAATGTCGGATTCTTGCGCGGTAACTTGTTCTTTAATACAGGCTCCGACGATATCACTATATCCAGCGCAGGCAATGTGTGGACTATCAATGCCCTTAATTCGGATAACGAGGGCTCTGCTTGTTTCAGAACTGCGCATTGCGGCGACATCACCGGCTATTACGAGACCGACTTCTTTTCGGTGCCGGAACCGATGCCCTTGCCGCTCATGTCGCTTGGACTTATTTCGCTTCTGGGACTGAGGCGTCTCAAGCGCGGGTGAGCTGTCCACGCCTGCGTTGCGGTGATCCGTAAAACAGGCCGCTCGCTTGTTATCTGTGTTTTTCATCGCTTCAAGGAGTCAACGTGTCTGCCAGCATTCTTCTTCGCTACACTGTCGCTATCGCCGCCGCCGCACCCTTGTGCGTCCAGGCCGACTCCTTCAACGCCAAGCCGGGCACATGGGAAACTACCACCGTCTCTACCACCACCGGTGTACCCGCCGACGAGGCGATGCTGGCGAAAATGTCTGCCGGCATGCGCGCCAAATATGAGCAAAGCATGCTGGCGCGGTCCGGCAAGCCAATGATCTCGGTGAGCAGGGAGTGTATCGCGCAGCAGGACTTTGACCAGAACAACTGGCTCAATAAGGATGGCGATGACGACTGCACAAAAAGGACGGACAAAGTGATCTTTAAGTCCGCCGGCAAACTCACGGTCGAGCGGATTTGCAGCGCGCCGCATGCACGGACCATGAAGATTACGGTGGAATCCCCCAATCCGCAGCGCATTATCAGCAGCGCCGACATTGTCAGCCAGGGTTCTGGCGGAAAAATTCACGTTGATACTACCAGTCGCTGGCTCGGCGCCGCTTGCTCGGGGAATAGGTAGGCCGGTTGGCAAATTCATGTGCGGACAGTCTGCCGCGCAGCGCCACTAACGGCGCGCGGGTACGGGGGGAGCTCGCCGGGTGAAATATTCCACCCGGCTCAGCTGCAGCAATAATTGGCGCAATTTTTTGCTGAACTTCAAGCCTGCGCCGAGAACAATACTATGCGCCGCCGCGCCCACCGGAACGGCGCGGGGTCGACTGCTTGACTGCAGGCTTCACCGCAGCGCGATGCGGGCTGTTGCCATCGCGTTGCTGTGGCCTTTGTCCGCCTGCACCTTGGCCCTGGGCGGACCGTGAAGGGCGGTTACTGTTGCCGCCGCGCGGGGCGCCCTGGCCCTGGAAGCTGCGTAACTGTATCGGCTGCGCCTTGGCATTCGGGTCCGGCTCGAAGCCTTCAATGAATTCTTTCGGCAACTGGCGCTTGATCAGCTTCTCTATATCGGCCAGCAACTTGAACTCATCCACGCAGACCAGCGATACCGCTTCGCCGGTGGCGCCGGCCCGGCCGGTCCGGCCTATGCGGTGCACGTAGTCTTCCGGCACGTTGGGCAGGTCGTAGTTGACTACATGCGGCAACTGGTCGATGTCAATGCCGCGCGCGGCGATGTCGGTCGCGATCAGGACCTGCAGGCTGCCGTCCTTGAACTCGGCCAGCGCCTTGGTGCGTGCCGACTGGCTCTTGTTGCCGTGGATCGCCATGCTGGTGATCTCGTCCTTGGCCAGTTGCTCCACCAGTTTGTTGGCGCCGTGCTTGGTGCGGGTGAATACCAGCACCTGTTTCCAGTTATTGGTCTTGATCAGGTGGGCCAGCAGAGGGTGCTTCTTGTCGCGGTCTACCGGATGGACTTTTTGCGCGATGACTTCCACCGTCGAATTGCGGCGCGCGACTTCTATCATTGCCGGGTTATTCAGCAGCTTGTCTGCGAGGATCTTGATTTCATCCGAAAAGGTCGCCGAGAACAGCAGGTTCTGGCGTTTTGGCGGCAATTTCGCCAGCACTTTCTTGATGTCATGGATGAAACCCATGTCCAGCATGCGGTCCGCCTCATCCAGCACCAGGATCTCTATCTTGTCCAGGCTGACAGTGCCTTGCTGCATATGGTCCAGCAGGCGGCCAGGCGTGGCCACCAGGATGTCGACGCCGTGCTTCAGCAATTTGATTTGTGGATTGATGCCTACGCCGCCAAAAATCACGCCCGAGGTCAGGTGCAGATATTTGCCGTAAGTGCGCACGCTTTCCTCGACCTGCGCCGCCAGTTCGCGGGTCGGCGTCAGGATCAGGGTGCGGATGGAGCGGCGCGTCAGGTTGCTCTGCGGCGCATTGGCGCCGTTGGACAGGCGCTGCAGTATAGGCAGTGTAAAGCCGGCTGTTTTGCCGGTGCCGGTTTGCGCGCCGGCCAGCAAATCGCCGCCGCTGAGCACGGCGGGAATCGCCTGTTTCTGGATAGGAGTGGGTGTGGTGTAACCTTGTTCGGTGACTGCGCGAACGATTTGATCGGACAGGCCGAGTTCTATGAATGACATAATCAATTTCTAATTTAGTTCGAATGCCCGGCGATGTTGCGTATTGCCTTGCCGGGCATTTTTGTACTTTGCCGAATATCCACGGGTCTGCCGGGGATATTCCAGAATTACTTCAAGTAGGGGGCGCGTGCCTGTAAAGCCAGGCCGCTCCCTTTTCTTATAGCTGGGAAGGTTTCGCTGCAAAAGGCTGTAAAGCCGCAACCATTTGTGCAAACACTTT
>DATHMC010000063.1:0-14877 GCA_035487495.1 Undibacterium sp.
CGCATCCCCTGGCCAGGCCGAACAAGCCTCCCAGGCCGCGATCGGCCAACTTCAAACCGCCAGCCTTGATGACTGAATCCAGTGCCAACATCAATAAGGACATTAGCAAGCGCACGCCAATAAACAAGGCGATAAAAGCAACTATCAGCCGCGCCATCTGCCCCGGCAATACGTCCGGCATCCACACCGCCAGCGTTGCACTAAAAGCATTGGCGACCACAAATGCAATAATCCAGCTCGCCAGGGACAAAATTTCCTTTACCAGGCCGCGCATCGTACTGATCACCACGGAGCAAATCAGGATGAACAGCACCAGGTAATCAAATAAAGTCACGGCACGCGCTCACACAATATATCCACTGGACTCAGCCATGCGCCGTCTCGCCGTCACTGGCATCAATTCGGCACCAGGGTGCCGCCCAGGCCCAGCTTGGCCAGTTTGGCATGCATCTTGTCGGCCTCTTCCCTGGATTCAAACGGACCCACCCGAATGCGGATTTTCTCGCCGGTCGTCGTCGCCACTTTCTGCGTATAGGATCTGATGCCCGCCGATTTCAACTTGCCCTGCAGTTCATCCACTTTTTCCGGGCTTGCCAATGCAGCCACCTGCAGCACGAAACCGGAGGATGCCTTCTCGCTTTTCACCGCTTCGGCAGCTGGTTTCGCCGCCGCCTTTGCCGGCGATTTCCCTTCCAGGATTGCCAGCGCCCGCGCGGCGTCGTCGGTCGAATCCGCCGCCTTGCTTGCAGGCTTGGCAGTAGAATTTTTTTGCTCGCTCGCTACAGCGGCATTGCCGGCAGTGTTTTTTTCAGTGTTCCTGGGGGCAGCAACGGGCTTGGCCTCGGCTTTGTGTTCCGGCTTGCTTTCCTGGTGGGTAGCAAGCTTATTTGCCGGCACGTTGACAGGAGCAACTGCGGGGGCAGGAATTTCGCGCGTCGCAGGCGTGTTCTTGTTATCGGTCAGGCTTGCGGGATCGACAATTTCTTCCACCGGCTCGATTGTCCTGGCTGTCTTGGCAACAGTTGCCGTTTTGCCGGCGGCGCGAGGAGCATCTTGCTCAGCGCTGGCTGCCGCCAAAATTGCAGCATTTTCCTTGCTGATCGCACCAACACCGCTACTCAGAGGCTTGTCCTTAGAAGGAATCTGGATGTTGATATCATCCGCCAGCGGCTTGGGTTCTGAGTCCAGGATCATGGGCAGGCCAATTACCGCCGCCAGCACCAGCGCTATCGCACCGATCAGGCGCCGGCGAGCCCGCTTCTTCTCTGGAAGCAGCGGATCGTCGGCCTGGTTTTTTTTCACGCCCTCGCTACGCTTGCCGCGGCTACGCGCGGCCTTGGTATCGCTCTCGGCGCGAGAGCGGAACTCACCGCTATCGGCGTCTAGGGATGCTTCCTGCTTCTTTTTGAACAACGAGAACAAGCTCATGTGCAAATATCTGATTGGTTAGTGAGAGTTCCGTTTTTCAGCTGCATGGAAGCCCTTCAATGGATTTGAGGTTTTCGGGCTCGCATGACCCCTGCAACCGTAAGAAATGATCCGAAGACTACTATTCTATCATTTTCAGCGGCCTGACTTAAGGCGTATGTATAGGCGAGTTCGGGAGATTTAAAGGTCTGTATACTGTGATCCGCATCGCGCATCACTCCAGCCTCCAATAATTTATCCCTTAGCTGCTCTGCCGCAGCCGCGCGCGGCAATGGCAAGTCGGTCACACACCAGTGGTCAATCTTGCCTTTCAGCTGCGCGATGACGCCGTCGATGTCCTTATCGAGCATGGAGCCAAAGACCGCATAGGTATATGCATGAAAACCCATATTGTCGAGGTTCTGCCCCAGCGTGGCCGCTGCATGCGGGTTGTGCGCAACATCCAGCACCACGGTAGGGCGCCCCGGCATGACCTGGAAGCGTCCCGGCAGATCCACCATGACCAGGCCGCTGCGCACTTCCTGCGCACCGACCGGCAGACGGTCCTTCAACGCTTCCAGCGCCGCCAACACGGCGGACGCGTTCAATAACTGGTTGGCGCCGCGCAGGCTGGGGTAGCCGAGAGAGTTGCGGCGCTGCAGGCGGCCGCCGAAATTCCACTGCTGCTTGTCGCCGGAATAATTGAAGTCCTTGCCGAACAGCCACAGGTCAGCGCCTATTTTTTGCGCGTGCTCCACCAATGATTTCGGCGGCACGGGATCGCCGCAGATCGCCGTACGCCCGGCGCGGAAGATGCCGGCTTTTTCAAAGCCGATGGCTTCGCGGGTATCGCCCAGGTAGTCCACATGGTCGATGTCGACACTGGTCACGATCGCAACATCGGCATCGAACACGTTCACGGCATCCAGACGCCCGCCCAGCCCTACTTCCAGGATCACCACGTCCAGTTTGGCATCCGCCAGAAGCTTGGCGATGGCCAGTGTCGTGAACTCAAAATAGCTCAGCGAGACATCTCCCCGCTTGGCTTCCACTTCAGCAAACACGTCGACGAACGCCTGGTCCTTGGGCGATTCGCCGTTGATGCGCGCGCGCTCGTTAAAGTCCAGGAAATGCGGTTTGCTGTACAAGCCGACCTTGTAGCCGGCTTGCAACAGGATAGACTCCAGCATGGCGCAAGTGGAACCCTTGCCATTGGTGCCGCCCACGACGATCAAGGGGCATTCGTAGTGGATGGCAAGGCGGTCTTTTACTGCAGCGACACGATCGAGGCCCATGTCTATTTCTTTGGAATGTCTGGTCTCCAGCAGGGAGAGCCACGCATCCAGGGTAGCAGGTAAATTTTGCATAAGATAAAAAAGCCCGAAACAATGAATGTTCGGGCTTATTTTTGAATTTCAGAAAATCAGGAAACCGCTTCGGCAGGCTGGTTTTGCAACAAGGCCAGTAAACGGGCAATTTCATCGCGCATCTTGCGGCGGTCAACGATCATGTCCACCGCACCCTTTTGCATCAGGAATTCAGCCCGCTGGAAGCCTTCAGGCAATTTCTCGCGTACGGTATTTTCGATCACGCGTTGTCCGGCAAAGCCGATCAGGGCCTTGGGTTCGGCGATCACCACGTCGCCCATGAAGGCGAAGGAAGCGGATACGCCGCCCATGGTCGGGTCGGTCAGCACGGAAATGAAAGGCAGTTTCTTTTCTGCCAGCTTGGTCAGCATGGAAGTCGTTTTCGCCATCTGCATCAGCGACAACAGACCCTCTTGCATACGCGCGCCGCCGGTAGCAGTAAAGCAGATGAAGGGCACCTTCTGTTCCAGCGCATTCTGGACGCCGCGCACGAAGCGCTCACCGACCACCGAACCCATGGAGCCGCCCATGAACTGGAATTCGAAAGCGGCAGCGACCACAGGCACGGTCATGATGGAGCCGCCCATCACCACCAGCGCATCGGTCTCGCCGGTGGTTTCCAGCGCATCCTTCAGGCGGTCCGGGTATTTCTTGCTGTCCTTGAACTTGAGTGTATCAACAGGCAATACTTCCTGGCCTATTTCATAACGGCCGCCCGCATCCAGCAGGGCATCCAGGCGCTCACGAGCGCCTATGCGCAAATGGTGGCTGCACTTGGGGCACACGTGGATATTCGCTTCCAGATCGGAGCGGTACAAGACCGCCTCGCACGAGGGGCACTTGACCCACAGGCCTTCCGGGATGGATTTACGATTTGCGGAATCCGCACGCTGTATGCGCGGAGGAAGTAATTTTTCTAGCCAACTCATTTGATTCTCCTGAATTCGGGCTACCGGCGACATAAGCCGGCAACCTAATTACATTTCGCCTAACTCCGTGGTCCAGGTTATAAGCAATTGGCGCGTATTTTACTCGTCCAATGCTCGTCTGACACCAGAAATAAAGCTTTTTACTGCAGACACCGCGTTTTCACGCGGCGTATTTTCCAATTCCTGGATGATGCGGCTACCGATGACAACTGCGTCGGACACCGTTGAAATCGCCTTTGCCGTAGCCCCGTCCCGAATGCCAAAACCCACGCCCACCGGGACTTTCACGTGCTTTTTTATTCTCGGCATCATCGCCGCAACGGCATCCAGATCCAGGCTGCCCGACCCGGTCACGCCTTTTAAAGAGACATAATACACGTATCCGCTGGCAATTTTGCCAACCAGCTCCATCCGCTCGTCGGTGGAGGTCGGCGCCAGCAGGAAGATCGTATCCATGCTCCGCAGCTTCAGTTTGGCAGCGAACTCCTCGCATTCCTCCGGCGGATAATCCACCACCAGCACGCCATCCACGCCGGCCTGGGCGGCTTGCTCAATAAACAAGTCTACCCCCATGTGCTCTATGGGATTGGCATATCCCATCAGCACTACCGGCGTCGTCTGGTTGCTGGAACGGAATTCGCGGACGAATTGTAATACATCACGCAAGCCAATACCATTTTGCAGCGCTCTTTCCGATGCCCGCTGTATCACCGGACCATCCGCCATGGGGTCGGAAAACGGCACTCCGAGCTCTATGATGTCGGCGCCGCCCTCTACCAGCGCATGCATCAGCGGCACCGTCAGATCGGCTGCGGGATCGCCGGCCGTGATAAAAGGAATCAGGCCCTTTTTCTTGCCGGCAGCCAGAGCCGACAATGTTGCTTGTATTTTTGACATAATTTATAGGATCGATAGGAGTATGGGTATTTTTTGCAAAAAAGAGAAGCAAGGGCCTTAATGTCGCTCAGTTAAGAATCAAATTTCCTAAATCTGTCGTTCCCGCGCAGGTGGGAACGACAGGAACTGTCTAGTTCTTACTTTAGCTGAACAGCATTAGAGCAATGGCCTGCCCTTCGGCGCGCTTAATAAAATTTCAAGCCCGCTTTTTCCGCAACCGTATGCATATCCTTGTCACCGCGACCGGAAAGATTTGCCAATACAATTTTATCTTTTGGCAAGGTCGCCGCAAATTTTGCCGCATAAGCCAAAGCATGGCTAGACTCCAGCGCCGGGATAATACCCTCTATCCGGCAGCAATCATGAAACGCCTGCAGCGCCTCATCATCGGTGATGGTGACATATTGCGCGCGGCCTGAGTCTTTCAGCCATGCGTGCTCCGGGCCCACTCCCGGATAATCCAGGCCGGCAGACACCGAATGCGTCTCTATCACCTGGCCATTCGCGTCCTGCAGCAGATAGGTGCGGTTGCCGTGCAACACGCCCGGCGAGCCGGCCGTCAGCGAAGCGGAATGCCTGCCCGATTCCATGCCCTCGCCTGCCGCCTCCACACCCAGCAAGGCCACGCCCTTGAGATCGATATACGGGTAAAAAATCCCCATCGCATTGGAGCCGCCGCCCACACAGGCAATCACGGCATCCGGCTGGCGGCCAGTCATGGCCGGCATCTGCCACAGGCATTCCTCCCCTATCACCGCCTGGAAGTCGCGCACCATCATCGGATAAGGGTGCGGTCCGGCTACCGTGCCTATGATGTAGAACGTATTTTCCACATTGGTCACCCAATCGCGCATGGCTTCGTTCAGCGCATCCTTCAGGGTCTTGGAACCTGACTCCACCGGCACCACGGTCGCGCCCAACAGCTTCATGCGGTACACGTTCTGCGCCTGGCGCTTGACATCCTCCGATCCCATGTACACCACGCACTCCAGACCAAAACGCGCGCAGATGGTGGCAGTCGCCACGCCGTGCTGTCCGGCCCCGGTCTCTGCAATCACGCGCGGTTTGCCCATGCGCTTGGCCAGCAATGCCTGGCCTATCACGTTATTGATCTTGTGCGCGCCGGTATGGTTCAGGTCTTCGCGCTTGAAATAGATTTGTGCCCCGCCCATCATCTCAGACCAGCGCTTGGCGTGGTACACCGGGGACGGGCGACCGACAAAATGGGTCAGCTCATCCCTGAATTCGGCGAGAAAGCCGGGATCGGTACGATAACGGGCATACGCTTCCTTCAGCTCGGTCAGCGCATGCGTCAGGGTTTCGGAGACAAAGGTGCCGCCGTATTGACCGAAATGGCCGCGCGCATCGGGCAAATTGTAGTGCGCCGATTGATACAGCGCCTGCGCGGGAATGGATTGGCGTTCGAACTGCTCGTCCAGCGGGTTGAATTCTTTCATGGTGCTTCCTTATGGCTTAGAGCCAGCCACCATAGAGCGGCAGCTAGCCTTGATTGTCCACCAGGCGCACGGCTTGTATAAAAGCACGCAGCTTGGCCTCATCCTTGATGCCCTTGCCCTGTTCGACACCACTACTGATGTCGACGGCAAAAGGCCTGACACGGCTGATTGCGTCAGTCGCGTTTTGTACGCTCAAGCCACCACTTAAAACGACCCGAGGCGCGAGTTCTTTTGGAATGAGAGACCAATCAAAAACCTTTCCACTACCACCGAAACCTTCGACGAAGGTATCCAGCAGCAAACCGCCGAATAATGGGCTTGCCGCACGATATATTTTCTCACATTCTAGCAAATCAGTCGCCGACGTGTCCGCTTTTACGCGAAATGCCTTGATAAAGGGCCGGTTCACCGCACTTGCCAGTTGATGGCATTGCTGCGCCGTCTCGTCGCCATGGAATTGCAATAAAGCCACGGGAGCCACCGCCACCGTCTGCGCCACGAACTCTGCGCTCGCATTCACGAATAAGCCCACCGTTGTCACAAAGGGCGGCACCTCGGCCAGCAAGCTTGCGGCCTGCAGCGGCGTCACATATCTCGGACTCTCCGGATAGAAGACGAACCCGAGCGCATCGGCGCCGTACGCCACAGCCGCCTTCACATCCTCGGGCCGCGTCAGGCCGCATATTTTTACTCTGGTTCTTTGCAACATATCTTTATCCGGGCCTTATCCATTCTGCAACTGCGTCAAATTACGCTTTCAAGAATACCATCTTACGAAAATAACGACCGCGCCGCCGTAATAAAATGAAAAAACCGCACGGCTCACGCCATGCGGTTCTCTCTTTTTATAGACGGAGTCTTAGATACTCCGTTGTCTCCTCATCCCACCAAAATCCGATCGCTTACGCTACCTTTTTCGCGTCGAAGAATTGCTCATCTTCGGTAGAGCCATGCAGGGCTGTCGTCGAAGACTTGCCTTGCTGGATAGTCTGCGTGACCGCATCGAAGTAGCCGGTACCGACTTCACGCTGATGCTTGACCGCTGTAAAGCCTTTTTCTGCTGCAGCGAATTCCGCTTCCTGCAATTCCACGAAAGCGGACATCTGGCGGCGCGCATAGCCGTGCGCCAGGTTGAACATGCCGTAGTTCAATGCATGGAAACCCGCCAGCGTGATGAACTGGAACTTGTAGCCCATCGCGCCCAATTCTTTCTGGAACTTGGCGATGGTTGCATCGTCCAGGTTTTTCTTCCAGTTGAAAGACGGTGAGCAGTTATACGACAGCAGTTTGCCAGGAAATTTGGCATGGATGGCTTCCGCAAATTTCTTCGCAAATTCCAGGTCCGGCTTGCCGGTTTCGCACCAGATCATGTCGGCGTATTCTGCGTAAGCCAGGCCACGGGAGATGGATTGCTCGATACCTGGACGGGTTTTGTAGAAACCTTCGACAGTCCGCTCGCCCGTGCAGAAAGGCAGGTCGTTGGCATCCACGTCGGAAGTCAGCAGATCGGCCGCTTCGGCATCTGTACGCGCCAGCAATACGGTAGGAACGCCCATTACGTCGGCAGCCAGACGCGCCGCATTCAATTTTTCTACCGCTTCGCGAGTCGGGACCAATACCTTGCCGCCCATATGGCCGCACTTCTTGACGGAGGCCAGCTGATCTTCAAAATGGACGCCGGATGCGCCCGCTTCTATCATTGCCTTCATCAGTTCAAATGCATTCAAAACACCGCCGAAACCGGCTTCCGCATCGGCAACGATAGGTGCGAAGTAGTCGATATCGTCCTTGCCTTCCGACCATTGGATCTGGTCGGCGCGGGTCAGTGTATTGTTGATACGCTTGACCACCAGCGGTACCGAGTTGGCTGGATACAGGGATTGATCCGGATACATTTCACCGGCCACGTTGGCATCACCCGCCACTTGCCAGCCGGACAGGTAGATTGCCTTCAAACCGGCCTTGACTTGTTGCATCGCCTGATTGCCGGTCAAGGCGCCCAGTGCATTGACGAAAGGTTCGTTATTGACCAGGTTCCACAGTTTTTCGGCGCCGTTTTTTGCCAGCGTGTGCTCGACGGTAATGGAGCCACGCAAGCGAACCACGTCTTCCGCCGTGTAATTGCGCTTGATACCTTTCCAGCGTGGATTGGTATCCCAGTCTTTTTGAATCGCTGCTACTTGTTGTTCGCGAGTTGCCATGTCTTCTCTCCAGTGGGCTAAAAATCAAATGAAAAATAGAATCCGTTGAGAGAAATATTAGGATATTTTTTGCGAAGCAACAAGGTCTTATATAAGACACATAACAAATATTAATTCGTTTTAATTCAAACACTTAGTTAATCAATTTTGCGATGTGAAACGATATTTCTCAAAATGAGAAAAATAATTTGTGCGCACAGCTCATCATTTCCCACATTATGAAACGATGTTTTCACATCATAAAATTTGGAAAATAAAGCGCCAGAAAAGATAAAATTTTGTTTTATAAAATTTCAACTGAATGCCGATTCTTGATAAAACATCCGCAACCTGGACGCAACGGCAGCATTCCGGCTACACAGGCTGTTGTTAAACGACCCCGCGTATATTGCATCCGATAAAGACAGGAGGCACGATGGAATGGAAGCCGGGCCTTAGCTCAGCTTCGTGCGGCCGTGTGATGTGTCGCTCCCGGTAAAACCGCGAGGAAATATCAGGCTGCAGCCTGTACTTTTGCGGCTTCGGCAGCGCGCTCTTTGGCGAAATAACTGCTGAGGCATTCTTGCAAGCCCTGTTCAATCAGCGCGCCGACCTTTGCCGCGAGCCCGATTTCAGCAGGCACATCGAAGACAAACATGCGGTACACATCGGCCAATGTCAGTTGATCGGGGTTGGCCAGCAATACCCAGCGCTCCGAGCCCAGATCGTTCTTCTTCCACAGCATTGATTTGGCATTCGACGGCAGATCGCCGCTGACCCTGGCGACCCAGCCTGCTTCCAGCATCTTTTCCAGCAAGCCGTCTATCTCATCCAGCCCAAACCGGGTCTGGATACGTATGGTTGCCACATCGACGGCGGCGCCGTCACTGGCATCCCTGGCAAACAGCAGGGCTTTCAATATCGCCAGCGCGTCGACAAAGCTGCTGCCGGGAGCAGAGACGTGCCACCAGCGCTCAAATTTTACTATCGGCAAGGCCGCCGCAATCACCGCGCCTATCAGCGTGATCAGCCAGGACAGGTAGATCCAGATCAGGAAAATGGGCACTGCCGCCAATGCGCCATAGACGACGGTATATGTAGGGAAACGCATCACAAAGATGGCAAAGAAGCGCTTGGCGATTTCAAACGCGATCGCGGCAAACAAGCCGCCCCAGGCGGCATCGCGCCAATCGACGCTGCGGTTCGGCACGGACAGGTACAGCAAGGTGAACGCGCCGGTGGTAAAAAAGACGGAAACCAGCGTATAAAATACGCCGCCTATAAACGGCACGCTGCCGACTACGCCGCTGGTGGCGGTAAACAGATAAGAGGTGGCGGTGATCGACACGCCAATCAGCAAAGGCCCCAGCGTAATAATCGCCCAATACACCAGGATGCTCTGGGTCCAGGGGCGCGCGCGCTTGACTTGCCAAATCTGGTTGAATGCGCGATCTATCATCCCCAGCGTGGTCACGGCGGTGATCATCAGCGCTACGCCGCCCACGGCAGACAAGCGTGTCGCCTTGGTGGCAAACTGCGTCAGGTAGCCCAGTATATTATTGGAGATCGCTTGCGGCATCAGGCTTTGGATAAAATACGCTTCCAGCGAAGTCCGGAAGGTATTAAACAGCGGAAACGCGGTAAAAATTGCCAGTGCGATCGTCAGCACCGGCACCAGCGCCAGTACGGTGGTAAAGGTAAGGCTGCCGGCGACCTGCGGCAACCGCCCCTCGCGCAAGCGCCTATAGGCAAAAACAAAAAGATCGCTGATCTGGGACCAGGATAATCCGCGCATAAAAAATTTTTCCAATAACATTAATTACTTCATTCTACATAAGTCGCACGCGCGAAAAACCGGAAATCGCGTGCATATAGTGCAGGCAAGCGGGCCGAATGCCCGGATACCACGAAAAGGCCCATATAATAGCAAGCATGAACACCAAACAACTTACCTTACTCGTTTTATATTATTCACGCCATGGCGCAACCCGCAAGATGGCGGAGTATATTGCCCAAGGCATAGAAAGCGTGCCCGGTTGCGATGCGCGCCTGCGCACCGTGCCGTCGGTCTCTACCGTAACCCAAGCCACCGCCGCCGAAATTCCGGCAGAAGGCGCGCCCTACGCGGAACTGTCCGATCTGCAAGAGTGCGCGGGACTGGCACTGGGCTCCCCTACCCGCTTCGGCAACATGTCGTCGGCAATGAAATATTTCTGGGATGGCACCGCCACGGAATGGCTTTCCGGCACGCTGGCCGGCAAACCTGCCTGCGTATTCACCTCCACCGGCAGCCTGCACGGGGGCCAGGAATCCACGCTGCTATCGATGATGCTGCCGCTGATCCATCACGGCATGCTGTTTCTGGGTCTGCCGTATACCTATGCAGAACTGATGACCACCAAGAGCGGCGGCAGCCCCTATGGCGCCACCCACTGGTCCGGCGTGGACGGCAAGCAACCGATCAGCGACGACACAAAAAAACTGGCCATCGCGCTAGGACAACGGCTGGCAGAAACTGCGGTCAGACTGCAGGACAAATGATGAACGCAACAACGCAAAACAAATACCATCTGCTCGCCTGCGCCAGCCTGATCGCCTTGGTGCTGCTGGATATACTGTGGGAAACGGTGCTGGCGCCATTGCGCCCGGGCGGCTCATGGATGGTGCTGAAAGTGATACCGCTGCTATGGATCATGCGCGGCGTGATCAGACGCGACAATTTTACGATGCAATGGTCATCGATGCTGATCCTGCTGTATTTTGCCGAGGGCGTCATACGCGGCAGCAGCGACAGGGCATGGCTTTCCGCCATGCTGGGCTGGGCCGAGGCGGCGCTGTCCGTGCTATTTTTTATCAGCACCCTTTTCTATCTGCGCCCGCTCAAGAAAGCTGCCAAGCTGGCGGCAAAAACGGCCCAGAAGACCGAAGACAAATGATTCACCTGTCGATAGGATAAGGCACAGCCATGCATGCTTTCCTGGATTTATGCCGCGACCTGATAGGCCGCGACCATGTACTGACGCAAGACGCCGACATGCTGGCCTTTGTCGTCGACTGGCGGCAGAGATTCCAGGGCAAAGCGCTGGCAGTCCTGAAACCTGCCTCAACGTCGGAAGTTGCCGGCCTGGTGCGCTTGTGCGTCCAGTTCAAGGTCGCCATCGTTCCGCAGGGAGGCAATACCGGACTGGTGCTGGGCAGCGTCCCCGACAATAGCGGCAAGGCTGTCGTGCTGTCTTTAAAGCGCCTGAATACAATCCGCCATATCGACGCCGTCAATAACACGATGACCGTGGAAGCCGGCTGCATCCTCGCCGACATCCAGGCGGCGGCCGAGCAGGCGCAACGGCTGTACCCCCTGTCGCTGGCGTCCGAAGGCAGTTGCACGATAGGCGGCAATCTGTCCACCAATGCCGGCGGCACTGCCGTACTGCGTTACGGAAATGCGCGCGAGCTGTGCCTGGGGCTGGAAGTGGTTACCGCCAGTGCCGAGGTGTGGGATGGCTTGCGCGGCCTTCGGAAAGACAATACCGGCTACGACCTGCGCGACCTGTTTATCGGCGCCGAAGGCACGCTGGGCATCATCACCGCGGCGGTCATTAAACTGTTTCCGCTACCGCGGGCCCAACTGACCGCCCTGGTCGCGCTGCAGACGGCAGACGCCGCCTTGCAGCTGCTGTCGCTGGCGCAAGCACATTGCGGAGCAACGCTGACGGCATTTGAATTGATGTCGGATTTTTCGCTGCAACTGGTGCACAAGCACTTTCCGCCTATGCAGCAGCCGTTTGCAAGCAGGCATCCGCAATACGTGCTGCTGGAGTTATCGGACAATGAATCCGAATACCACGCCAGCCAGCTGCTGGAGAGCCTGGTCGCCGCAGCGCTCGAGAAAGATCTGATAGATGATGCCGTTGTCGCCACATCGCTGGCACAATCGAGGTCGCTGTGGAATTTGCGCGAGCATATCTCGATGGCGCAGGCAGCGGAAGGGAAAAATATCAAGCACGATATCTCCGTCCCCATTTCCGACATTGCCCGCTTCATCGCCGTTACCGATGCGCTATTGCAAGAACAATTCCCCGGCTGCCGCATGGTGACGTTCGGCCACCTGGGAGACGGCAATCTGCACTATAACGTGTCGCCACCGGAGAATATGCCGGACACCCAATTCATCACCCAACAGGCAGCGGTCAACCTGATCGTGCACGACAGCGTGCACCGTTTCGGCGGCTCTATTTCGGCAGAGCACGGCCTGGGAGCGCTGAAGAAGGAAGAAATCCTGCGCTACAAGTCGCCTGTGGAAATCGCCCTGATGCGCGCCGTCAAAACGGCTTTGGATCCGCAGCAACTAATGAATCCGGGCAAGGTCATCTGACGCCTGGTATCTGCACATCCTCTTACTGCATCGCACAAAAAATAGTCAGCTGCCAGGATAATTTATTGCCTATATTATTTAAATAGGGACATTTTAGTCTTAATGCAATCAGAAAATTGAGGTGATATGTCATGTGGCTATTGCTGATTTTGCCCTTCATTGGACTATTGTGGATTCCTTTCTACAACCATGAACTTCCCGCCCTGTTCGGTTTCCCCTTCTTTTATTGGTACCAGTTCGCCTGGGTGCCGCTTACTGCGCTGATCATCTGGATCGTCTATCGCGACGGCCTTAAAAAGGGAGTCGAATGATGGGCAGCCAAATCAACTGGACGGCTCTCGGCGTCTTCGTCTTTTTTTTCGTATTGGTAACGGTTCTCGGCTTCGGCGCATCGCGCTGGCAAAGCGGCAAATCCAACAAGGGAGCCCATCTGGACGAATGGGGCCTGGGCGGGCGCAATTTCGGCACGTGGATCACCTGGTTTCTCGTCGGCGGCGACTTCTACACCGCCTACACCGTCATCGCGGTACCGGCACTGGTCTACGCGGTGGGCGCATACGGGTTCTTTGCGCTGCCCTATACGAAACTGGTATATCCGATCGTCTTCATGATCATGCCCAGGCTGTGGCACGCTGCGCAGCGGGCGGGCCACGTTACCGCCGGCGACGTCGTGTATGGACGCTACGCATCGCGTCCGCTGGAATTGGCCATTTCCCTGACCGGCGTTTTCGCCACCATGCCTTACATCGCCTTGCAACTGATCGGCATGGAAGTCGTCATCAAGGCCCTGGGCCTCACCGGGGAATTCCCGCTGGCAGCGGCCTTCGTTATTCTCGCACTGTACACGTACTCGGCCGGACTGCGCGCGCCGGCGCTGATCGCTTTTGTGAAAGACCTGATGATCTACATTGTGGTCCTGGTCGCGGTCGTGCTGGTGCCGATGAAACTGGGCGGCTATAGCGTGGTGTTTTCTTCCGCCAGTGAAGCGTTTGCAGCCAAAGGCGGGGCTACCGGCCTGACCTTGAAACCTCAACAAATCTTGCCGTTTGCATCGCTAGCGCTGGGCTCCGCCCTGGCCGCCTTCATGTATCCGCACACGCTCACCGGCATCTTTGCCGCGAAAAGCGCCGATACGATCCGCAAGAATGCCGTATTTCTTCCCGCCTATACGGTCCTGCTGGGCCTGATCGCGCTGCTGGGCTTCATGGCTTATGCCGCCAAGATCACCATCAAGGATAACAACGATGTCGTGCCTGCGCTATTTAATGCGCTCTTCCCAAGCTGGTTCAGCGGCTTCGCCTTTGCCGCCATTGCCATCGGCGCACTGGTGCCGGCGGCCGTCATGTCGATCGGTGCTGCCAACCTGTTTACGCGTAACTTTTGGAAAGCCTATGTGAATCCCGCAGTGAGCCCGGCCGGAGAAGCAAAGGTAGCGAAGATCGTGTCGCTAGTCGTCAAGTTCGGAGCCTTGGTGTTCATCCTGTTTTTGCCGACCAAGTTTGCGCTCGATCTGCAATTGCTGGGCGGCGTATGGATTTTGCAAACTTTCCCGGCCGTTGTATTTGGCCTGTTCTTCGGCTGGTTCGGCGCGAATGCATTGCTTGCCGGTTGGGCCGTCGGCATCTTCGGAGGCAGCTGGATGGCAATTGCCGACGGCATCAAGCCGGTGCACACGCTCAGCATAGGAGGAGACAGCTACACTGTTTACACCGGCTTGCTGGCACTGGCCTTGAACATCGTCGTGGCGGTAATACTCCAATTGGTGCTGGGCAAGCGGAAAAGCTAAAAAAATAGCCCCAAAACTTTGGGGCTATCGGGCTATCATCCTGTGGCATTTAATCACGGCACTGCGAGCCGGGCATGTAAAAGCCTGGCGGCATTTTTCAAAACTCTTCCCATTCGTCCTGCCTGGCATTTGCCTGCGCTATTTTTTGAGGTGCCGCCGTCAATTTTGCCGGCACCGTTTTATGCGATGCGATCGGTGTTATTTTTGGCACTGTTTTCGGCTCTATACGCTCGGCACGCGCGATAACCGGTCTGGCAATATGGTCGCCGGTGCCGGCAGCCATTTTGAACACGCTGACGGTTTGCGCCAAGGCAACAGCTTGCTCCTCCATGCTCTCCGCGGCGGCAGCGGCTTGCTCCACCAGCGCCGCATTCTGCTGCGTCATTTCATCCATCTGCGTGATCGCCAGGTTGACCTGCTCTATCCCTGAGCTCTGCTCCTGGCTGGCAGCAGTGATCTCGCTCATGATGTCGGCTACGTGC
>DATHMC010000064.1:0-6017 GCA_035487495.1 Undibacterium sp.
TGACGCGTACAAACAGAAGATACTGAAGCGATAACGACTCCTGGTCGATTTCCGCCATATTCCACGGAGATTCCGCGGACAGGCTGGGCGGCGGCGTCAGGAAACTGGTGACCAGCGTGCCGCCCGGTTTCAGAATGTCGAAGAACGAACGATACAGTGCCGTTACACGGCTATTGTCCGGCTCATAGATATTAAGGCCGTTACTCGTCAGCACGTCGACAGCGCCTTTCAGACTCGGAGTCCAGGCGTCCTCGCAACGCAGCGACAGACGGTCGGCTAAGCCACGTTCTCGCGCCAGTTCCAATGCGCCGTTTAAAGCCTGTTGATCCAGATCTATGCCCACCAGCGTGACAGCTGGCTGCTGGCCATAGTCAAGCAACAGCAATTCGCCCATCAAGCCGCAAGGGACTGACGCCAGAACCAGCTCTGGCCTGAGCAAAGCTTGCAGTTGCTGCCGAAAAATTCCAAAACGTTCTCGGGTTGCCAGTACTGCCGGCAAC
This sequence comes from Undibacterium sp., assembly GCA_035487495.1. Lineage (GTDB taxonomy): Bacteria > Pseudomonadota > Gammaproteobacteria > Burkholderiales > Burkholderiaceae_D > Undibacterium. The sequence goes on from DATHMC010000064.1 coordinate 501, forward strand.
TTTTCAAATATCCGGTACTCCATATCGGACACTGAATCTGCTGACGCCTGTCCTGGACGGTAGGTCACCAATTGGTGTGTCCAATAGGCATTCAGGCCACGATTCTCCAGCAAAAAGCGGCCGAGTTCGAAAGCGGACAATTCATCAAGCAAGCGAATTTGCTGCTCAACTGTGACGCCAGGAAAATCCCCCGCCAAGCTTAGCCTTGACCTGATGGACTCCAGCAGATCGGCATAGCCATTTTGTGGATCAACACCGTGAGAAATCAGTTGATGGCGACTGGTGGCGTCGGCCACGGGTGCATTTGCATTCTTCATTCTTTCCCCATAAGAAAACGTAGCTGGAATTGGCGATCAACCTTGGTAGCATCACGCTAGTCCGGATATCGTCAAGGCGATGACCGGGAAGCGCATTTCCCAGTGCCCTCAGTTGCTAAAACTCCTGGCGGCGATGGCTTGGTGATCGGATACGACTTCATCAATAATGCTACGAAATATTCGCTGTGCAAGAGATGCGTTCACGCCGTATCGGTTTGCCAAAACCTCATATCGCCGCATCTGTTGAGACTCTCGCCCGGGATCGGCCGCACGTAATTTCAGCTGCGCCTTGAGAGATCCAATTTCTGCCGTCACACGGAACCGGGCGGATAACAGCTCGAGGAGTAGTTCATCAATCTTGTCTATCTCATCCCGAAGGAGTTGGAGATCAAAGGCTTCCATAATGGTATTTTCCTATCAATGTATTTCGGATGAGCGGAAAAACACACGATTACTGCCGAAAAGATTATAAGAGAACGCTTTCAGCTTGCATTGCCGTCTCGACACAATCCTTTGCTTCTTTTGCATCGCCAGACTCGGGTCCGAAAACTCCGCCGCGCGCATGAACTCCGACTAGCCGCTCTGCGGACATGTCATTAGGAAAGCGCAGAAAACGTAATGACGGCGCGAGGTCAAATTAATTTTCGGAACCAGCAGCATAGGCTGAACTACTCTCGTGATTTCAAGGAAGCGGACTTCTCGCACCGTCATCATTGCCGGCACCTGGATCACCGCTTGCGTTTGGAGCGCCTCATTTTCGCATCCAACGATGATGCGACAAATATGCAGAATTACTCTTGTGAGGATATTCACGGCATATAGGAGATGCTATGGGATTGTGTATTTCCAAACCGAGAACGGGTGGCGCCGAATATGAGAAAAGCGGCGACAGCGAACGCGCCGCAAGTGAATCGTCGGCCGCGGGCTCGCCGGCTCGTCGTCCGTCCTCGTATCATCTGGAGAATTTGCCAAAGAGAGCGCGTGGTAAAGCAAGGGCACTGGAGGATTCCGTCAAGAATTCGTCCGTCGCAAATACGCATCCTCAGTTGGCCGCCTATGCGGACGCCGTCCTCCGCGCAGCAAGTAGCGATGGGGTGAATCCGGAGATATCTGCGCACGATGTTCAGAATCTTGAAGCGTTGGCGGACACATATAATGCGAGGCATCCCAATCTAAAACTCCAATGCTTTGCCTCCCCCGAAGCGTTCCTCCGAAAGCTCTACACCTCTGACGAGCCGGCATGGCGCGCATTGTTCCGATTGAGCAACGAAAAAACTCACCGGATAGCTGCGGATATTAGAACGCATCCTGATGGCGAGAAGACAGTGCTGCTCTTGGAGTCGGCGCTCTCTCACACCTGGGATCAGAACAAAGGGCAGCATGTTTTTATTTCCGGCTTTCAGTCTTTGCAGCGAAATGTTGATACCCACTTCAACAACTGCAAAATGGCCGTCATCGACGTGGAGGCCCAAAAATCGAAGATTGGCTGCATGATGTTCTCGCTCAATTTTGCATTGAACGCTTACCAGAAAGACGATTTTTTTAACAACCTCCATGGCAGGCTAAATGAAAATGGACGCTGCTTTGACGGCCACGAATCGCAAATCATCGGTGAGATGGAGTATATCGAGGGAACCAAGATGCTTCCGGCCGTTTTCTATAAACACGCCCAATCGCGCGGGACGATGGACGAAGTTGTCGCAAACCAACCAGACCTGCGCGACAGGAACGTAAGCACCAGCCGTTCGAGTCCCCACGAGACTTTGCAGGATCGTGTCCAGAATTTTCGGATCACGCGCGGGGAGCTCTCTTATAGTATGTCGATCGAGGCATCGCGCATGCGAAAAATCAGGAAGGCTATTGAAGATTCTTGACTCGGGACTAACGGTTCGGTCCTTTTAGCAATTGCTGTCTTCGGCCTCAATTGCAGCCCTGGCGGCCTGCTGGAATGGGGTGGGCGGAGACCGGCTCAGTCATTTCCGAGCGTAGGTAGCATATTGAGAAATTTCGACGGCTAGTGCAGAAAACACGGACGGGTGAAAGCCGCGCGGCTCGACACAACGGTGCCGGCGGCAATCCACGATCACCGACCGCTACCGCAAGGTGGCGCCACCTTGCGCGAGATACTGACCCAGGAGGCGGGCAAATTGTCCACCGTCAGTGTTGATCGAGGTCTGGAACCCGCCCCCTGAGCTGAAGACGATTGCGAAGGTATGGGTGTCGCCGTATTCCTGCGTGTTGCGCAGCATGTAGTCGACATGGTTGTCGCGATAATGCTGATTGGTGCCGCCAGGCGTGACGGACGGCACGCCCATCGGCGTCTGCCACCACAGGATCGGGAGTCCATTGCCCAGAGCAGTGCGATAGTCTGAGATCGCGCTTTGCGACTGGTGGAAGGTCGGTGTGGCGATATTGTTTTCGTCCCAATAGAACGGGCCGGTTCGTCCTGCGCATTCCGCTGGAGGCGATGCGACCTCCATGCAGCCTGCGTCTCGGTCGCTGGTCTGGGCAACGATGAAATCCGCCAGATGTGCTCCGACCGCGTGCATTTCGGCGCCAATCGCGGTCGGGGAGCCAGCCCAGAACGAAGGCGGAAATCCGAGCAATGCGTTGGGCGCGATCTTCCTGCCCATCTGCACCAGGCACTGGCCGATGCCGGCGGCGGTATTCGGCAGCCCGCTGCATTCCGCCTGGTTGCTTACGACGGCTGGCATCTGCGCTGGATCATGCCCCGGCGCCTGCCCCCATACAAAGCCCCAGAAATCCGGTTCCAGATTGATCAGAACGGGTGCATTGAGCGCGGCAATGCGTTGATACATTAACCGAGCCTGTCCCCAGTAGTTGTTCATGAACGTCGCATCGTTGATTCCGCTCAAGTTGCCGCCACCGTTCTGGGCCATCTGATAAAACGTGAACATCGGGGTTGCGCCGTAGGCCTGGACAGCCTGCGCGGTATATGTGATGTACGCGCCGTCAGGACTGTTCCAAGTAGGCCACGCGCCCGCGCCGACGCCCACCAGGTAGGTATCGACGATATCCGGATGAACGCTCTGGCTTTGCATTTGCGCCAACGAATTGCCCGCGCCAAGTCCGACCAGCACCCGAGAAGGTTTGCCGAGTTTGGCCACCAAAGTGGCGGTCGCCGGGGCAGCTGAAGTGCTTCCCGATGTGCTTCCCGATGTACTACCTGATGTGTCACCTGATGTACTACCTGATGTGCCACCTGATGTACTACCTGATGTACTACCTGATGTACTACCTGATGTGTTGCCACCTTGAGTGCCATCGGTTCCGCCACCGCAACCGAAGAGGAGGAATGCGAGCAGTAGTGCAGCAGTGTGTCGAAAGCGAAATACCGTCATCCAAAACCCCTTGAAATATTTGTGTCGAAGGATTTGCGCTGTATTACCTGGCATGATCTTCATCGGCTTTGACACGTAGAGCACGAACCATGCCTGCTTTTTCAACAAAGCCAGACGCCCCGCTTCGCCCAACAGGTGACGCAAGCATCGACCCGGCTTCGCAGTACGATAGTTGGATGCCTTATTTTGTCCAGAAAGTGACGTAAAGCATCCCTCCATGTCCTGAACAGTTACAGAAAATGTACATGCTCCCTGACTGTTGACATCCTCGAAAAACTACCGACTTGGCCCCCACAGTCGCATTTATGTCTCGCTCTGAGTAGTGGTCAGGTGCTGCCACTTGCCAGCATTGATTGCCTGCCTTCATTCAGATAGTAAGTCTTGCGCCACTCCTTCGAATGCGCCGCATGCTCTGACAAGGTATTCATCAGATCAAGTGCCGATATCTGTCCAATAGGAATACGCCGCGCCAGCAGAACATGCCGGGTTTCGAAGTTGATCGTAAATACTGGTGTATTCACACCATGCATAGACAAATTTATTTCCAATAGGCGTTCTAGTACATCGGCACGATTTTTTGCCGGCAGCGCACCAAAATCGCAGTACATGGCCAGGCCTTCTTCTTGTTCAGTGCTACCGTCAATCAAAGTGAAATTGACGCCGTCGACGGTCAGATCGGCAGTCGTATAAAACAACTTCGGATCCGCGATTTTTGCGATCGCACATACTTCATCTATCAGTTTCCGATAATTTTCGGATGCCATATATTTCTCCAGTTCTGTTGCAGGAAGTTATCGATCGTCCACGAATACAATCCGGCTTCAACGCGGCTTCGGAATCAGCGGCAGCGGCGATTCGCGGATATCATGCGCTACGTATTGCCCGCTCGTGTCATCGGAGATGTTTAGAGCCCTATCAGGTTGTGCCCTTTCATTTTTCATTTGCGCCAACTCTTTCTGCTTGCCCTCGGCTTTCTCGAACGCCGCCCTCGCCTTTGAAGCTGCAATTCCGTCCCGCGGCATAAAGGCCATTCCCTTGAAACCCAGCTTCAGCGCATCCAGACAATAAGTGGACAGCGATTTGATGCTGACACCGACATAGGGATACGCTCCCTGTGCGGTCGCTTCACGAATTTTGCGGCGCTCGTCCAGTTTATTGTTTTGATAAACGGTTTCCGATATGGACGATGTCGGTCCAGAGGCGACCTGCCCCCACAATTTGCCCAGCGGCTTGGTTTTGGCGTTCGCAACCTGGTATGCGGCAGCGACATTGACCAGCACCGCGCTCATGGTGACGCCTAAGGAGAGGTATCGCTCCCAGAGAGGTTCATGGTAGGTCGGGTCGTAGGTCTTTTTCTGAGCACTGACCAAGCCCAGCAAGGAGTTGATCATCAATGAGCCGTTTATGCCTGCGACCCCCAATTGGAATGCGCGCCAGGACGCCGCACCATAAGTCGCCGAGACCTCATCCGGCAAGCCGCTGCGTGTGTTGCCGGCCTTGACGAATCCCACCTTGAATTCCGGTGAGAGCTCGAACAAATTCGTGTGTTCCGTGACTTGCATGCCATCATGGACGGTGCGTTTGTTATCGTTGTAATCGGAAACCTCTGTAAACCGTCCCTCGCGTACGTGCTGAGGATCGTGGCGGGTCGACTCCCAGGCAGAGACAAGCGTATCGAATTTGCTCTTCTGGCTATCCGGCAAACTGCCGGAGGCCGTCTCGATCTTATTGCTCAATTGTTGCAGCTGCGCTTGCTCCTCATCACTCAATGGCGGTTGCTTGTCCGCCTGAGCTTGAAGGCTGGTGTACTTCTTGAAAACGCCGACATCGATCTTTAA
>DATHMC010000065.1:0-17370 GCA_035487495.1 Undibacterium sp.
CGGCTGGCAGCGCAGGCAATAAGGGTCTTGCACGCGCTCATCGTTGACCAGGTGCGACTTGCGTATTTCGCTGCCGGACAACAGTTCGCGGTAAATCTGCGCAGTAGCGATCTGACCAGGCTGGCCGCGCACCGCATGGATGCGCGGATCGAAAGGCGCATCGCTGCCCTTGGCCGCATCAACCGACAAAGCACCGGCGACGGTTGCTGCTTCCAGCAAACGTTCGGCGAGGAACAAACCGTTCAGCGTCAATGCGGTGGACACCTGGGTGCCGTTGATCAAAGCCAGGCCTTCCTTGGCCGCCAGCACCACCGGCTGTATACCGGCGCTTTCCAGCGCTTGCCTTGCAGGCACCAGTTTGCCGGCCACGCGGGCATCGCCCTCGCCCAGCATGGCCAGTGTCATATGCGACAAAGGCGCCAGGTCGCCGGACGCGCCGACCGAACCTTTCACCGGGATGCAGGGCATGATGCCGGCATTGAACATCGCAATCATGGTGTCGATGACCGTCGCACGGATGCCGGAATAGCCGCGCGCCAGGCTGGCTATCTTCATCACCAGGATCAGGCGGACGATGGCATCTTCTATCAATTCGCCGGAGCCGACAGAATGCGACAGGATCAGATTGCGTTGCAACAGCTCCAGCTGGTCGTCGGGAATGCGGGTCTTGGCGAGTTTGCCAAAGCCGGTATTGATGCCGTAGGCGGCATCGCCGCGCTCGACGATTTTGCGTATCGTTGCAGAAGCGGCTTCAATCGCCGGGTAGGCGGAAGGCGCCAATGACAGGTTTGGCGCATCGTGCCAGATGGCACGCAGGTCGGACAGGCTGATCTGGCCTGGATTGATTACTAGAGCTTGTTTCATGGTAGTGTGCATTCGTATTTTGAAAAATGGGCGGCTGGTGCGATCAGGCTTTGCTGATCATCGGCAATTTCAAGCCGTTACGCTCGGCGCAGGCGACCGCTGTTTCGTAACCGGCATCCGCATGACGCATCACGCCGGAGCCGCTGTCATTGACCAGCACGCGCGCCAGGCGCTTGGCCGCGGCGTCGCTGCCGTCGGCAACGATCACCATGCCGGAGTGCTGGGAATAGCCCATGCCGACACCGCCGCCGTGGTGCAATGATACCCAACTGGCGCCGCCTGCGGTATTCAGCAAGGCATTCAGCAGAGGCCAATCGGATACCGCATCGGTGCCGTCGCGCATGCCTTCGGTTTCCCGATTGGGGCTGGCGACCGATCCTGTATCCAGGTGATCGCGGCCTATCACGACCGGCGCTTTCAATTCGCCGTTCTTGACCATTTCATTGAAAGCCAGGCCGGCCAGGTGGCGTTCGCCCAGGCCCAGCCAGCAGATACGTGCCGGCAGGCCCTGGAAGGCGATGCGCTCCCTGGCCATATCCAGCCAATGATGCACTGCCTTATTCTGCGGGAACAATTCCTTGATCTTGGCATCGGTTTTATAGATATCCTCAGGATCGCCGGACAATGCCACCCAGCGGAACGGGCCCTTGCCCTCACAGAACAACGGACGGATGTAAGCGGGCACAAACCCCGGGAAATCGAAGGCATTTTTTACGCCGGTGTCAAAAGCAACCTGGCGGATATTGTTGCCGTAGTCCACGGTGGGGATGCCCATCGCGTGGAAATCCAGCATCGCCTGTACGTGCACTGCACAGGAAGCCGCGGCTGCCTGCGTCAGGCCGGCATGTTGGGCAGGGTCCTTTTGTGCATCCTTCCATTGCGCAACGCTCCAGCCGGACGGCAGATAGCCGTTGAACAGATCGTGCGCCGAGGTCTGGTCGGTCACCAGGTCGGGCTTGATGCCGCCCGCCTTCGCGCGCCTGACCAGTTCGGGCAATATATCCGCGGCATTACCCAACAAGGCGATGGACACCGCCTCCTTGCGCTCGCAATGATGCTTGATCAGCGCGATGGCATCGTCGATATCCCTGGCCTGCTTGTCCACATAGCGGGTGCGCAGGCGGAAGTCGATGCTGCTTTGCTGGCATTCTATGTTCAGCGACACGGCGCCGGCCAGGGTCGCCGCCAGCGGTTGCGCACCGCCCATGCCGCCCAGGCCGGCGGTCAATATCCAGCGCCCTGCCCAGTCGCCATTGAAATGCTGGCGGCCGGCCTCGACAAAGGTTTCATAGGTGCCCTGCACGATGCCCTGGCTGCCTATATAAATCCAGCTGCCGGCAGTCATCTGGCCGTACATGAACAAGCCCTTGCGGTCCAGTTCGTTGAAATGCTCCCAGTTGGCCCACTTGGGCACCAGGTTGGAGTTCGCGATCAACACGCGCGGGGCATCGGCATGCGTCTTGAACACGCCTACCGGCTTGCCGGACTGCACCAGCAGGGTTTCGTCCTCTTCCAGGTTTTTCAGCGTCGCCAGTATCTGGTCGAAGCATTCCCAGTTGCGGGCGGCGCGTCCGATGCCGCCGTACACGACCAGGTGCTTGGGATTTTCAGCGACTTCCGGGTCCAGGTTGTTCTGGATCATGCGGTAGGCGGCTTCCGCCACCCAGGTCTTGCACGTTTTTTCCGAACCGCGCGGTGCGCGGATTTCGCGGCTTTCGTCCCAGCGTGGGTCATTGCTCATCAAGTTGCTGTCGGATACTGTATTCATGATTTTCCCTTCCAAATAATTCAATAATTCAAATAGTTAATGCAGGCCCAGGTACGCGGCCGTCAGCGCCTCATTGTTGCGCGCGTCTGTCGCGCTACCCTGCCATACCGTCCGCCCCGATTCCAATACGCAGACTTCATTGGCAACCGACAGCACACGATCGGTGTTTTGCTCCACCAACAGGATCGTCATGCCATCTGCCCGCAATTGCTGCAAAGCGCGATAACACAGGTCTATCACCTTGGGCATCAGGCCCAGCGAGAGCTCGTCTATCAGCAGCAGCTTGGGTCTTGCCATCAATGCCCGGCCTATCGCCAGCATTTGCTGCTCGCCGCCGGACAAATTGCCCGCCAGCGAAGTCAGGCGCTCAGCCAGCCGAGGGAACAGACCCAGCACGTAGTCGCGGTCCTTGGCAAAAGCATTGGCGGGATGGATGACGCCGCCTACGCGCAGATTGTCTTCCACGCTTAAATCCTTGAAAAGCCGGCGTCCTTCCGGCGAAATGGCGATGCCGCGCCTGACCCTGTCCGTAGCGGGCAAAGTACTGATGTCGGCGCCATCGAACCAGATGCTGCCCTTCTGCTGCGTCACGTGCCCGGCAATGCACATCAGCGTCGAAGATTTCCCCGCACCGTTGGTGCCGAGCAAGCCGTTGATGGTGCCGGGCTGCAGATGCATGCTCAACCCGTCCACTGCCTGCATTGCGCCATAACCGCAACTCATGTCCTTCAGCTCAAGCATGTGTCGCCTCCTTCCTCGATTCTGTGCCCGTCTCCGCCGCCTGGTCGTCATCCGGATTGCCGCCCAGGTAGGCTGCGCGGACGGCCGCGTCCTGCATCACCGCCTGCGGCGCGCCGCTGGCGATCTTGCGGCCATTGTCCAGCACCACCATGCGTTGGCAGACGCGCATCACCTCGCCCAGGTTATGCTCAATCAAGACGATGGTGACGCCCTGCCGGTTGATGTCCTGTATCGTGCTGGCCAGCGCATGCGCCTCCTTGGAATTGAGGCCGGCCAGCGGCTCATCCAGCAATAGCAATTTCGGCTTCTGCGCCAGGGCTCTGGCCATCTCCAGCCGCTTCAGGATGCCCAGCGGTTGTATCCCCGGATTCTGCCCTGCATAAGACGCAATGCCCACTCTCTCCAGCATCGTCATCGCCACAGCCAGTTCTTCCTTCTGGGACACGTGCATCAATGCTTTCAGCGGTGAGCGGGTAATAGGCGCGCCCGCAGCCAAAGCGACGTTCTCGATTACAGAAATTTTCTTGAAGGGTTTCACCAGTTGCTGCGACAACGCCAGACCCTTTTGTATCCGCTGGTGCGTCGCCAGCCGATTCAGGTTCTCGCCCTCCAGCTCTATGCTGCCTTCGGACACGGTGACGACTCCGGTGATGGAACGCAGCATCGTCGTCTTGCCGGCGCCGTTCGGGCCGATCAAACCCAGTAGTTCGCCTGGATAAACCTCAAACGAAACTCTGTCGATTGCCGTCAAGCCGCCGAAGCGCACGCTGACATTTTCTACCCTCAGCAAAGGCGTCTTGATCGCGGCAACCGTCATTTCGCACCTCCCTTCATGGCGGCGCGCTTGACCAGGCCGGTCACGCCGTCGGGTGAGAAGCGCATCATCAAGAAGAGCAAGCCTCCGTATACCAGCAATTTATAGTCGCCGATGAACTGGAACCAGGCCGGCAAGGCGCTCAGTACAGCGGCACCGAATATCACGCCGGCGACAGAACCTATGCCTCCCACCACCACCATGGACAACACCGTTACCGACTCTATGAAACCGAAGCTGTCCGGCCCGATGAATTTGAAGTGCTGTGCATACAGGGCACCCGCCAGACCGGCGATGGCCGTGCCAATTGCAAACGCAGCCAGTTTATACCTGGGCACATCGACGCCTAGTACGCGCATCGTGTCTTCATCTTCGGCGACGCCGTTAAATACCCGGCCCATCCAGGATTTTTTCAGATACATGCACAGCAAGGCGACGACCACGCACAGCAGCATCGTCAGCACCATGAAGGACATTTTGGAAAATCCGGAATCCGGAATGCCGGACACGCCGAGCTCGCCGCCGAGCCAGTCTTGCTGGCGCACTATGCCGACAAACAGAAAACCGACGCCCATTGTGGTAATCGCAAGGAAATCTGCCCTTACCCTGAGGCTGGCGAGTCCTACCACAATTCCGATCGCCCCCGACAGCAACATTGCCAGAGGCAGCGTTGCCAGGAATGGCAAACCGGCCTTGGTCAACAGAGCAGACACATAGGCGCCTATGCCCAGAAAAGCCGCATGTCCCAAACTGATCTGGCCGCAAAAACCGGTAATCAGGTTCAAGGACAAGGCAAACAACACGCTGATTCCCATCGAAGTCAACAAAGAAATTTCATATCCCATATGCCGTCTCCGTTAGCGTTTGGCAAACAGTCCTTGCGGACGCAACATCAGTATCACGATCAGGAAAGCAAATGCGATCGCGTTCCTGTCCAGGAATTTACCGAGATAAATAGTACCGAACGATTCCACTACGCCGAGTATCAGCGCCGCCATCAGCGTGCCGCGCACGGAACCCATGCCACCCAGCACGATAATCGCCAAGCCTTTGTATGAGGCGACTCCGCCCATCGTCGGCTCCACCAGATTGTTCAGCAAAGCTACCCAGACGCCGGCAAACCCTGCCAGCGCGGAGCCTACGAAAAAATTGATATCGCGTACCTGGCGCAAGCGTATGCCGAAAGACTCGGCCATCTGCGGATCGGACACGGTTGCCTGGCAGGCGACACCGATACGGGTTTTAGTCTGCAGATAAGCCAGCGTCGCAATGATGATCGCAGTGCTGGCCATCACCATCAGCTCCGCCTGCTTGAACTGCAATCCCCCCAACAGCGCCCATTGCTGTTGCAGTGGAGGATTGTTGAACGACAAGCCGGCAGCGCCAAAAAAGATGCGAAATACTTCTTCAAACGCAATATACAAACCAATAGACGCAATCAATGCAACATACGGCGGCTGCTTCAATATGGGTTCATAACACAATCTGTACATCGCTATGCCCAGCAAGCCGGCGACCATCATTGCAGCAAAAAACGCCAGTAACAAACTGCCGCTAGCGTTTGCCACCATCACGCCGACGTAGGCGCCCATCGTGAACAGCGCCGCATGTGCCACGTGCAATATGCGCAACAGGCCATACACCAAAGTCAAACCCAGCGCCACCAGTGCATAGATACTGCCTTGCACCAGGCCCTGCGCGATCAATTCCAGAAATAACACTGCATCTCCCCCTGCTGTCTGCACCGACTCATTAAGATCATTTGATGGATGAAGAGCTTTCCTTCATCCATGCAGCCTTTAGAATTATTTTCCTGACTTGGTCGGCGGCGTCAGCAGTACCAAGTCTGCAATGACGGAATGATGATGAAAAGCCTTGTCCCTCACGATTTGCACCTGCACGACTTTTTTCACTTCGTGCAAGTCGTTGAAGCTCAGGTTGCCTATCGGCGTCTCAAAGGAGCCGCCGGCCAAGGCATTCTTCAGCACCTCTCCACCCTGGCCCTTGGTGGCTTTCAAGCCTTCGATCAGCACACTGGTTGCAGTGTAGGTCGATGCGGCAACCATGTCGGCATTGAAGCCGTTTGCTTTTTTGAAGTCTTCCAGAAATGTTTTGGTCGCAGAGGAAGCGGAATCGCGATCCAGCGATGTCGTCACCAGCGTTCCCTCTGCTGCGGCGCCGGCAATTTCTATGAACTTGTCGGAGTCATAGCCTTCCTGGCCTATCACCGATGCCGTGACTCCTGCCGCCCGCAACTGGCTGACCAGCGGACCCGCTGTATAGTAATAACCGGAGGCATAGATCACTTCCGGATTGTCTGATTTGATTTTGGAGACCAGTGGACCGAACTGGCGGTCGGCAATGCCGTATTCATATTCGTTCAGGATTTGCACGCCGGATTTGGCAGCGCCTTCCTTGAAGCCTGCTGCCAGGGCCTGCCCGAAATCATTTTTCAGGGTGACCAACACCACTCTTTTCTTACCCAGCATTTGCACCAGGCGCGCGCCGGCGCGGCCCTGCACCTCACCCATCGTCGATGTGCGGAACATGTAGTCGCCGGACAAGGTGATGTCGGGATGGATTGCATAACCGACGACATAAGGGATTTTCGCTTGCTGGAATACCGGTGCAGCGGCACGGGTAGAGCCGGAATAAGACCCCGACACCGCGCCGACCACCTTGTCTTTTTCCACCAGCTTGGTGGCGACAGGCACAGCTTCCTTCGGTGAAGCCTGATCGTCATAAATCACCAGCTCCAGCTTTTGCCCGGCTACGCCACCCTTGGCATTTGCCTGGGCAACCGCCAGCTTGGCGCCTTCCAGCGCGGACTTGCCGTCGGAAGCGGCAAAACCGGTCAGCGGCACATTCAAGCCGATCTTGATATCGGCCTGCGCTGCAGATGCCATAAAAGCTGCACCCAAACCCAGAATGGCAGCTATTTTTTTGTGGTTGAAACGATTCATCAGGACTCCTCCGGAATTAAATTAACAGCAACGGTCTCTTGGCTTCCATCTGCTCCCCCTTCTTGTCCATCGTATGCAAAAGAAGAAAGTAAGCACAAAACATGAATATCTAAATTTAGTTTAAGTTGTATATACAACTTTTGCAAGCGGAATTTTGAATCAGATAAATTCCTTAGTGTTACCATGCGAAACCAGATTCACGCCGCTTTCATCGCATGCAACAGGCGACAAGGACGGGCACTATTTTTATATGCAGAGGACAGTGTGGCAAAAAAAGAACAAGCGGAACTGACCCCGATTTTCCAGCGCATCAAGGATTACTTGTTGACCGAAATACAGTCGGGCACCTGGAAGGAAGGCGATGCAATTCCATCAGAGCAAGTATTGGCAAAGGAATTCGGTGTCTCACGCATGACGGTGAACCGGGCGGTGCGTGAACTGACCAGCGAACAGATACTGACCCGCATACAAGGCTCCGGCACTTATGTTGCACAGCACAAATACCAGGCGACGCTGGTAGAAATCAAGAGCATTGCCGATGAGGTGCGTGCGCGCGGCCATGAACACCGCAGCGAATTGCATCAACTGGTGGAGGCCAAGGCCGGCGACTTGTTGTTACGCCAGTTCAAGCTGAAGCAGGAGCGCAAGCTGTTCCACTCCATCATAGTCCACTTTGAAAATAATGTGCCGATACAAGTGGAAGACCGGTGGGTGAACCCCGACGTCGCGCCCGATTATATGCAACAGGACTTTGCCAGGATTACGCCGAACGAATATCTGATGGTGGCAGCGCCACTGCAGGGCGTGCACTACAGCATAGAAGCGGTGAATCCGCCCAAGCTCATCGCCGACATGCTGCATATACAAACGAAGGAACCCTGCCTGGTATTGCACAGGCAAACCCTGTCACTGGGAAAGATCGCTTCGGTGGTGACGATGTGGCACCCGGGAAACAGGTACCAATTCGCCGGCAACTTTTAAGCAATAGCGCCGACAGCCTGGGTCTGCCAAGCAGCCACAGAGTGACTAAACGGCTGTATCAGTTGCCGCAGCAGGATGGTCGTTCATCAATAGCAGTATCCGCGTCCTGACAAAATTGATGTGGCTGCGCAAGCCATACAATTCTTCGGCGAAGGACAGCGGGATGGATATCTGGTTTACTTTTTCCTCTATATCGTCCAGCCTTTGCAGCTGGCGGGCATACACCTGCCGACGCTGATCTTCCGGCACGCTCTCTATCGCCTGCTCCACGGTGCGCAACCGGCCATACCAGCGATAGACGCGGGAACGTATGCGCCACACGTACAAAGGCGGAATAATTTTCGACAGCGGCAGTATCAGCGCGCCGAGCGCGACGATGACTACCCACATGCGCTCGACAAAATTGGCGACCCAGAAGCTGAGATAACGCTGCAATATGGGCGGGCCGTTTTTATAGTACTTCTCGGCGATGGGCGCGACCGGGATTTCGGTGTACCGGTCCGACGGGAACTCGCCCTGCTTTTGAAACCAGCCGGCGCCGCTATGGATGTCATGTGCCGCCTTTACAAACAGGTCGATCAGCGCCGGATGCAGTCCGCTGTGCGCCACCAGTGTCGCCGTCGGCGAGATCAGGTGATAATCCTTGGATGGGATATCGCGCCCAAGGTCGACTATCCCCCTGGGCAGTACCACATGCGACAGGAAAGGAAAACGCCGCGTATACGCCTCGGCCTGCACGAAATCAAACAGCCTGATGCCCGGCGTCTGCAGCAGCATTTGCAGCAACGGAGAATCCGAGGCCGAGCTGAATACCAGCGCATCGATCTTGCCGTCCAGCAGCGCCGCCGTCGCCGGCGTATTTTCCAGCGCCCCCAACTTCACGTCCGACGCCTCCATGCCGTTGACCGACAATATCTGCTTGAACAAACGGGACACGCCTACGCCGTCCGGCCCGACATTGATGGCTTTCCCCTTGAAACCGGTGATGGCCTTGATTTCCTTGTCGCCGCGATAGAATATCCATACCGGCTCATAGAACAAGCTACCCAGCGAGACCAAGCCCTTGCTCTCCGCATCAGCCTGATCGGTGGAGCCGCTTTGCACGAAGCCGATTTCAATCTCGGAATCCGGGTCCTGGATACGCTGCATATTTTCCTGCGACCCCAGCGATGGCGTCAGGTTGACCTTGACGTTATTTTTCGCCAGTTCGGCGACATAGCGCTTGGCCAGGGTTTCATAGGCGCTGTTTTCCTGCCCGGTGGAAAAATCGACCTCCTTCGGCGGAGCCGGGTCCACCAGCCAATAGCCCACACCGCAGACGATGATAATCATCAGGGTGATCGGGCCAAAAGCCACCAGCAAGTCGCGCAGGGAGACGCGCGTAAAACTCATCTTTGGCATAAGCTTATGCATTAATTCAGGAGCGCGCATGGCAACATGCCCTATGCCGGCACATATTCGGCATTGAAACCATCCAGTCCGGCAAGCATCGTGTCAAAGGCTGCCTCCACTTGTTTGGGCTCGCCTTTGACGCCCAGCTCTATATGCCTGCGGATCAGGTGATTGCCCACGCTGGGCAGGCTGAATACCTTCACCAGCGGGAACTCCTTCTCTATCGCTTCCATCATCGGCGTCAGCGTCGATTCCATCGTCTCAAATACCAGCACGGATTTTTCTGCACGCGCCTCCTGATGGAACAGATGGGCGTAACAGTTATCCAGCACCCATTCCATCATCGGCCATGCCATTACCGGAAAACCCGGTGCAAAATAATGGTTCTGGATCGTAAAGCCGGGGATTCTGTTATAGGGATTGGGAATCAATTCCGCCCCTTCCGGAAATTCTCCCATCTTCAGCCTGTGCAGGTTTTCCGGCGACTCCAGGTCCACCGGCTTGCCGGCCTCCGTCAGGGTGTCGGTGATTCTTTGCTGGATCAGGATTTTTGCCTCCGGATGCAAGGCCAGCGGCACTCCCAGCGCGGCGGCGGCGCATTGCCTGGTGTGGTCATCCGGCGTCGCGCCTATGCCGCCGGTCACAAAAACAATGTCGTTGCCGGCAAAACTGCGCTCCAGCGTGGCAATGATCCTGGCGGGCTCGTCGCCCACATATTCGGCCCACGCCAACTGCAGCCCGCGCGCGGCAAGTATCTCTATGAACTTGGGAAGATGCTTGTCCGCCCTCTTGCCGGATAAAATTTCATCGCCGATGATAATCAGACCAATTGCCATCTCACTCTCCGTTTGAAATGTCCGGGCATATTAGATTAAACAGGTTCGCGGCGCTCCCTGTGCTGTTGCAGCGCCTGCATACAATAATACTGAAACCACAGGCCGGTAAAAATAAATACCAGCAAATATAGCCAGATAGAGATGCCGGCAAAGATAGGGAACAATACCACCGACAATACACCACCCAGCCACAACAGGCTAGGCGCGGCGCCGAAGATGCCCGCGATGGTGCCGATCAGCAGCAAAGGAATGCGGTGAAGCCGGGTCAGCGATTCGCGCTCTTCTACATCGGCATGCTCCGCCAGCGCATCATAAACCATCACGCGGTAGGTCAGCCAACCCCATAACAGCGGCTGGACGATCAGGCTTAGCGGCGGTATCAGCGCCAGCGGCAGCGTGATCAACCAGAGTATTGCAAAAACAACAAAAGATGAGATCGCGCGCCAAAAACTGCCGAGCAGGCTGCCGCCCTTGCGCTTCTCCAATTCGGGGTAATCACGCCTCGCCACATAGCGGTTAATCACCGGCATCGCAAACACCCCTATGCACATCAATGACGTGACTATCATCAGCGGCAGCAACAGCCACATCGCGATCAACGGCACGATGACGGTTTTCAGCGCAATCAAGCCGACCATGCCCAGCAGCCGGCCCGCCAGCTGAAAGCCGTCATGATCGACGAAATAGGTCTGGATCGTATCGATCAGCGACTGCAGGCCCCACCACATCGCGACGCCCCATAGCAGCAGCGACAAGACGAAAGGAAGTGCCGTCAGCAAAAATATCTTGTAGTGGAACTGCGCGGCCAGGGCCTTGCCCCAGGACCCGATGATGCTGCGCATCAGTTGGGCTCCTGTTGCCGCACGTACTGAGTATCGCGGCCGGCCATGCGCTTCAGTCCCAGCCATTGCTGCGACCAGAAGCCGCGCCCGTACTCCCTGCCGCCGCCCTCCGGGCCGGGCAGTTGATCGCGTATGCCGGTCATGGCAAACTCCTTGTCGAATAAGGCGGTGCCGAACAGGATGTCCCAGATCGGAAACAGGACGGCAAAATTATGCCCGCCTAGGGTGCCCTTGCCATTCGTTTCATGGCCTATGCCTATCGCGTGATGGGTGCGGTGGAAACGTGGGGAGACCAGCAGGCGTTCGCCTATCGCGCCGAAATGGATGCGCACGTTGGCATGCTGCAGGCTCTGCAACATCTGCGAGACCGTCACCAGCAAGATGTATTGCCCCGGCTCGACACCGATCACGATGGCGATCAGGCCCATATACACGCCGCGAATCAGGTCATCCAGCAGATGATTGCGGTCATCGCTCCATAGATTCATATTGCGCTGGCTGTGGTGCAGGCTATGCAGCCCCCACCACCAGTCGAACTGATGCGACGCGCGGTGATACCAATAGTCAAAAAAGTCCAGCACCACCAGGTACAGCAAGAATACCAGGATAGGGTGATCCAGCATGCCCGGCCATAGGTCCTCCAGGTTAAACGGGTTCACCCCCTCCAGGTGCAGCAAGCCGGTCAATGCGTCCAGCGCCGGATCCAGCACGAAGAAGATCAGTACCGAAAAAGCGCCCAGCCGATGCAAGGCGGTATAGATGAAATCATTCCAGCGCGCCTTGGGATCGGTAATCTTGTGCACCGGCAGCTTAGCCTCCAGCGGACGCAGCAGGATATACAGGATGACCAGTTGGCACACGCCGATCAGGAACCATTCAACCCCTTCAAAGGCGTCTTCTATATATTCGCCCAGGCCGGCATAAAACATCAGCGGCTGGACGATGGTCTCAAAAATCCAGGCTTGCGCCATGGCGAATATATCTGCAAAATTCATCAAAAAATCATGTCCCGATAGGGTTTTGGTTTGGCAAAATCGTCAAGGCTGGCTGCGCCAGTATGGGATCAGGCAGGCAACGGTCGCACTCAACGATACTGAGGATGTTCACGTAATGTAGCAAAACAATAGCCTTTTTGCTTCAGCCCCGTGATCAGCGGCTCCAGGTTCGCCGGCGCCCACGGCTGCTTGCGCGACCAGATGCCCAGGTGCGCCACGAAGATATCACCGTCCTTCAGGTTGTCCAGCGCGCGCTTCAGCAACAGCGGGTTGCTCCATTTTTCGCTGGGCAGTTCATCGCCGGAGAATCCGGCCGGCGCCCAGCCCACATGCGCATAGCCGCAGGCTTGCCCGGCTTTTAGCAGATTGGGAGTGAGTTTGCCGCCGGGAGCGCGCCAGTAATGGTCCAGGTGGCTGCCGGTCAGCTGTTGGAAGCGCTGATCCACCCGCTTCATTTCCTCGCAATACTGCTGCGGACTCCAGTCCAGCAATTTGCCGGCCTGCGCGCCGAATTGAGGTTTCACCTGTACATGCCCGTTCGGCAGATCGCGCACCGCGTAGACATGGTCGAAGGTATGGGTACCGAATGCATGCCCCTGCTGCACCAGGCTGCGCCAGTACGGAGCCCAGCCCGGATCCAGCGAATAGTCGCCCTTGACCGTTTTTTCATTGGCCAGGAAAAAAGTCGCCTGTATGTGCTGGTCATGCAGGGTCTTCGCGATAAACTCAGCCTGAGATTGGCTGCCGGTATCGAAAGTCAGGTAGATCGTGCCCTTGCAGTCGGTGCCGGCAAAGGCCGTATGCATGAATCCAGCCATTGCGCACGCTGCAAGAAAAACTGGTTTCATAGTTAGTGCAGGTTAAATACGCGGAGCGCTGTTCAGGAAAAACACGCCATGCGGCGAACGTCCGACCGGGATCAGTTTGACGACCTTTTTGGTGGCCACGTCGATCACGGCTACCTTCTTGATCCAGCGCAGGGTGACCCATAAAGTCTTGCCGTCATCGGTCAGTTCCATGCAGTCTGGACCGCCGGGAACCGGAATAGTTCCCACATTTTCCAGCGAGTTCTGGTCGATGATATTGATCGTATTGGAGATGCGGTTGGACACAAAGGTGTAACGCTTGTCGCCGAAAGCGCGGAAGTTGTGCGCGCCGGCGCCGGTCTTGATACGCTTGACCGTTTTCTGGGTGCGCCAGTCTATCACTTCCACGTAGTCGCTCCCCATGATGCCGACCAACAGGTATTTGTCGTCCGGCGTCATGGCAATACCGGCCGGAACCTTGCCGACCGGCATGGTCCATTTCAGTTTTTGGGTGGCCAGGTCGATCGCAGAAATCTGGTCGCTGCCCTGCTGCGTGATGAATACCGTGGTGCTGGCGGCGTCAAAAGCCATATGGCTGGGCAGCTTGGCCAGCGGGACGCGCTTGGCCAGCGTCAGTTCCTTGCCGTCGTAGCGATACATGTCCACCCTGTCGAGCCGCAAAGAATTCGATACAAACCATTTCTGGTCGGGCGAAAAACCTATCTGGTAAGGATCGGCTATATCCCTGATACGTTTTTGTATCTGTCCTGATTTGGGGTCGAGAAACACCAGCTCGTCGCCGACCGCGTTTGCCACGATCAGGGACTTGCTGTCCGGAGTGGCCATCAGGTGGTGCGGCTCTTTGCCGACGGCAAAGGTGCTAAGTTCTTTGTAGGTGCGCTGGTCCAGCAGGCTGACGGTCGCATCTCGCGAATTCAGCACCACCACCACATTCGAGGTACTCGCACCATTCGCCGCATTGGCATTAACAAGAGAACCACAGACAGACAAGACAACCGACAACCAGAGGGAACGACTACGCATGAATAAATACCGCTTAAAAATGATTACTGATGAGTGAATACACGAGTTGGCTAGTATTTTACTCCGCATGCCGTATCAAAATTAATCTCGCAGACAATTTCTCACTTTTTTTACGTTCTTTTGCGAAATATCAAATAAATTTACCGGATGCGCCGGCCAAATACCGGCGCCGCTTATGATGGACTTAGATTTTTAGACTACAATTGCGCCAGTTTTTGATCAAATTTGAGGAAATAAACATGTCCACTATTACTACAGTGTCCGGCCTGCAATATGAAGACGTCACCGTCGGCGCAGGCGATGAAGCCAAAGCAGGTGACCACGTTGTCGTTCACTACACTGGCTGGCTGCAAAACCCGGACGGCAGTGCCGGTAAAAAATTCGATTCCAGCAAAGACCGCAACGATCCATTTTCCTTCCCGCTAGGCGCTGGGCATGTGATCAAGGGCTGGGATGAAGGCGTGCAGGGCATGAAAATCGGCGGCACGCGCCTGCTGACCATCCCCTCCAGCCTGGGCTATGGCGCACGTGGTGCGGGCGGCGTTATTCCGGCGAATGCGACCCTGATTTTTGAAGTTGAGTTGCTGGGCGTGTAATACAGCACGGCATTCAGTAACGCAAAAGGCTCCGGATTTGATATCCCGGGGCCTTTTTCTTTACGGCAAGCAATTACTCTTTGATGAAGTGCTCGCGGTAATATTTCAGCTCTTCGATGGATTCCATGATATCGGCCAAGGCAGTATGCTTCTGGTGCTTTTTGAAACCGCTGGCCAATTCCGGCTTCCAGCGCTTGCACAATTCTTTCAGTGTGGAAACATCCAGGTTGCGATAGTGGAAAAAGGCCTCTAGCTTGGGCATGCCTCGCGCCATGAAGCGCCGATCCTGGCAGATGGTATTGCCGCACATCGGCGACTTGCCTGCAGGAACATATTTTTTCAGGAACTCGACCAGGGCGATCTCAGCATCGGCCTCGGTAACGGTGGATGCCTTGACACGCTCAATCAAGCCGGAACGGCCATGCGTACCCTTGTTCCAGGCGTCCATCTTGTCCAGCACCTCATCCGACTGGTGGATGGCGAACACCGGCCCCTCGCCCAACAGGTTCAACTGGGAATCGGTCACTACGACAGCCACCTCTATAATACGGTCGGTATCCGGATCCAGCCCTGTCATTTCCATGTCCAGCCAGACCAGATTAAATTCATTTGGCTTCGCGGGCACAGTGTTAGTTACCTCGAGCTTTACTTGATCGTCCGTAGCTTGTGACATAATTCTTCCCTTATTCTAATAAAATGGCTGCTTTTTCAAGCTAAACGACGCTTTCCGGTTCTTGTGCAAGATACAAAACAGGAGCGCATAATAGTTTGAGGAGCTTCCGATACGGCATTTTCTCACAGGCATCGCATGTATTCACTGGCATTTTCTGTTTTATTCATCGTTTTCCTGCTACTGACACTGGCAGTGCGCTTCTGGCTGAGCTCCAGGCATATCAAGCATATCCTGCGGCACCGGCAGGCAGTGCCCGCAGAATTTGCGGAAAAGATCCCGCTGGCAGCCCATCAGAAGGCGGCCGACTACACCATCGCCAAAACCAAGCTGGGCATGCTGATGATGATATTCAACGCGGCGGTACTGGTCGGTTTCACCTTTTTTGGCGGCCTGCAATGGCTGAGCGTGGAGTTGTTCAGGCTGAGCGGCCCGGGCATGGTCTACCAGCTCAGCCTGCTGGTTTCCTTCGCCGTCATCAGCAGCCTGCTGGAATTGCCGTTTGATTATTACAGCCAGTTTGTGCTGGAAGAAAAATTCGGCTTTAACAAGATGTCGCTGGGCTTGTTTTTCGGCGACATGCTGAAGAGCGTTGCGCTGGGCGCCATCATCGGTTTGCCTTTGATCTGGGTGGTACTGAGCCTGATGGAAAAGTCCGGCGACCTGTGGTGGCTGTATGCGTGGATAGTCTGGAGCGCGTTCCAGCTGTTGATGATGGTGATCTTCCCTACCGTAATCGCCCCCTTGTTCAACAAATTCACGCCGTTGGCGGACGATGCGCTGCGCAGCAGGATCGAAGGCCTGATGCAGCGCGTCGGGTTTGCATCCAGCGGCTTGTTTGTGATGGACGGCTCCAAGCGCAGCGCGCACGGCAACGCCTATTTCTCCGGCTTTGGCGCGGCCAAGCGCATCGTGTTCTTCGACACCTTGCTATCGCGTCTGGCGCCGCAAGAGATAGAAGCGGTATTGGCCCATGAACTGGGGCACTTCAAGCTGAAGCATATCGTCAAGCGGATCGCGGTGATGTTCATCGTCTCGCTGGGTTTCCTGGCATTGCTGGGTTTCTTGAAGCAACAAGCCTGGTTCTATACCGGCCTCGGCGTTGAGCCCAAGCTGTTTGCCAGCAATGATGCGATGGCACTGATCCTGTTCATGCTGAGCCTGCCCGTATTTACTTTCCTGCTGTCGCCGCTGACTTCGATCAGCTCACGCAAGCACGAATTTGAAGCCGACGCCTTTGCTGCCAAATACACCAACGCCGACGACCTGGTCGCCGCACTGGTCAAACTGTATGAGGACAATGCGTCGACGCTGACGCCCGACCCCCTGCATTCGGCCTTCTACGACTCGCACCCGCCCGCCTCGGTGCGCATTAACAAATTACTTACGGTGAACTAGCATGATTAAAACTTCAGACTTGCTGGCAAAAAAATGCCAGCACACAGAAACCGGACTGGACGACGCCAGCCTGCCCATCTACCTCGCCGCCACGCCGGGCTGGGAACAACAAGGGCCGCGCATCGTCAAGACCTACCAGTTCAAAAATTATTACGAAACCCTGGCTTTCGTGAATGCGATCGCCTATGTGATCCATGTGGAAGATCACCACCCGGAACTGATCGTCACGTACAACCGCTGCGTCGTGAAATTCGACACGCATACTGTCAACGGCGGGCGCGGCGGCATTTCCGAAAATGATTTTATCTGCGCCGCCAAGATAGATACCGTGCACCAGCAGACGTTCTCCTGATGGCGGCAGTTCAGAAGCAGACAGGTGCCGCAACTGCTACGGTCATCGCAGCGCATGGCCGCCACTACCTGGTGCAGGCGGAAGATATCAAGCTGCACTGCGTCACCCGCGGCAAGAAGAGCGATGTTGCCGTTGGCGACGTGGTGGAATATCAGCTCACGTCGAAAAACCAGGGCGTGATCGAGGCCATCACGCCGCGCAAGACCCTGCTGTACCGCTCGGACCAGTACAAGTCCAAGATGCTGGCCGCCAACCTGACGCAATTGTTCATCGTCGTCGCGACCGAGCCCAGCTTTGCCGACGACCTG
>DATHMC010000066.1:0-2851 GCA_035487495.1 Undibacterium sp.
GTTTTCCCATTCGGTGAACCAGATCTCGTCGGAAGCATAGTACATGCCGCGCGTATCGAACACGCCGTCATGGTTGACGATGCAGCGGAAACCGTCGGCCCAGTTGCCCTGTATCCAGTTCATCATGTAGCCGCCATAGGACGCACCTAATGCGCAGCTGCGCTCACGGTCCAGCCAGGGGAATTTTTTGCTGGCCGCTTCCAGGCCCTTTTTCAGGTCTTCCAGCGGTTTGCCGCCCCAGTCGCCGCTGATGGAGTCGGTAAATGCCTGGCCGTAGCCTGTCGATCCATGGAAATCGATGAAGACGGACGCATAGCCGGCGCCGGCATAGGTTTGCGGATTCCAGCGATAACCCCACTCATTGCCGAAGCTGCCCTGCGGACCGCCGTGCACCAGGAAGGCAACCGGGTATTTGACGCCCGGCTTGGCGTTCCACGGCTTCATCACATAGCCGTACACGGTCTCGCCGTTGGCGCCGGCAAACGAGAACTGTTCATAGTCGCCGAAGCGGACACCAGCCAGCGCTTCTTCGTTCAGGTGCGTCAATTGCAGCATCTTGTCCGAACCGGGTACCAGCTTGAACAATTGCGCGCCGGCGCCCAGGTTGCCGTAAGAAACGACGATCGTCTTGCCCTGCGCGTCATAGCCGTTCACCGCCCCCTTGTCGGTCAGCGGCGTGACCTTGCCGTCGGCGACGGCGATAGAAAACAGCTTGTGCTGGCCCAGGTCGTCGGCTCCTGCCAGCAAGCTCTTGCCGTCCGGCGCCCAGACGAAATCGGCCACCGACCTGTCCCAGCTATCGGCCAGCGTGCGTTTCTTGCCGGTAGCCACGTCCATCAGCACCAGGTGGAAACGGTCTGCCTCGAAGCCCGGGCGTGTCATCGCCAGGTAAGCCAGCGTACGGCCGTCCGGCGAATAGATCGCGCGCGTATCCCAGGCCAGGTTGTCTGCGGTCAGGTTGCGCGGCGCCTGGCCGCCTGCGGCAGGCACCTGGTAGATATCAAAATTGGTGGACCAGGCTTCTGTTTTGCCGGCAATGCGGGCCGAGAACACGATGCTGGCGCCGTCTGGGCTGAAGCGGTATTCCTCATGATCGCCGTAAGGCTTGGACGGCACATCGCCGTCCAGCGTGCCGGACAGGCTGACCGGCGCCGCACTCAGGCGACCATCGGCATCCAGCTTGGCGGAAAACAGCACCGAGCGGCGGCCGTCTGCCCACACGTCCCAGTGGCGCACGAACAGCTTGTCATAGATGCGGCCGCTGGCCTTGTTTTTCGCTTGCTCATCCAGGCGGCTTTTGGTACAGGCCAGGTCCGCGCAATCGCGGAACACGGCCATGCTCAGCACCAGCTTGTCTCCCTTGGGCGACAGGCGGAAATTATCCACGTCCAGCGGCAGGTCGGTCACTTTGGCAGCCTCACCGCCGGCAAGCGGCAAGCGCCACACCTGGGAACTGCCGGAGCGCGCCGACAGGAAATAGATAGCGTCGCCGGCGGGCGACCATTCAGGATCGGTATTGCTGGCCTCGCTTTGCGTCAGCCGTTGCGGCACCGGTTTGCCTGCATTTTTGCCTTCGCGCAGGTCCAGCATCCAGATTTCGGTATGGCCGCGATTCTTGTCCAATTCCGTGGAGCGCACGGTGTACACCACGCGCGTTGCATCCGGCGACAGCACCGGGTTGCCCACCCGTTCCATGCTGACCATGTCTTCCACCGTAAAACCGCGCGCTGCCTTGGCGGCGGCCGGCGCATCGGCCGCCAGCACCTGGCTCGTGACCAGTGCGGCGCCTAGCGTCAACAGACGTAAATTCATTCCTTGTTCCTCAAAAAAAAAGCTGGCCAATGCCGGCCAGCCGGCATGATATCAGGCTTGGCGCATTCTTGATGAACGGCAAGTTTTGAACTGAAAGGTAAGATATAAACCCTGGATATTGTCGTTTTTGAACTTTTTTTCGCTAATATCTTCAAACTGAACGTAACATCCATTAATCCACTGCGAGGGAAACGACATGGGGTCATCGTTTTTGAGTAAACAGCTGATTGCTCTTTGCATGGGCGCGCTAGGCCTTCTGGCTGCGTCGTGCGTCGGGGCCGAGGAGCCGGCAACCGCGGCAGCCAAGCCCGTCAGCAAGGCGGCAGGCAAATCCGATGCCAAGCTTGCAAAACGCTACACGATAGAGCAGTTCATGGCGACCACGTCCATCTTCGGCGCCTCCTTCAGCGCCGACGAGAAGCGCATCCTGTACAGCAGCAATGAAACCGGCATCTTTAATGTTTTTTCGATACCGGTTACCGGCGGCAAGCCGGAACAACTGACCAAATCCACTACCGAGAGCACCTTTGCGGTCGGCTACTTCCCGCACGACGACCGCATCATGTTCACGCATGACAAAGGGGGCGACGAAAACAACCACCTGTATGTGCGCAATGAAGACGGCAGCGAAAAAGACATCACGCCAGGCGAAAAACTGAAAGCCAATTTCATGGAATGGTCGGAGGACGGCATGGCTTTCTTTGCCACCACCAACGAGCGCGATCCGAAATATTTCGACCTGTACCGCTACAGCGCAAAAGACTATGCGCGCGAACTGGTGTTTAAAAATGAGGCGGGCTACGAAGTCGCCGGCATCAGCCGCGACCAGCGCTGGATAGCGCTGGACAAACCGAACACGACCGCAGACAGCAATATCTATCTGTACGACGTCAACAACAAGGTGCTAAAACACCTGACGCCGCACATGGGCTCGATCAGCTATTCAGCCGCGACTTTCGATCCCAAATCGCAGCGCCTGCTATTCACCACCAACGAAAACGGCGAATTTGCCGCGCTGCGCAGCTATGAGCTGGCCAGC
>DATHMC010000067.1:0-3534 GCA_035487495.1 Undibacterium sp.
CACGTATCAGTTGCACCGAGCGCGACAATAGCCAGCTCAGATTACCGACCCGCAGCTCTTGGTCGCCATCGTCAGGCACCGGGTGCAGGCCTTCCCAATACTTGTCGCTCAAGCCGGCCAGCAGCTGATAGCCGTCGGCCAAGCCGCTGAAATAACGGATTTTGGCATTGGCTTCCGCCAACCAGACTGCCAGGCGCAGGTCCTTGCTTTGGGTTTCGATCAGCCGTGCGCAATTGTCGACGACGAAACCCCAATCCGCTTCTTTAAGTTCGGTGACCCATTCGCCTTGGTCCAGCGACGGATCATCAAAACGACGGGCGTGCGCAATTGCGTCAAGGTCGTTGGAAAAAGACAGGTCGCCGCCGCATGGCGCGGAATCGCTGACAGGATTGAGTAATTGATCGACAGAAAACATAAATAGCAAACCCAAATAAAAATGATAAGTGACTCAAGCCAGGAAGTGGCGCCGCTCTTGCAAGGTATTCATCGCAAGCCTGTTGCCGCCACGGTCAGGAATTTATCGCAGAAATAAATAAAATATTGCCCATGCAACACCTCAAAACCACATGAAATATAGGACAATTAACAAAATTTCCTTCGCGCAATCATACCCTAGCAATGCAAAAAAGAAACCCGGGTTGCTGCGCTAAGCTGGTGCAATTCCAGTGTCGAAACGGCAAAGGAGATGTTTCCGTAGTAACATGTGTCCCGCGTGCAACCCTGTAAACGGGGCTTTGCAGAGCATGCCGGATTTTATTCATGGGTAGCGTGACTTGCCCAGCCAGCTCCTTAGCATGATCCTAATGACCTGGCTGTTCGGCATGATTGCCATATCTACAATACGTGAGGCGTGTCCGCCCAGGTTCTAACATTTTAGGAAAGTGAGTTCACCATGAAGTTTTGGAAAGCCAAGTTGGCCTGCAGTGTCGCTTTGACATGTCTGATGATCCCTTACGCTGCGTCAGCAGCCCCCGCGGCAGCACCTGCTGTTGCAGATACGACACAAAAAAGCTCGGCCGACCAGGAGGTCCAGGTGCTCAAGGATGTAGCGCAAGCGCGTCCGACAGAAAAAACGCCATGGGTGCGCATGACCCAGATCAAGTACGAGGCAGGCAACTATCGCGATGCAGTGGCCTATGCGTTGCAGGTATTGCAGCGTGATCCGGCAGACAAGTATGCCAAGGGCGTCGTGGCTCTAGGCGGCCTCAGGTTGTCGATCAAAGCCCTGAATGACTTGGGTACCCAGGGCGATCTGAATGGCAGCGTGCTCGCAGATGCACAAACCCAGACAAAAATGCTGCGCGAAAGCCTGGGTGAAACCGTGGTTGACCCAGCCGCAGCAGCCGAAGCCAAGCCAAAAGTAATTCATCCGTTAAAGAAAAAGGCCGTACGCGCGGCCAAAGCTGTTGCGTCGGATGCAGGCGGCGACGGCAAGCCGTTCGGAGCCCTGCAATAGGACCCGGCAAGTTGCCTCCCAACGGATTCCCACACATGTTTTTGCGCGGTCGAGATCTGCATCCGGCCGCGCCATCGCCGCCATCATTCACTGGTAGCGCTAGCACAGTAAATTATTAAGACTAGCCGTTGCACCCCTCCCAAATACCGATATAATTTCATTCCGGCAATATTTCTGCCTAGCAATCGTTCAATGCGTTGTTGTCAGACGCATTGAAGCCAACGCCAAATTCATGCGGGATCGTGGCTTGAGCAGTTGCTCCAGGCAAAGCCATTCCTTTTGTAAAACGGAGAATGACAATGTATCCAAACGCCTCTGCATTGTTGGCCCGGGTGAGCCGTTTCAATCAGGACCGACGCCTGGTCCGGATCAAGACACCGCTGGATGACGACCTGCTGCTGGTGCACAGGCTGCACGGCAGCGAAGCCCTGTCCAAGCCTTTCGACCTGACGCTGGAACTGTTTTCCCCCTACGATCAACTGGAACTCAAGCAACTGGTTGGCCAGCCGCTTCTGCTGACCATGCAGACCAAGTCCGGCGAACGCCATTTCCATGGTTTCGTGCGCGAATTTGCGCGCACCGGCAGCGACAGCGACAGCGGCATGGCCACCTACCAGGCGCAGCTGGCACCCTGGTTTTCCTTCCTCGATTACGCCAGCAACTGCCGCGTATTCCAGGACCTGTCGGTGCTCGACATCGCCCAGGAAGTGTTCCACAAATACGGCCAGCTGGCCGACTATCGCTTCGACCTGATCGCCAGCCGTTATCCGAAATTATCTTATTGCGTGCAATACAACGAATCCGATTTCAGCTTCGTCTCGCGGCTGCTGGAGGATGCCGGCATCTACTATAGTTTCGAGCATAGCGAGAGCGGCCATAAGCTGGTGCTGGCCGACGATTCCACCCAATCCCTGCCGCTGGAAGATGATGCGACGGTGCGCTTCCAGCCGAACCAGGAATTGCAGGCCAGCGACGTGCTGGACGACTGGCGGCCGCGGCGCAGGATCGGCGCCACCGTGCACAGCATCAAGAGCTTCGATTTCAAGCAGCCGCGCAACCCGCTGGCGGTGGAGCAGAAAACCGACGTCCCGCGCGGCAACCTGCCGCAGTTCGAACGCTATGCCTACGACGGTTCCGCCAGCTATGGCAATAGCGCGGTCGGCGAACAGCTGAGCGCGGTGCGCGCCGAGGAGGCAGGCTGGCAGACCAAGCTGTTCGAAGGCTCCGGCACTTATCGCCAACTGGTGGTCGGCCGCTATTTCGATCTGCAAGGCCATTTCGAGCATGAGAGCGACGACGCCACCGAGCATCGTTTCATCGCCTTGCAGATCACGCATGACGCACGGAATAATTTCGCCAGCGATTTCAGCACCGCCCAGGATTGCATCTACCGTGTCGAAGTCACCGCCTTGCGCCGCAAGATTCCTTTCCGCCCGTCGCGCGATACAGTCAGGCCACGGATGCCGGGGCCGCAGACCGCTACTGTGGTGGGGCCGAAAGGCGAGGAGATCTGGCACGATAAATACGGTCGCGTCAAATTGCAATTCCACTGGGACCGGCTGGGCCAGTTCAACGACCAGAGCTCCTGCTGGGTGCGGGTTGCCAGCCCTTGGGCCGGGGCCGGTATGGGCGGGGTATCGGCGCCGCGCATCGGCCAGGAAGTGGTGGTCGATTTCCTCGATGGCAATCCGGACCGGCCCATTATTACCGGACGGGTCTACAACGCCGACAACATGCCGCCGTTCGGCCAGGAAGTCAGCGGCATGCGCTCCAAGACCGTGCGCGGCGGCGGCTTCAATGAAGTCACCATGCACGATACGGCCGGCGGCGAACTGCTCAACATGCACGCCCAGAAGGATATGGCGGTGACGGTGCTGAACGACCACAACAGCACTGTCAAGAACAACAAGGCGACCACGGTCGCGGTCAATCACAGCCTGAATGTCGGCGCCAACCAGGATATCTCGGTGGGCGGCAACCGCGGTGCGACGGTGACCGGCACCGATACTCGCACAGTGACCGGCGCCTCGACCGCCACGGTGACCGGTGCGGTGACGCAAACCTATCATGCCGGCCAG
>DATHMC010000068.1:0-13090 GCA_035487495.1 Undibacterium sp.
CAGGCACTTCAAGGGCAGCGCCGGTTGGCAGCTGGACGACGGCCACGCGGTATTGCTGAAAGTGAAACAGCAATTGCAAGAGTATTTTGCCGGCCGCCGCCGCGAGTTCGACCTGCCGCTGGATATGTCTTCCGGCACGCCTTTCCAGCAAGCGGTATGGCAAGCGCTGCTGGAGATTCCATTTGGTACGACGGCAAGCTACGGCGAACTGGCGCGGCAGATAGGCAAGCCCAGCGCAGTCAGGGCGGTGGGGGCGGCTAACGGGCGCAATCCTGTCTCCATCATCGTGCCCTGCCATCGCGTGATTGCCGGTTCCGGCGCCCTGACCGGCTATGCGGGCGGCTTGCCTAACAAGCAAATCTTGCTGGCTTTGGAAGCCGATAGTCAACTTTTAGCGTAAATAAAATTACCTTTGAGACAAGTTTATTTCCTGCGGGAAGATAAATAAAAATATTTATGTTGCGACGCACAAAAAACGCTTGACGCAGAAATCCAGGCGAGTAGAATAACAAATGTTGCAGTGCACCATAAACAGTTTTCAGATGGACGTCGCTGCCATATTTATCTTTTCACTCTAAAGGAAATACCATGTACACGACTCCAGAACAATTTATCGCCGCCACTAAAACCAACCTGGAAAACCAGTTTGCTTCGCTGACTGCGCTGAACAAGAAAGCTTTTGAAGGCCTGGAACAAATCTTCGCATTGAACGTCAGCGCCGCTAAAGCCACTTTCGAAGAATCCACTGCGACTGCAAAGCAATTGATCGGCGCCAAGGACCCGCAGGAATTCCTGTCCCTGACAGCCGCCCAAGCCAAGCCTAGCGCAGAAAAAGCGCTGGCCTACGGCCGTCACCTGGCAAGCATCACTACTGCAACCCAGGCTGAGTTCACCAAGGCAGTTGAAGCGCACATCGCTGAAACCAATACCAAGGTTACTGCGCTGATTGACGAAGTGACAAAAAATGCGCCGGCAGGTTCCGAACAAGCCGTTGCTGCTTTGAAAACTGTGATCGGCAACATCAATGCAGGCTACGAACAACTGAGCAAAACCAGCAAACAGGCTGTCCAGACCCTGGAAGAAAACCTGGCTGCGGCAACTCAGCAATTCACGCAAGCGGCCGAAAAAACAACGGCACGCAGCAAGAAGTAATTTGCATGCAATAGCAACTTAAGCTATCGACAGGATGGACCGCAATCGCGGTCCATTTTTTTTGTTCCGAGTTTTTTTTGCCGGCCGCAACGCCCGCCTTGCGGCGAGTATAATCATGGCGATAGCTTGTGAAAATGACAGCAGGCAACATCAAGGCTTGTGGCTCGTCAGCCAATAACACCGACTCAGTCCCGGCTGGGCACTCACCAGGAGAATCACTATGCAAGACGTAGTTATCGTTGCCGCTGGTCGTACAGCGGTAGGTAAATTTGGCGGCTCACTGTCGAAAATTGCAGCATCGGACTTGGGTGCGCACGTGATCAAGGGCCTATTGGCCAAGACCGGCCTGAGCGGCGACCTGGTCAATGAAGTGATCCTCGGCCAGGTACTGGCCGCCGGCGTCGGCCAGAACGCGGCGCGCCAGGCGTCGATACGCGCGGGCTTGCCCGACATGGTGCCGGCCTACACCATCAATAAAGTCTGCGGCAGCGGCCTGAAGGCCACCCATCTGGCGACCCAGGCCATCCGTTGCGGCGATGCCGACATCATCATCGCCGGCGGCCAGGAAAACATGAGCGCGTCGCCGCACGTATTGAACGGCTCGCGCGAGGGATTCCGCATGGGCGATGCCAAGCTGGTCGACACGATGATCGTCGACGGCCTGTGGGATGCATTTAACCAATACCATATGGGCACCACCGCCGAAAACGTCGCGAAAAAATACGGCGTATCGCGCCAGGAGCAGGACGAATTCGCGCTGGGATCGCAAAACAAGGCCGAAGCGGCGCAAAAAGCCGGCAAGTTCAAGGATGAAATCATCCCGCTGGAAATCGCGCAAAAGAAAGGCAGCATCGTTTTCGACAGCGACGAATTCATCAAGCACGGCACCACGCTGGAATCCCTGTCCGGCCTGCGCCCTGCTTTCGCCAAGGACGGCACGGTCACGGCCGGCAATGCGTCCGGCCTGAATGACGGCGCCGCCGCGGTGATCATGATGTCGGCGCGCAAGGCGGAAGAACTGGGCCTGAAGCCGCTGGTCAGGATCAAGGCTTATTCGTCGGCCGGGGTCGACCCCAGCATCATGGGCATGGGGCCGGTACCTGCCGCGCAGCTGTGCCTGAAAAAGGCCGGCTGGAGCCACCAGGACCTGGACCTGATGGAGATCAATGAAGCCTTTGCCGCGCAGGCGATAGGCGTCAACAAGGAAATGGGTTGGGATACCAGCAAGATCAACGTGAACGGCGGTGCAATCGCGATCGGTCACCCTATCGGCGCATCCGGTTGCCGCATCCTGGTCACGCTGATCCACGAAATGATACGTCGCGACGCCAAGCGCGGCCTGGCCAGCCTGTGCATAGGCGGCGGCATGGGGGTGGCGCTGGCGATCGAACGCTAGTGTCTTAGTTTTTTTCGCTGTATCAAAATCCCGGTGGAACTACCGGGATTTTTTTTACTCCAAGCTGCGGCGAGAATGTTGTAGACAAGTAAATATAGTAAAAATATACTTCTTGCCACAGTTGCACTGCATCTAACGCTCCGGCAGAGAGCGGCAGCGGAATCCCGCATATCCCTACCCTAGTCAAAGGAAATTGCCATGAAGTGGAAAACCCTCCTTGCGTCCGGCTGCCTGCTGTATGGCATGGCGGCCGCAGCGCAGGCCGTTACGGCGGAACAGGTGAAAACTTTCACGCTGCCCAACGGCATGAAGTTCCTGGTGCTGGAAAACACCACGATCCCGAATGCGAATATGTACACCTTCTGGAAAGTGGGTTCGCGCAATGAGGTGCCGGGCATCACCGGCCTGTCGCACTTCTTTGAGCACATGATGTTCAACGGTTCCAAAAAATACGGACCCAAGCAATTCGACCGCACGATGGAAGCCAACGGCGGCTCCAATAATGCGTACACCAACAGCGATGTGACCGTCTACCAGGATTGGTTCCCCGCCACTTCATTGCCGGTCATCTTCGACCTGGAAAGCGACCGCATCGCCAATCTGGCGATCGATCCCAAGATGGTCGAGAGCGAGCGCGGCGTGGTGTTGTCCGAGCGCAGCACCGGCCTGGAGAATTCCAATTTCCGCGCGCTGCTGCAGCAGGTGCAGGCAGCGGCCTTCAGCGCCCATCCTTACTCATGGCCGGTGATCGGCCATGAATCGGATATCAAGGCCTGGACCCAGGCAGACCTGCGCCGCTATTTTGACGTGTATTACGCTCCCAATAATGCGGTGGCCGTCATCGTCGGCGACGTCAAGGCCGATGCCGTGCAGCGGCTGGCAGAACAGTATTTCGCCGGCATTCCAAAGCGCGAGCTGCCGCCCGCCGTGCGCACGGTAGAGCCGGAGCAAAAGGGCGAACGCCGGGTATTCGTGCAGAAAGAGTCCGCCAGCAGCGCCAACCTGGTGGTCGCGTTCAAGTCGCCCGCCACCAATAGCGCCGATTACTACGCGCTGGATGTGCTGCAAAGCATACTGACCGGCGGCAAGACCTCGCGCCTGTACAAGGCGCTGGTCGATACCCGGTTGGCAACCGACGTCGGCGCCTTCAGCGGCAGGAATTTCGATCCCGGCCTGGTGAGCTTTTATAGCGTCGCGGCCCGCGACGTGCCCGCCGCCAAGCTGGAGCAGGCGATGCTGGCCGAGTTGGACAAGGTCGCGCGCGAGGGCGTGACGGCGGATGAGCTGCAAAAGGTCAAAAACCAGAAGCTGCTGAATTTCTACCGCGCGCAGGAGACCATCAACGGCAAGGCGGCCCAGCTGGGCGAATACGAAGTATTCTTCGGCGACTATAAGAAACTGTTCGATGCGCCGGATGCCTATCGCAAGCTGAGCGCCGCCGATATCCAGGCGGCGGCCGCCAAGTATTTCAAGAAGTCGCAGCGCACCGTCGGCGTGCTCGCGTCCAGGGAGGATTGAAGATGAAACGTTTCTTTGCAATAGCAGTAGCGGCGCTGGCGAACATGGGCAGTCCGGCTTTTGCCGGCGATTTCCGTTTGCCCGCGTTTGAA
Organism: Undibacterium sp.; assembly: GCA_035487495.1. Taxonomy (GTDB): domain Bacteria; phylum Pseudomonadota; class Gammaproteobacteria; order Burkholderiales; family Burkholderiaceae_D; genus Undibacterium. Next base: position 4,159 of record DATHMC010000068.1, read on the forward strand.
ACCGGCAAATTGTCGAACGGGATCACGGTGTACCTGATGGAGCGCCACGATGTACCGTTGATCGCCGTGCGCGCGGTGCTGAAAGCCGGCGCGGTCAGCGACCGCCAGCAAGCCGGCCTGGCCAACCTGACCGGCGACGGCCTGTTGCTGGGCAGCGCAAAGTTCGACAAAAAAACCGTAGACCAGACCTTTGACTTCCTCGGTGCGCGCATCAGCAGCGTCACCGGCACCGAGCAGAGCGGCCTGGTGGCGGACTTCGCCCGCGACGACGCGCCCAGGTTGCTGCCGATCTTCGCCGACATCCTGCAGCATCCGGTATTCGACGCGGAAGAATTCAACAAGCTGCGCGCGCGCACCATCGACGAGCTGAGGCAGGCCAAGGAAAGCCCGCGCAATGTGGTGCAGACGTACTACCGCAGCATGCTGTTCGGCAGCGGCGCGTACGCCAATCCAGTGTCGGGCACGATGTCCAGCGTCGCCGCCTTGCAGCGCAGCGACTTGCAGGCTTTTCACCGCGCCTACTACCGGCCGGACAATGCGGCGCTGATCGTGGTCGGCGACTTCAAGCCGGCGGCCATGCGCCAGCAGCTGGAGAGCCTGTTCGGTCAATGGCGCGCCGGCGGCGAAATGCCCAAGCCGGCCGCGAATGGCAAGGTGCAGGCCGACAAAGCCCGGGTCTGGCTGGTGAACAAATCGGATGCGGTAGAGACCACCTTCCTGTTCGGCGGCGCCGGCATCGCCCGCAACGACCCCGACTATGTGCCGTTGCAGGTGCTGAACACGATACTCGGCGGCCGCTTCACGTCCTGGCTGAATGATGAGCTGCGCGTGAATTCCGGCCTGACCTACGGCGCCCGCAGCGAGTTCAGCACGCTGTCGCAAACCGGCACCTTCGCGGTTTCCAGCTTTACCGCGACGCCCAAGACCGAGGCTGCGCTGGCGCTGGCCGCCAGCACCTACCAGCGCTTGTGGGACAAGGGCATAGACGCCGCGACGCTGGAATCCGCCAAGGCCTACGTGAAGGGCCAGTATCCGCCGCGCTTTGAAACCAGCCAGCAGCTGGCCGGCCTGCTGGCCGACATGTATGTCAACCAGGTGGGGCGCGAGCAGATAGACAACTTCACCCGCGACGTGGACAGCCTGACGCCGGAACGCGCCAGGCAACTGGTGGACAAGCATTTCCCGCGCGACAAGCTGCAAATGGTCCTGATCGGCAAGGCGGATGCGATTCGCGGCATTGCCGGCAAATACGGCGACATGACCGAGCTGGATATTACCGCCAGCGGTTTCGCGCCGGCTTCGCCAAAATAATAGCCGGCGCCGCAGCGCATGAAGAAACAATTTCGTGCGCTGCAACTCCAGAAAAAATAAATTCTTACCCCCTCATTCAAATACATCATGTCACGCTCACGTAAATTCATCGCCCCGATCGTCCTCGGCGGAACCCTGGCCGCCAGCGGCGCGGCAGTGTTTGCCGCATCCAGCACCGAAGCAGCCGCCAGCGGCCCGGCGCTAGCCGGTTACCAGTTGCCGGCGCCGGAATTGCAAGCCATCGTGGATGCGCCGCGCGCGCCGCTGTTCCGCCTGGGACCGCAGCGCAAGCTCGCGCTGCTGGTCAGCCAGCCCGGCCTGCCCGGCATCGCCGAAGTGGCGCAGCCGGAACTGAAGCTGGCCGGTTTGCGCATCAACCCCAGGACCCGCGCGGCCAGCCATTTCGACTTTGGCAATGGCCTGCTTTTGCTGGATGTGGCCAGCGGCAAGACCCGCGCCGTCAGCGGCTTGCCGGCCAACCCGAGGATAGAGAATGTCGCCTGGTCCGCCGACGAGCGCTGGGTCGCGTTCAGCCGCTGGGCGGATGACGGCGTCGAATTGTGGCTGCTGGACGTGGAAAAAGCTTCTGCCAAAAAACTCATCAAGGACAAGCTGAACGCGACGACCGGCGCCGGTTTTAGCTGGCTGAACGGTTCGCGCAGCCTGCTGCTGAAACTGACGCCGGCCAAGCAGCCTGCGATGCCGGTCGCCTCCATCGTGCCGGCCGGCCCCAATATGCAGGAAACCAGGGGTGGCAAAGTGACCCAGACCCGCACCTACCCGGACATGCTGAAAACCGCCGCCGATGCCGACTTGCTGGACTGGGCTTTGCAAAGCCAGCTGGCGATTGCCGGCATCGATGGCGGCGTCAAGCGCATAGGGCCGGTCGCAACGCTGATAGGCGCGCAGGCTTCGCCGGACGGCAAGCTGATCCTGACCACGCAAATGCGCCGCCCGTATTCCACCATCCTGCCGGCACACCGTTTTCCACAATTGATAGAGATGTGGGATATGCAGGGCCGCAAGCTGAAAACCGTCGCCGAGCGTCCGATGCAGGAGCGGCTGCCCAGCGGCAACGACGCGGTGCAGACCGGGCCGCGCGAATTCGGCTGGCGCAGCGACCAGCCGGCAACCCTGTACTGGCTGGAGGCGCAAGCCGGCGGCGATCCGGAAGTGGCGGCCAAGGTGCATGACATCATGTTCCAGCAGGCAGCGCCGTTTGATGCAGCTCCGCAAAAGCTACTGGAAATGGCCTGGCGCTACTCCGGCGTGCAGTGGGGCAACGACGGCCTGGCGCTGGTGACCGAAAGCTGGTGGAAGAGCCGCGATACCCGCACCTGGCGCATACAGCCGGGCCATGCAAACAGCCAGCCGGACTTGCTGTTTGCGCGCAAATCGGAAGACCAGTATGCCAACCCAGGCACACCGGCGACCAGCCTGAATGCGTATGGCCGCGCGGTGCTGCGCACTGCGGCGGACGGCAAATCGCTGTTCCTGGCCGGTACCGGCGCCAGCCCCGAAGGCGACCGCCCTTTCCTCGACAAATTTGACCTGGACAGCAAACAGGCAAGCCGCCTGTGGCGTTCGCAGGCGCCCTACTATGAGCAGGTCGCGGCGCTGCTCGACGATAGCGGCAGCCGCTTCGTGACCAGCCGCGAATCGAACCAGGAACCGGCCAATTTCTATGTGCGCAGCCTCGGCAATGCCGAGCCGCGCGCGCTGACCCATTTCACCGACCCTACGCCGCAGTTCAAGGATGTGCAGAAACAGCAGATCCGCTACAAGCGCGCCGACGGCGTGGACCTGAGCGCGACCTTGTACCTGCCGCCGGGCTATGAGCCCAAGCGCGATGGTCCGCGTCCGATGCTGATGTGGGCCTATCCAAGGGAATTCAAAACCGCCGAAGCGGCCGGCCAGGTCAAGGATTCGCCGTACAAGTTCAACCGCATCAGCTATTGGGGCCCGCACGTGATGCTGGCGCGCGGCTATACGGTGCTGGACGGCCCCTCCATGCCCATCATAGGCGAAGGCAAGAAAGAGCCCAACGACAGCTACCTGGAGCAGTTGAAGATGGATGCGCAGGCTGCGGTGGATGAGGTGGTGCGCCTGGGCGTGGCGGACCGCAACCGTATCGCGATAGGCGGGCACAGCTACGGCGCCTTCATGACGGCCAACCTGCTGGCGCACACGCGCCTGTTCCGCGCCGGCATCGCCCGTTCCGGCGCGTATAACCGCACGTTGACGCCTTTCGGTTTCCAGTCGGAAGACCGCAATTATTGGGAAGCGATCGACGTCTACCAGGCGATGTCGCCGTTCAATTTTGCGCAGCAGATCAAGGACCCCATCCTGCTGATCCACGGCGAGCAAGACAATAATCCCGGCACCTTCCCGGTCCAGAGCGAACGCATGTACCAGGCGCTGCAAGGCCTGGGCGCGGTCACCCGCTTATCCACGCTGCCGAACGAAAGCCACGCCTACCGCGCGCGCGAATCCATCATGCACATGCTGTGGGAAGAGGACAGGTGGCTGGACAAGTATGTGAAAAATGCCAAGGCTGAGGAGGCGGCGGCGAAGTAGGCGGCGCAGCATCGCCGAAGTTGGGAGGGCCGGGATATTCCCGGCCTTTTTCCTTTTTGCATTGCCGGATTTGAGAGGCGTGTTGAAGCACCGGGGATGTTTGTTGCTTGATGAGAATGACCCGCCGGGCTTTTTCATTTATCATGAGAGCGGTTCCCTAAAGGTGTACATATGCTAAGAGTAGTCATCATGGATGGCAGTGCGGTGGCCCGCAATCTGTTGGGTTCGGTATTGACGGCCGGCGGGCATGAGGTGGTTGGCGACAGCAATACCAGCCTGGCCAACCTGGCGCGCCTGGTCAAGCTGCGGCCGCAAATCGTCTGCGTCGATATCGGCGAGCCGGGCGAAGACGGCCTGGCCTTGCTGGACGCGATCCGCGCTGCCTTGCCAAAGGCGCTGGTGTTCCTGGTGTCCAGCAAGATCGATGCGGAGACCATCCAGGCTACGCAAGTAAAAGGCGTGCAGGGTTTCATCGTGAAGCCTTTCAATTCAGTTGCGGTGCTGGCGACGATACGCAATACCATACTGAAAATCGCCAAACAGCAGCAAGGCAAGGGCGGCGGCGAGGTGCAGGCCAACGCCTGAAGCCAGCCGGCCTGTTTCCTTGCCTCTTTCCTTTGTCCCGCTTTTCCCCGCTGCATGAGCCGGAAGTGACCACAGCCAGCCAGGATGTTGGCAGCGCTACGCTGCGCATGGTTTATCCCGCTTTTGGCCGATTTCATCCGCGACATCTGGATTTCGTCGCATCTTTCCCTTACTGTTGCGGTATTGGCCACAATGGCAACATCGAATTGAGGATCTGAGGATGAGTGATGACTGTTGCAGATAAATCCGGCTTGCCCGCGATGCAAGACCAGCTGCTCCCTACCGAAGTTTCCATGCGTAGCAGCACCTGGTTTGACCGCTCTTCCAGCTATCCCATCTTTAGCGGCACCTGGTATCGCTACCGGATCATTTCCGCGTTGCTGTCGCTGGCAACGATGGAAGTGATTTTCTTGCTGGTAGGCTTCGCATCGAAAGATCAATGGAAAAACGTCGCCATCCCCGCCGTATCCATCGGGTTAGGCTTGTTTTGCCTGTTAACTTCCGGCATCGGGGCGGCGGTGCTGGTGCGCAGGCGGGCGTGGCCGGTGCGCAAGGAAGCCATAGGCCTGGTCAGCGCGCTGCTGCTGGGCGTGCTGTTGAGCTGGGGCGTGGTCAGCGGTTCCAGCTACCTGACCAAGCTTGTCCTGTACGGAAATGCCCATTTGGGAGTGATGGTCGAACTGTCAAGCCATATGAGCGAAGCGCATAACAAGGAGGCCGCCGCCAAATCGGCCGATAGCGAGCCCACGTCGGTCGTCAACAACGATGCCGCAGCGCCCGCTTCGGTTGCTTCAGCATCCGCTGCAGGCGCAACGGGAGAAAATGCGGAGAAAAACAGCACGAATACCTGGATGGCAATCGCCAGCGGAGTGGGGATAGGCGCTTTCATCTTCCGTTTTGGCGGCTGGATGGACCTGCTGATGTTTTTCCGTCAGCGCCGTCGTCTGGAGGCGGTGCTGCGCCAGCAGGAGATGGACCGGCTGAAAGCCGCGCGCAATGAGGCGGAGCTGCGCCTGTCGGTGCTGGTGGCGCAGGTGGAGCCGCATTTCCTGTTCAATACCCTGGCCGGCGTCCGCTCCGCCATCGTCACCGAGCCGCAAAGGGCGACGGCCATCGTCGACCACCTGGTGGACTACCTGCGCGCGACGATACCGCAAATGCGCAGCGACGGCGGCAGCGTGCAAGCCCGGCTGGGGCCGCAACTGGAAGCGGCGCGCGCCTATCTGGCCCTGATGCAGGCGCGCATACCCAGGCTGAGTTACTCGGTCGAGGCGGAGGCTGGTTTGCAGGACGCCTCGATGCCGCCATTGATCCTGATCTCGCTGGTGGAAAATGCGGTCAAGCACGGCATAGAGCCGAAGATAGGCGCCGCACGCATCGCCGTCAGGGCCAGGCAAGTGCAGGAGGACGGCATACAAAGCGTGGAGCTGAGCGTGAGCGACGACGGCGTAGGATTCGGCGGCACCACGTCGGGCAGCGGCCTGGGCTTGTCGAATATCCGCGAAAGGCTGGAGGCGGTGTACGGCAAGCAGGCCAGCCTGAGCCTGAAGGCCTTGCCGGAGGGCGGCGTGGCTGCGATCATCCTGTTGCCGCTGTCGATTTGACGTGATTTTTTAAGGACCGACCATACAATGCCTACCGCGATCATTGCCGACGACGAAGACCTTCCGCGCTCAGAATTGCGCCGCATGTTGGCCGACGTGTGGCCGGAGTTGCAGATACTGGCCGAATGCGAGCATGGCGCCGACGCGCTGGAAGCGATACTGCAGCATGAACCCGATATCGCCTTTCTGGACATACGCATGCCGGGCCTGAGCGGGCTGGATGTGGCCAACGCGGTCAAGGGGCGTTGCCATGCGGTGTTTACTACCGCCTATGGCAACCATGCGCTGGAGGCATTCGCTGCCGGTGCGCTGGACTACCTGTTGAAGCCGCTGTCGCGCGAACGCCTGCAGGAGGCGGTGCAGCGGCTGCGCGAACGCCTGTCCGTCAACCGGCCCGCACCGGATATCAGCCAACTGATGAGCGAACTGGACAAGCGTCTGCGCAATGGCGGCGGCGCGGCGACCGAGCGCATACGCTGGATCAGCGCCAGTGTCGGCGATACGATCAAGATGTTCCCGATAGAAAAAATCCTGTTCTTCGCCTCGGATGAAAAATATACCAGGGTCGTCAGCAGCGACGACGAAGCGCATGTACGCAAGCCTTTGCGCGAATTGATCGACGGCCTGGATCCGGACATATTCTGGCAAATCCATCGCAGCGTGGTCGTGCGCGCCGATGCGATCGCCAGGGCGCACCGGGACGAGATGGGGAGGGTGACGGTGGAGCTGCGCGGCTCCAAGGAAAAGCTGAAAGTCAGCCAGGCCTATGCCTGGCGCTTCCGCCCGATGTGACCGCGCCTGTCAGGAAGACAGCTGCTTACCCCGTAGGGAGGATGGGTCGTACAGGTAGTGGCGTTCAAATTCCGCCGCTGTCAGCGCCGGCGCATACAGGAAGCCCTGCAATTCATTGCATCCCAGGGTTTGCAGGAAGGAGCGCTGTTCCGCGGTTTCCACGCCCTCGGCGATCACTTTCAGCTTCAGCGCATGCGCCAGGCTGACGATCGCCGTCACGATCGCGACATCGCTTTCGTCGTTGGGCAGATGCTGCACGAAGGAGCGGTCTATCTTCAATTTGCTGATAGGGAAGCGCTTCAGGTAGCTGAGGCTGGAGTAGCCGGTGCCGAAATCGTCGATGGCCATATTGACGCCCAGCTGCGCCAGCGATTCCAGCACCCTGAGCGCTTCGTCGGCGTCCCTGATCAGGATGGATTCGGTCAGCTCCAGCTCTATGCGGTCGGGCGCCAAATCGGCCTCTTTTAATGCCGCAGCCAGGTTGTCGACAAAATCCGATTGCTGGAATTGCAGCGCCGACACGTTGATCGATACCCGGAGCACTTGCCCGCCCTGGTTCCATCTGGCCGCCTGGCGTATCGCGGTAGCCATCACCCAATTGCCTATCGCGACGATGACGCCGGTTTCCTCAGCGATCGGGATGAATTGCGCCGGGCTGATTTCGCCCAGGTCCTTGTCGCTCCAGCGCAGCAGCGCCTCGGCGCCGAATACCTGGCCGCTGGCCAGGTCGATCAGCGGCTGGTAGTGCAGGCGGAAGCCGTCATGCTCCAGCGCCTGCCGCATCGCGTGGTCCAGCTTCATGCGCGATAGCAGGCCGATATTCATCTGGCGCTGGTAGAAGCGGAAATCGGACCGGCCGCGCTCCTTGACATGGTACATCGCGCTGTCGGCATTCTTGATCAGGTCGTCCATCGTCATGCCGTCCGCCGGGTACAGCGCCACGCCTATGCTGCAGGTGACGGTAAAGCTCATGCCGTCCAGCGTGAACGGCACGTTTAATTCTTCCAGCACCCTGCGGGCGCAGATTTCGGCGCCGCCGGCGTCGGCCTGGTGCAGCAGCAAGACAAACTCGTCGCCACCCAGGCGCGATGCGGTGTCCACCTGGCGTATGCATTTCTTCAGCCGTTCGGTGACCTCGATCAGCACCCGGTCGCCGAACGGATGGCCGAGCGAGTCGTTGATTTGCTTGAAATGATCCAGGTCGATGAACAAAAGCGCAAACGTGCTGTTGCTGCGGCTGGCGACCCCTATCGACTGCTTGATCCTCTCGGCCAGCAGCAGGCGGTTCGGCAGGCCGGTCAGGATGTCCGAAAAAGCCAGCTCCTCGATTTTCTGCTTGGCGGCATGCGTTTCGGTCCTGTCCTTGAAGAAGCCTATGTAGTGTATGGTCCTGCCGTCTTCATCCTGCACCCGCACCAGCGAGATCATGCATAGGTAGGCGTGGCCGCTCTTGCGGCGGTTCCACAGTTCGCCTTCCCAGAAGCCCTTTGCTTCCAGCTCCTGCAGCAATTGCTCCACCTGTTCTTCGTTGCTTTGCTCCGAGAAGAAGTCGCGCGGCGTCTGGCCTATCATCTCTTCTTCGTGATAACTGGTCAGGCGCTCAAAACTGGGATTGGTCGTGATGATCCTTTGTTCGCCGTCGGTGATGAAGATCGCGTCGGTGCTGGATTCAAAGACTTTTGCCGCCAGCTGCAGGCGCGCTTCGTCGGCCAGCCGCTGCGTGATATCGCGATAGGAATACACCCGGCCTATCGGGCGGCCGCGCGCATATTGCGGCAAGGTCACGCGCTCCAGGATTTTCCCCGAGCGCAGCACCAGCACGTCGGTCGCCTCCATCAGCGGCGAACGGGCGATGGTGCCCAGCCGCTCCATATAGTGGCCGGCGTCCACCATGCATTTGTCCATCCAGGAATAGATGGCGGCGTCGTCGCGCTGCGTCAGCAAATCCTCGGGCAAGCCCCACAATTTGGCGAACAAGTGGTTATAGCTGCGGATAGCGCCGTCGAGGTCGGTGACCAGGATGCCGTCGGCGGTGGATTCCAGCGTCGCCCGCAACTCGGCAA
>DATHMC010000069.1:0-19335 GCA_035487495.1 Undibacterium sp.
AACCGAACACCAGGTCTGCCTGCGCCAGGCTGCCCGGCAAGGCCTGTTTCATCGTACCCAGCTTCATCGTATTGGAACGAGGCTCCAGCACGGCCAATATGCGGGCATCGCCTATTTTCCTGCGCAAACCCTGTACCGTGGTCGCCACTGCGGTCGGGTGATGGGCAAAATCGTCCACCACCGTGATGTTATTGACTACGCCGCGCACCTCCATGCGACGCTTGACGTTGACAAATTGCGCCAGCGCCTCAATCGCCAATGCCGGCGCCACGCCTACATGCCTTGCCGCGGCAATCGCGGCCAGCGCGTTCAGGCGATTATGCGCGCCGTTCAACTGCCAGCGCACCGTGCCCTGCACGGCTCCATCAAAATAGACGTCGAAATCCTCGCCGTCCAGCAACTTCAAGCTCCAGCCCTGGCCGGTATCACTGCCGAAAAATTCTTTTTCGCTCCAGCAACCGCGCTTCAGCACATTCTGTAGCGACGGATCTTGTGCATTGACGATCAGGCGGCCCACGCCCGGCACCGTCCTGACCAGATGGTGGAACTGGGTTTCTATCGCGCCCACGTCGGCAAAAATATCCGCATGGTCGAACTCCAGGTTGTTCAATACCGTGGTTTTTGGATGGTAATGCACGAACTTGCTGCGCTTATCGAAGAAGGCGGTGTCATATTCATCCGCTTCCATCACAAAGAAATCGGATTGCTGGCCGGCGCCGCTGAGGCGCGCTGAAATCCCGAAGTTCAGCGGCACGCCGCCGATCAGGAAGCCGGGCGCATAACCTGCCGCCTCCAGTATCCAGGCCAGCATGGCCGACGTGGTGGTCTTGCCGTGCGTGCCGGCAACCGCCAGCACCCAGCGATCCCTCAATATATGGTCGCCCATCCACTGCGGGCCGGAAATGTAAGGCAGGCCGCGATTCAGTATCTCTTCCATCAGCGGATTGCCGCGCGAAATCACGTTGCCGATCACGAACAGGTCAGGCTGCAGGTGGATTTGCTCGGGGCCGTAGCCCTCGGTCAACTCTATGCCTTGCGACTGCAATTGTGTGCTCATGGGCGGATAAACATTGGCGTCGCAACCGGTTACCTTGTGTCCGGCCTCCTTCGCCAGCACCGCCAGACCGCCCATGAAAGTACCGCAAATACCTAGTATGTGAATATGCATATTTAATTGATAAGGAAATCTTTAATCTGCCTGCAAGCTGAAACTTTTACCTTGCCCGCCATTCTAAGAGCAATGGGCCAAATTCCAGAATCCCGCAATTCTACCTGACAGGGATAAGCAGAGGCAGACTTTAGAAGTCTGGGCTATTATCCTAACCACGACAAATATATTTGCTGAAGCAATGCTCAATTACCCAAGTGACGCCGAAGTGCTGCGTAGCGAGATCGCTATGCTGGCTGCCCGCATGATTGCGGAAGACGGCGCCGACTATAGCTCCGCCAAGCGCAAGGCCGCCAAACAAATCCTGGGCAACAAGAAACTCAAAGGCGATGTGCTGCCCGACAATAGCCAGATAGAGCAGGAAGTCAGGGAGTACAATGCGCTGTTTTTCGGCGACACCCAGCCCCAGCGCCTGCTTTCATTGAGGCAGATTGCGCTGCGCCTGATGCTGGAGCTGGAAAAATTCAATCCCTACCTGACCGGCGCGGTGCTGAACGGCACCGCGGGCCAGCATAGCGACATCCATCTGCAGTTATTTACCGACAATGCCAAGGACGTCGCCATCTTCCTGCTGAACAAGGATGTGCGTTTTGAGGTATCCGAAACCATCAGCAGCCGTAATGCAGCGATAGAAACCCTGAGTTTCCTGCATCAGCAGGAAGGGGTGCATCTGGCCCTGTACAATCCGGATGACCTGCGTGCCGGCGGTCGCACCGAACGCGCCAATATTGCTGCGCTACGCGGCCTGATACAAGAAAGCACTACAGAATGAAAAAGAGTTTTATCGCCAGCGCCGCCGTGGTCGCCGTCCTTTTTGCCGGCATCGGCATTTACCTCGGCAATCAGCATGCTGCCCCAGCCAAACCGCAATCGCCGGCCGTCCGACAATTGATGACGATGACCTTGCCAGACAGCAAAGGTCAGCCGCAGAAATTATCGCAATGGCAGGGAAAATTCCTGGTGGTTAATTTTTGGGCAACCTGGTGCGCTCCTTGCGTACAGGAAATGCCGGAGTTGTCAGCATTGCAAAACGAACTAGCCGCAAAGAATATCCAGCTGCTTGGCCTGGGCATAGATAGTCCCGGCAATATTGCTGAATTTGCTGAAAAGTACAAAATTACCTATCCGCTGTTTGCAGCCGGCATGGAAGGCACCGAACTATCGCGTCAACTGGGCAACCAGGCCGGCGGATTACCGTTTACCGTGTTGATCGCGCCGGACGGAAGCTTGGTAAAAAGCTATTTAGGACGCCTGAAAATGGATGAATTACGTGCCGATATAACAAAACTGACTATGTAATAAATCGAGTTTTCCTTGCCAATCTGGGGTAATTGGCGGCAAAATGCGCCTATCGTCGATGAACAAATTGGTATTATGGCAAGTAACATCCTGCTGCTAAACGGACCAAACCTGAACCTGCTCGGAACCAGAGAGCCGGCGGTGTACGGTCATATCACGTTGGCAGATGTGGAGTCTGCAGCAAGGCAACAGGCAGAAGCTGCCCACGCCATGCTGCAAACTTTCCAGAGTAATCATGAGGGCATGCTGATAGACCGCATCCATGCCGCACGTGACGAAAAGGTGGATGCCATCATTATCAATCCGGGCGGATTGACCCATACCAGCGTCGCATTGAGGGATGCGCTTGCCGGTGTAGCGATACCGTTCATTGAAGTACACATTTCCAATGTGCATCAGAGAGAGGCATTCCGCCATCACTCTTTCCTTTCTGCTATTGCCACGGGAGTTATCTGCGGCCTTGGTACGGACGGTTACCGACTGGCGATTGACTTTGCATTAAAAAGTCTTTAAATTCGTCCATCTTCACGCAATTTGCCGATATTGGCTTATAATCGCGCCCTACGATTGCCAATCGTCGATTTATCGATTGTGTACCCAATAATTTAAAAACCATTATTCCCAGGGGAATTCCACATGGATTTAAGAAAACTAAAAACCTTGATCGACCTCGTTGCCGAGTCTGATATTGCGGAACTCGAAGTCACCGAAGGCGAAGGCAAGGTCCGCATCGTCAAAACCTCTGCGATACCGCAAAACCAGGTCGTGATGATGCAGCCGCAAGCGATGCAGCAAGCCATGCCTGCCGTCGCGGCTCCCGTAGCGGCACCGGCAGTGGCCGCACCTGTAGTGCCTGAAGGCCATATCGTCAAATCCCCCATGGTCGGCACGTTCTACCGTTCATCCTCCCCGGGCGCATCGCCCTTCGTCGAAATAGGCGCCAGCGTCAAGGCCGGAGATACGCTGTGCATCATTGAAGCGATGAAACTTCTGAATGAAATTGACAGCGATACGACCGGTGTCGTCAAACAGATCCTGGTAGAAAATGGCCAACCAGTCGAATATGGTCAACCTTTGTTTGTGATTGGCTAAACGCCGACTGCCGTCCGCCTTGCGCGGTCTGCATTTGGGTCTGGCGTTGTTCAGCAGCATTATCACTGCACCGCAATCAAGCGCTGCAATCACTACAGATTAATACTATGTTTGAAAAAATTCTTATCGCCAACCGTGGTGAAATTGCGCTCCGGATTCAGCGCGCATGCCGCGAGATGGGCATTAAAACCGTGGTCGTTCACTCTGAAGCGGATCGCGAAGCCAAATATGTCAAACTCGCAGATGAATCCGTCTGCATAGGCCCTGCGCCTTCCACCCTGAGCTACCTGAGCATGCCGGCGATCATCAGCGCCGCTGAAGTGACCGATGCGCAGGCCATCCATCCGGGTTACGGCTTCCTGTCCGAGAACGCCGACTTTGCAGAGCGCGTGGAGCAATCCGGCTTTGTATTTATCGGCCCTCGCGCAGAATCCATACGCATGATGGGCGACAAGGTTTCAGCCAAGCATGCCATGATCAAGGCCGGCGTGCCTTGCGTGCCGGGCTCCGAAGGCGCCTTGCCGGATGATCCTAAGGCCATCGTGCAGATTGCGCGCAAAGTCGGCTACCCGGTCATCATCAAGGCCGCGGGCGGCGGCGGCGGCCGCGGCATGCGCGTAGTGCACACCGAGGCGGCACTGGTGAATGCGGTCGCGATGACCAAGGCCGAAGCCGGCGCGGCATTCGGCAATCCCGAAGTGTATATGGAAAAATTCCTGGAAAATCCGCGTCACGTGGAAATCCAGATCCTGGCCGACGAGCATAAAAACGCCATCTGGCTGGGCGAGCGCGATTGCTCGATGCAGCGACGTCACCAGAAGGTGATAGAAGAAGCGCCGGCGCCGGGCATTCCGCGCAAGATCATAGAAAAAATCGGCAACCGCTGTGCGGAAGCCTGCCGCAAGCTCGGCTATCGCGGCGCCGGCACCTTTGAATTCCTGTACGAAAACGAAGAGTTCTATTTCATAGAAATGAACACCCGTGTGCAGGTTGAACATCCAGTGACAGAAATGATCACCGGTGTCGACATCGTGCAGGAACAGATCCGCATCGCTTTCGGCGAAAAGCTGCGCTACCGCCAGGCAGACATAGAGCTGAAAGGCCACTCGATAGAGTGCCGTATCAATGCCGAGGACCCGTTCAAGTTTACGCCGTCACCCGGCCGCATTTCGTCCTGGCATGCGCCGGGCGGCCCCGGCATACGCGTGGATTCGCACGCTTACGCCGGCTACTTCGTACCGCCCAACTACGATTCCATGATAGGCAAGGTGATCTCTTACGGGGCGACCCGTGAGCAGGCCATCAAGCGCATGCAGATCGCGCTGTCCGAAATGGTGGTCGAAGGCATACAGACCAACATCCCGCTGCACCGTGAACTGATGATTGATGCCCGCTTTATCGAAGGCGGCACCAATATCCATTATCTGGAACAAAAGCTGGCGGACAAGCCGGATTTGCCGAAAGACGGAAAAGCCGGCAAGAAATAATAAAGGGGAGGATAGTGCCCTGGCCCGTAAGTTCGTCGCAAATAAAAGTGACGAAATTGGGGCGAGACAAGGAAAAAAACGGAGCAAGGGTGGTCCCCTTGCGAGTATTTTTGACGCAGTATTCGGCACAATTATCGTCACCTTTTATGCGATGAATTTATGGGACAGGGCACTATAGTATGGGCTGGATAGAAATTGTCATTGAAGTTGCGCGCGAACACGCGGAACCGCTTTCCGATGCATTGATGGAAGCGGGTGCCTTGTCGGTATCGGTGGAAGATGCCGACGAAGGCACGGAGGCGGAAAACCCCTTGTTCGGCGAACCCGGCATGGAGCCTGATGAAACCGCGTGGGACCGCAGCCGCGTGGTCGCGCTGGCCGAGACCGACAGCGACCACGCTGCGATCGTGGCCGCAGCTGCAGCGGCCATTTCATTGGCAACCGTTCCAGCCTACACCACCCGTTCGGTAGAAGAACAGGATTGGGTGCGGTTGACCCAATCCCAGTTCGAGCCTATCCATATCGGCAAGAATATCTGGGTCGTGCCCAGCTGGCACGATGCGCCCGACGCCAATGCGCTGATACTGGAACTCGATCCCGGCCTGGCCTTCGGCACCGGCAGCCATCCAACCACGCGCCTTTGCATGGAATGGCTGGAAGCCCATGCCCCGCAAGATCTGACGGTACTGGATTACGGTTGCGGCTCGGGCATCCTGGCGATGGTTGCCAAGAAGCTGGGCGCGCAGGACGTAGTCGGCGTCGACATCGATCCGCAAGCGATAGAGTCGGCACGCTATAACGCAGAGCGCAACCATTGCGACATCCACTATGCACTGCCGGAAGATTTTTCCGTGAGCCATCCCGCCAGCCACAAATTCGGCGTGGTGGTTGCCAACATCCTGTCCAGCCCGCTGAAACTGATGGCGCCGATGCTGTCCGGCCGGGTTGCGCCAGGCGGCTCGCTGGTTTTATCCGGCGTGCTGTCTCGCCAGGCGGAGGAAGTTGCGGCGGCTTACGCGCCCTATATCCAGTTGTCGGTATGGGCCGAACATGACGGCTGGGTTGCCCTGGCCGGCAAACTGGCCTGACACAGCGGCGGACAGACGACAGCGATGGCCCTCGCCACCCAGTGTCCCCATTGTCATACGACCTTTCGGGTCGCCAATGACCAGCTGAAGCTGCACGCGGGCATAGTCCGTTGCGGCTCCTGCCAGCAAATTTTTAACGGGATAGAGCACCTGGTGGCGCCCGACGCTGCGCCACCGGCAACCGCTCCCGCGACTGCCGCAACAGAACCCGCCGTCGCCCCCGTCGCGGCAGACCCGGTTCCGGCCACCGCAATTGCGGAACAAGGCGAACCGGCCGCCATTCCCGCCGCCGACGTGCTGGATTTTGACCTGGGCATCTTCGACGCTACGCCGCTTACCGCTGCAAAAAAACCGGCGGATGCGGTCGCAGCAAGGCGCGAACCTTTCCTTGAGCCAGCCCCGGAGCCGATTGTCGATGGCGCTGAGGATGCCGAACTGCAGCAACGCATGGCCTTGCTGGCGGCGGCCGAGGCGGACTGGTCCTTCTCCGACGAAGGCCCGGCTGCCGAGGCCGCAGAGCCGCCGGAAGATGTCCCACTCATACCGGACGCAGAAGATTTCCAGCCGGCCGCGCATGCCGGACTGGCATCGGAATCCGCCCCTGCGGCTGACGCCGAACCCGGCTTTGAGCCCGAGTTCGCCCCGGATTTCCTGTCCGAATTCGAATCGGTATTTGAAGAAGAAATCCATGCCGATGCCGTGCAGGACAACGACCAGCCGGTATCGCTAGCGGAGCCGGAACAGCAATTGCACGGCGAGCCTGGAGAGGCGGACAGCAATGCCGATGAACTGTGGCCCGCAGCGCCGCCGGCCGACGCCGGACCAGCACTGAAAGCCGCATCGGTTGATCCGGAACCGCTGGAACAACAACACGTGTCCAGCCTGTCGGAGTCGGAGGCGCCGGATTTTGTCGTGCAGGCCGAACGCAGGCAGGCGCGCAGCAAGGCCGTGCGCGTCACGATGACGGTCCTGTCCATCTTGCTATGCTTCAGCCTGCTGGCGCAAGCCACCTATACGATGCGCAACCAGCTTGCCGCGTGGTTCCCACAAGCCAAGCCTGCGCTGGCCGACGCGTGCAAATTGCTGAATTGCCAGATCAGCCTGCTGACCCAGATAGACGCGGTTTCGATAGAGTCCAACGAATTGCAGGCGATGGCACCGAACAAGAATATCTTTTCGCTGACCCTGCTGCTGCGTAACAAGGGTGGCACGCCGCAGGCCTGGCCCATGCTGGAACTGACGCTGGACAACGACAAGGAACAGGCCGTCCTGCGCAAAGTGTTCACGCCGGCCGAATATCTGGCCAACAAGGCCGACCTGGCCAAGGGCTTCCCCGGCACGTCCGAACAGCCGGTCAAATTGTATTTTGAACTGGAAACCGTCAAGGCCGCCGGGTATCACGTGTGGCTGTTCTACCCTTAAGCGCATTGTCCACGAAAAGCACGCCCGGTATCTTTCGTGGATCAGGCTTTTCTTAAGCAAGCAAGGCGATCGCCAATTGCGCCCCCACCCTGGCATTATTCTTCACCAGCGCGATATTGGTGGCGAGGCTGCGGCCGCCGGTCAACTGCTTGATGCGGTCCAGCAGGAAAGGCGTCACGGCTTTGCCGGTCACGCCCTGGCTGGCGGCTTCCTGCAGGGCCTGCTGCGTAATCGCATCGATCTCTTCCTTAGGCATCGCGTCCGCCAGCGGCACAGGATTGGCGATCACTACCCCGCCGCGCAGGCCAAGCGCCCATTTGGTGCGAATAAAATCTGCCTGCTGTGTCGCGGTATCCAACTGGAAATCGGCGTTGAAACTGCTGTCGCGGGTGAAGAAAGCCGGGAAGGTTGTTTGCCCTACGCTGACCACCGGCACCCCATGCGTCTCCAGGTATTCCAACGTCAGGCCCAGGTCCAGGATAGACTTGGCCCCGGCGCACACTACCGCGACCGAGGTCTGCGCCAGTTCCTGCAAGTCGGCCGAGATGTCGAAGCTGGTTTCCGCGCCGCGATGCACGCCGCCTATGCCGCCGGTGACAAACACCTGTATGCCGGCCAGTTCCGCGCAGATCATCGTCGCCGCTACCGTGGTGGCGCCGACCTGGCCGGTCGCCAGTACATACGGCAAATCGCGCCGGCTGACCTTCATCACGTTCGGCGTGGTGCCCAGCTGCTCCAGCTCCGCCGGCGACAAACCGACGCGAATCTTGCCGGCGATGATGGCGATGGTGGCCGGCACGGCGCCGGCGTCGCGGATGATTTGCTCCACTTCGCGCGCGGTCTGCACATTCTGCGGATACGGCATGCCGTGCGAAATAATCGTGGACTCCAGCGCCACGATGGGCTTGCCGGCGGCACGCGCCTGTGCGACTTCTTCTGAATATTCCAGGTAATTCTGCATTTCTCTATCCTTTATCAACAATCATTCTTTTTAGACCAACAACTGGTCCAGGCTGGCGGGCGTCAAGTCGGTGCAAACGGTGGCGCTGCTTTGTATGGTGAGGGCCGCCAGGGTCAAACCGCGGCGGCAAGCCAGCGCCAGGTCGTCGGGCTCGCGGCTCAGCGACCAGCATACTGCCGCCGAAAAGGCGTCTCCGGCACCGGTGACGTCGCAGACCTTGACCTGCGGCGCCGCCAACCTGCGCACCCCGGCGGCCGATGTATACAGTACGCCGTCGCCACCAAAGGTGACGATCACATCTTGCGCGCCTTGCTGCTGCACGGTGCGGCAGGCCTGTGCGACCTGCTCTTCATTCTGCAGCGGCTTGCCCACGCGGCTTTCCAGTTCGCCCTGATTCAGGATCAGCAGGCGCAGTCCGCACAGGTCCGGCGGCAAACGCGCCATCTTGGGCTGGGATACCGCCACCAATACCAGCGGGACGTCGTCGCGCGCGGCATCTTGCAGCAGGATTCGGATACTGTCTTGCGGCAAATTCAGGTCGGCGACCGTCATCGCCGCAGCGGCGCGCTGCGGCTGGCGCGACGCCAGGAATTGCGGCGTCAATTGATCGCATAGTTGCATATGGGACAATGCCAGCAGCATCTCGCCGCTATCGTCCAATACTGCGGTATAGCTGCCGCTGGCGGTTGCCGCAAGCTGCAGGCTGCCGCGCATGTCCAGGCCGACCGCCTCGGCCTGCGCCAGCATTTCCTTGGCGGCCGCATCATCGCCCAGCGCGCTCAGCAGGCTGACCGCAGCGCCCAGCCGGGCCAGGTTCTCGGCAATATTGCGGGCCACGCCGCCCAGGCTTTCGTGTTGCGATACCGGATTGGAGGTGCCCATTTGCAAAGCCCCCAAAGTGCGCACCTTGCGATCCATGTTGGCTCCGCCTATGCACACTATGGCGCGCTCGCCAGGCAGTATGTAAGCACGCCCCAATATCCTGCGTTCCCGGATCAGGCCGGCGATATGGCCGGCCACGGCCGACCGCGACAATTGCAATAATCCAGCCAGTTCCTGCTGTGAAATAAAGGGATTTGCCTGTATCAGCTGATACAACTGGTCCTTTTTTGAAACATCCGTCACGGCACCTCCATATTACAAATACGACAATAAAGCACAATCGCTGAATACACATAACAAACAATTGTTTTTTATAATAAACAATTGTTTTATTAAAGTCAAATGGCGTCACATTTTTCACGGAAATGATGTAAATTGCGCCATCGAATCAGTGAATGCATCTAAAAAGTAATGCCCTTGGAATTAATTCTTGACTTGCTTTACCACGCCATAGTTAAATAGGGAAGCGGCTACGCAAACGATTGCGCGGCCGATTTTTTTGTCTTTTAGCAGAAATGCGGAATTTTGTTCACCGTTAAGGATATGATGATTTTTCGCCAATTTTGCCGAATTTTTACCCGTTTGCCAGTTCACTGGCTTTGCCCTTTTGCGAGAACTTAATAAATGAAGCCACGTATTGCTGTTGTTGGTAGCGTCAATATGGATCTGGTGTTTCGTACACCGCGCATGCCAGCTGTCGGTGAGACTTTAAGCGGTCATGAATTCCGGCAAATACCCGGCGGCAAGGGTGCCAACCAGGCCGTTGCCGCCGCACGCCAAGGAGCGGACGTGGCCTTTATCGGACGCATAGGCGACGATGGCTTCGGCCAATACTCGCTGCGCTGCCTGGCCGACGACGGCATCGACGTCAGCCATCTGTCTGCGGTGGCTGACACGGCGACCGGCGTCGCCGGCATCATCGTCACCGATCAAGGCGACAACAGCATCGTGCTGGCGGCAGGCGCCAATGCCGCCTTGTCGGCAGAGCACGTGGAAGCTGCCCAATCTGCAATTTCCTCCGCACAACTGCTGGTCTGCCAGCTGGAAACCCCGTTACCCACGGTCACCCGCGCCATCCAGCTCGCTCGGCAGCATGGCGTCAAAGTCATTCTGAACCCGGCCCCGGTACAAGCGCTCAGCGACGCCTTGCTGGCGCAAGTGGACTATCTGGTGATCAATGAAACCGAAGCCTCGCAATTGAGCGGCATCCAGGTCAGCGACCGGGAAAGCGCGCAGCGCGCAGCGGAAAAATTATTGCAGCGCGGCGTTGCCGTAGTGCTGCTGACGATGGGCGAACAAGGCGTCTGCATCACCGAGCAATGCGGCAACCGCAGCGAAAGCCAGTTTATTGCTGCGATCAAGGTGGATGTAGTGGACACGACTGCCGCCGGCGACACCTTTGTCGGCGCGTTTGCGGTCGGCATCGCAAAAGGCCTGGACATCAAGACCGCCAGCATAGAGGCGCAATACACCGCAGCACTGACAGTGACCAAGCTGGGCGCGCAAACCTCGATCCCGCGACGCAGCGAGGTTGAGCAGTTCATGCGCAGCCGGGCAGCACTTTAAAACCGCCTGCGCCGAGCAGCCATCGCAGTAATATCATATGAAAAACCAGGCCCGGGGCCAGGAGCATCAGCATGAGAGACGACAAGAATAACGAAGCGACAGCAGCAGCCAGCAGATTGCAGGCCGTCGCCGCGCTTGGACAACAAATCTGGCTGGACAACCTGAGCCGCGGCTTGCTGCAATCGGGTGAACTGGCGCGCTGGATCGGTGCGGACGGCATTACCGGCGTCACCTCCAACCCCGCAATCTTTTATAATGCCATCCGCAACGACCCCGCTTACCGGGCGGAATTGCCAGGATTGCAAGCCGCCTACCCCGATCTCGAAACCCGCTTTGAACATCTTGTCTTGCCCGACATACAAGGCGCGTGCGGCTTGCTCAGTGCCGTGTATCAGGAAAGCCAGGGCAAGGCGGGCTTTGTCAGCTTTGAGGTGTCGCCCAGGCTGGCGCATGACGCCGCCGGCACTGTCGCCGCGGCGCGCCGCCTGTGGCGGCAAATAGCCAGGCCGAACGCGATGATCAAGATCCCGGCAACGGATGCCGGGATACAAGCGCTGGAAGAAGTGATTGCCGATGGCATCAATGTCAATGTGACGCTGATCTTCAGCGCCGGCCAGTTGGCGAAAGTGCAAGCCGCCTACCAGCGCGGCCTGCAGCGCCGGGTGGATGCCGGGCTGCCTGTGGCGCACCTGGCCAGCGTCGCCAGTGTGTTCATCAGCCGCATCGATGTGGTGGTAGACCAGCAACTGGCAAAGATGGCCGGCGAATTGCAAGCGTTGTCAGGAAAAGCGGCGATCTCTGCGGCCAAGCTTGCCTATCGCAACTGGCAGCAAGACCTGGCCGGCGGTTTTGCCTCGCTGGCGCAAGCCGGCGCCCGCCCCCAATGGCTGCTGTGGGCCAGCACAGGCACCAAGAACCCAGCCTTGCGCGATGTGCTGTACGTCGAGCAGCTGATAGGCAAGGATACGGTCAACACCGTGCCGGATGCCACGCTGGCCGCCTTCCGCGATCACGGCGAAGCCTCCGAGACCCTGGCCGCCGGCGTCGACGCGGCGCAACAAGTGCTGAACCAGTTGAGCGACAACGGCATATTGCTGGAACAGATAGGCAGCGATTTGCTGCAGGCGGGCCTGAAACAGTTTGAGGATGCGTATACGAATTTGCTGGCCTTGCTTGAATAACGGCAAGCAACACGGCGCCGGAGCATTTTTCTGGCAGACTTCGTGCTAGCTTGCTGAAGATGCCAGGTAAGGCAATCAGGCGGCACATGAATTTTTAATCAATGTATCACGGGCCAGGTTTCGTTCTGGCCGATTGGCTCTCAATTACCTCTAACGAGATTAGGATTACACATGAAATTGAACTGCGTGAAACTCAATCGCCTCTGTTTCGCTGTCGCGACCCTGTTTAGCGCCGCCAGCGCGGTCAACGCCTACGCGGCTGATCCCAAGCTGGCCGTGGTCTATGATGCGGGCGGCAAGTTTGACAAGTCTTTCAATCAATCGGCGTCCGAAGGAGCGAACCGCTTCAAGCAAGAGACCAAGATCAACTATCTGGAAGTCCAGGTCAGCAGCGATACGCAAACCGAGCAGGTATTGCGCAATCTTGCCCGCAAAAACATGGACCTGATCGCGGCCATCGGTTTCGCGCAGGGCCAGGCCGTGCAAACGGTTGCCAAGGAATTCCCTAAAGTAAAATTTGTCGTCATCGACAGCGTGGCCGCCGGCGCCAATGTGAACTCGGTCCTGTTCAAGGAACAGGAAGGTTCCTACCTGGTCGGCGTGGCCGCGGCACTGGCCAGCAAGACCAAGAAAGTCGGCTTTGTCGGCGGCATGGATATTCCGCTGATACGCGCTTTCGCCTGCGGTTATGCCCAAGGCGCCAAATCGGTAGATGCCAAGGTGGACGTGACGCAAAACATGGTCGGCACTACGCCGACCGCCTGGAACGATCCGGCCAAGGGCAGCGAATTGGCGCGCGCCCAATTTGAACGCGGAGTGGATGTCGTCTTTGCCGCTGCCGGCGGCAGCGGCATGGGCACGCTGCAAGCCGCCAAGGAAAAGGGCAAGCTGGCGATAGGCGTGGACTCCAACCAGAACTACCTGCACCCGGGCACCATGCTAACCTCGATGACCAAGCGTGTCGACAATGCCATCTATGACAGCTTCATGCAGATCAAGAACGGCACCTGGAAAGCCGGCGTCAGCAACAAAGGCCTGAAGGAAGGCGGCGTGGATTGGGCGCTGGACAAGGATAACCGCAGCCTGATCAGCGCCGACATGGAAAAACGCGTCAACACTGCCAAGCAGGACATCATCAGCGGCAAGGTCAAGGTGATTGACTACCGCGAAAACAATAAATGCCCAATCTGATACAGAACTGACAGAGCGGACTGACAGAGGATACGCGGCAAGGCCCGATATTGCCTGCCGCATCCATTCCCCCTCCTGAACCTACTTAGTGATCAGCATGCAGCCAGCAGTAGAATTTCGACATATTTCCAAACGCTTCGGGGCAGTGCAAGCAAATGCCGATGTGAGTTTCTCCATTGCTCAGGGATCGATACATGGCGTGATCGGCGAGAACGGCGCAGGCAAGTCGACACTGATGAGCATACTGTACGGCTACTATAAGGCCGACAGCGGGCAGATTTTGCTGAATGGCGAAGAGCGCCCTATCCGCAACAGCCAGGAAGCGATACGCCTGGGCATAGGCATGGTGCACCAGCACTTCATGCTGGTGGAAAACATGACGGTGCTGGACAATGTGATGCTGGGCGCCGAGGGCGGCGTGCGCCTGAAGGCGCACCGCACCGGGATTGAAGCCAAGCTGAGGGAAATCTGCAGGCGCTATTCGCTGGACATCGACCCGCTGGCGAAAATACAAGACCTGTCGGTTGGCGCGCAGCAAAGGGTGGAGATCCTGAAACAGGTCTATCGCAGCGCCAACATCCTGATACTGGACGAGCCTACCGCTGTGTTGACCGTGCAGGAAACGGAATCGCTGTTTGAAGTGCTGCGCCTGTTCAAGGAACAAGGCAAAACCATCGTGCTGATCACGCACAAGCTGCAAGAAATCCTGGCGATCACCGACAATGTCACGGTGATGCGCGCCGGCCGCGTAGTCGGCGCAGTACAGACCGCCAATACCAACAAGGAAGAACTGGCCAATATGATGGTCGGGCGGCCGATCGAAACGCAACTGCCGCGCGCTCCGTACAACCCGGGCGCTACGGTATTGCAGGTGGAAGGCCTGAACCTGAAAAACGGCCAGAACGTCACCTTGTTGGACAACATCAATTTTAATATCCGCGCCGGCGAAATCGTTGCGATTGCCGGCGTTTCCGGCAACGGCCAAAGCGAATTGCTGGAAATCCTGAGCGGCATGCGCCTGCCCAGCAAGGGCCGGGTCAGCTTCCTGGACAAGCTGTTGCCGTTTGGCCGCCGCCGCGACGCCGACGGCTTGCCCGCAGAGTTCCGCCGGCTCGGCATCTCGCATATTCCCGAAGACCGGTTGCGCGACGGCGTGGTCAAGGATTTTTCAGTGATGATGAACCTGATGCTAGGCTACCAGCGCAAAGCCAGCAAGGGATTCGGCCTGATCGACTTCAAGTCGGTGATGCAGCGCTGTGCCGAGCTGCTGAAGATGTTTGACGTGCGTCCGGCCAATCCCGGCCTGCGCATCGCCCTGCTGTCCGGCGGCAACCAGCAAAAAGTGGTGATCGCGCGCGAAATGGAAGCGGCGCCCAAATTGATGCTGGTCGGCCAGCCCACGCGCGGCGTGGACATAGGCACGATAGAAAGCATACATGCGCAGTTGCTGAAGATGCGCGACGCCGGGGTCGCCATCCTGCTGGTCTCGGTGGAGCTGGAAGAAGTGAAATCCCTGGCCGACCGCATCCTGGTCATGTGCGGAGGACGCATCACCGGGGAATTGAACGCTAATGAATTTGACACGACTAGAATAGGCTTGATGATGGGGGGCCTGCATAAATGAGTACGAACGATCTCCCACGCTGGGCCACTGCTGTCGTCTTGCCGGTATTGAACCTGCTGTCCGCGCTGCTGGTGGCGGCACTGGTCATTTACCTGCTGGGCGAAAATCCGCTGGAATCGCTGGGCATCCTGCTCAACAGCGCCGTGATGAACCCGGAAGGGCTGGGGTATACGCTGTTCTACGCCAGCACCTTCATCTTCACCGGCCTGTCGGTATCGATAGCGATGCAGGCCGGCCTGTTCAATATCGGTTCCGAAGGCCAGATGTACCTGGGCGGCCTGGGACTGACCACGGTGATCCTGGCGTTGGACTCCAGCCTGCCGGGCTGGGCCATCATTCCGCTGGCGATGCTGGGCAGCGCAGTGTTCGGCGCGGCCTGGGCCTGGCTGCCCGGGTATTTGCAGGCCAAGCGCGGTAGCCACATCGTCGTAACGACGATCATGTTCAACTTCATCGCGGCCAGCCTGATGAACTTCATCATCGTCACCTACCTGATTCCTGCCGGCCAGCAAAATCCGGCCAGCCGCCTGTTTGCTGAAACGGCATGGCTGCCCAAGCTCAATGCCTGGTTCCCGATACTCGGCGATACGCCGCTGAACATCAGCTTCCTGCTGGCCTTGCTGGCGCTGGTCATTTACGGCGTTACCGTATGGCGCTCTTCCTGGGGCTACCAGTTGCGCGCCACCGGCCTGAACAAGCACGCGGCGCACTACGCCGGCGTGTCGATCACCAAGATGATCGTGGTGGCGATGCTGATCTCCGGCGCACTGGCCGGGCTGGCTTCGGTGAATGCGCTGATGGGCTCCACCCACTACCTGGCGTTGAACTTCCCGGCGGGCGCAGGCTTCATCGGTATCGCGATTGCGCTGATGGGGCGGCAGCATCCGGTCGGCATCCTGCTGTCTTCGATCCTGTTCGGCGCATTGATACAGGGCGGCTTCGATCTGTCGCTGGAAAAATCGAACATCCCGCCAGAAACTTTTATTTTCATCCAGGGCCTGATCATCCTGTTTTGCGGTGCGATGGAAAACTTCTATGCACCGGCAATCGCCGCCCTGATTAAACGCCTACCCTCACGGACCAAGTGACAGCCATGTTTGAAGACTTTCATTTAGCCAGCATCCTGGTTTCCACCATACGCAACGCCCCTGTGCTGATCTTTGCGGCGATGGCCGGCTTGTTCGCCGAACGCAGCGGCGTGGTGGACCTGGCGCTGGAAGGCAAGATGCTGGCCAGCGCCTTTGTCTCCGCGTCGGTCGCCTACGTCACGCAAAACCCCTGGCTGGGCATCGCCGCCGGCATTGGTATTTCGACCGTCATCGCGCTGCTGCAAGGCTATGTCAGCATCACGCAAAGGGGCAACCAGCTGGTGGCCGGCATCGCGATCAATATTGCGGTCAGCGGCCTCAGCTTCGTGCTGGCGCAATTCTTCTTCGGCCAGGGCGGCCGCACGCCGGACCTGGGCCAGGCCCGCCTGTTCGACATCATACTGCCCGGCACCGAGTACGTCGCCAACATTCCCTTCCTCGGCTGGTTTTACGGCAAGCTGATCGGCGGCCACACGGCGCTGGTATATCTGGCGTTTGCGCTGATCCCAGCGGTGCACTGGACCATCTACCATAGCCGCTTCGGCCTGCGCCTGCGCGCCGTCGGCGAGAACCCGCATGCGGCGGATGCCGCCGGCATTCACGTGGAACGCACGCGCTTCCTGGCGATGATGTGCGCCGGCGTATTGTGCTCGTTCTCCGGCGCCTATCTGGCCATCGTGCAGAGCGGCTTCTTCCTGCGCGACATGTCGGCCGGTAACGGCTTCCTGGCGTTGACGGCGCTGGTGTTCGGCAACTGGCGTCCGCTGTACACCGCGATGGGCTGCCTGATGTTCGGCTTCTTCGCCGCGCTGCAAATCCAGATGGAAGGCGTGGAACTGCCCGGCATAGGCAAGATCCCCGGCTCGTTGATTCAAATGATTCCTTACGTGGTGACCGTGATCGTGCTGGCAGGCTTCATGGCCAAATCGGTCGCGCCGAAAGCGATCGGCATTCCTTTCGTCAAATCACGCTAAAAAAAAGCATTCATACGGCCTCCTTGAACCGGGTCCATTTACGACAACCTCTGGTATTAGGTTCAGTAACACGGCTAATACCTGAATAGTTTGGAGAATGAATATGCAAAACGTACCAGCAAAACATAAGGTCATCTTTGACACCGATCCTGGTGTGGATGACGCGATGGCGCTGTACTTTGCCTTGGCTCGCCCGGACATCGACCTGATCGGCATTACCACCACCTTCGGCAATGTCACGGTAGAGCAAGCAACCACCAACGCCATCTACCTGACCCGCATCGCCGGCCGCCAGACCCCTGTCGCGCAAGGCGTACCGGTGCCTTTCGCCAAGGCGCCCGGCGTACCGCCGGCCTTCATCCACGGCGCCGACGGCCTGGGCAACCTGCCCAGCCGCGTGACCGTGGAGGGCAAGGCTGAAGAGCGCAGCGCCGCCGAATTCATCGTGGACATGGCGCGCAAGCATCCGGGCGAGATCACGCTGGTTGCAGTAGGCCCATTGGGCAACCTCGGCCTGGCGCTGAAGCTGGAACCCAAGCTGCCTAAACTGCTGAAGCAGGTCGTGCTGATGGCGGGCACGGTCGACGAACCGGGCAATGTATCGCCGGTCGCCGAAGCCAATGTCTGGAATGATCCCGACGCAGCCGACCTGGTCTTCACTGCAGGCTGGGACCTGACCATGGTCGGCCTGGACGTGACCCACCGCGTAGTGCTGCCGTCCAGCTTCTTCAAGCGCCTGGCGGACCAACACAAGCACGTGGCGATGGAAACCCTGTCCCACGCTGTGAATTTCTACAGCGACTTCTACAGCAGCATCCGTCCGAACATGGGCCACGGCTGCTTCGGCCACGATGTGCTGGCCTTTGTGTGGCTGGTGGCGCCCGAGCTGTTCAAGACCAAATCCGGCCGCGTGCGGGTGGCGATGGACGGCATCGCCAACGGCCAGACCATGATGGACAAGATAGGCACTATCCCTTACCCGCAAGCGGGCTGGGAAAAGGACAAACCGGAAACCCGCGTGTGCATGGAAGTGGATGCCAAGGCCTGCGAGAACCTGATCGACCAAACCCTGAGCAGCAACTGGTTGTTGCCTGCCCTGGCCAAATAAGCGGCGGAGACTGATCATGCATATAGAACCTGTCGACTACCGCGCCCCGGACGCGGCGCAAAAATTTACCGAGAGCCTGCACCGCACCGGCTTCGGCGTGCTGAAGAACCATCCGCTGTCGCAAGCGGTGCTGGAAACCATCTACAAGGAATGGTATGACTTCTTCCAGTCCGATGCGAAGAACCAATACGCGTTCCATCCTGAAAAGATGGACGGCTATTTCTCGCCCAAGGTGTCGGAAACCGCGAAGGGCAATACCAAGCGCGACCTGAAAGAGTTCTACCATATCTATCCTTGGGGCCGCTATCCAGCGGAAGTGTCCGACGCTGCGCGCAAATACTACGACGACGGCGCCAAGCTGGCGGCAGAATTGCTGCAATGGGTGGAAGACCACACACCGGCCGACATCAAGGCCAAGTACTCGATGCCGCTGTCGGATATGATCACCGGCAGCGAGCAGACCCTGCTGCGCGTATTGCACTATCCACCGCTGACCGGCGACGAAGAACCGGGCTCGGTGCGGGCCGCCGCACATGAAGACATCAACCTGCTGACCATCCTGCCGGCGGCGACGCAGGCCGGCCTGCAAGTACAAGGCAAGGATGACAAATGGTTTGACGTGCCCTGCGACTTCGGCATGCTGGTCGTGAATATCGGCGACATGCTGGATGAGGCGTCGGAAGGCTACTACCCGTCCACCAGCCACCGCGTGCTGAACCCGACCGGCGACGAAGCGAAAAAATCGCGCGTGTCGCTGCCGCTGTTCCTGCACCCGCGCCTGGATGTCGTGCTGTCTGAGCGCTACACGGCGGGCAGCTACCTGGAAGAGCGCCTGATAGAACTGGGCGCGAAGAAACCGAAGCAGTAGTCGGATAAATATGAAATGCGGCCGATTGGCCGCATTTCATTTCCATCGACGAACATTCAGACTTGAAGTATCTGCTTCACAAAAATCTCGAAAGAATTCCATGAAACAAGAACAGTTAATCCAGGAAGCCATCACGGCCCGCCTGTCTGCGTATACACCGTATTCCAAATTCAAGGTCGGCGCCGCGCTGCTGGGCAAGGACGGCAGGGTTTTCCACGGCTGCAATGTGGAGAATGCGTCCTACGGCCTGTGCAACTGCGCCGAGCGCACCGCATTCTTCAGCGCGGTCGCCTCCGGCTACAAGCCGGGCGACTTCAGCGCAATTGCCGTCGTCGG
>DATHMC010000070.1:0-35475 GCA_035487495.1 Undibacterium sp.
ACTGGATGATTTCGGTACCGGCTTCTCATCACTGTCGTATTTACAACGCTTTCCTATCGACAACCTGAAAATTGACCGCTCCTTCATCCGCGACATCCCGGGCAACCAGGATTCGGTGGTATTGACCAATGCCATTATCGCAATGGCCAATGCGCTGGGCATGAGCGTCACTGCAGAAGGAGTGGAAAAGGCGGAACAGATGTTCTTCCTGACCGACTCCGGTTGCCAGCAGATGCAGGGCTATTATTTCAGCCGCCCAGTGCCTGCGGATGAATTTGAAAAACTGCTGGCTGCAAATGCTGAGCCGCAACATTGATTTAGGCTTGCATCCACTAAAAAGAAGCCTATAATTTGTCAGACGCACATTTTGTGCGCCGCACCATTGCGCACTACTGATTTCGTATCATGACGAATATTGCAAAAATACTGCCTCTAGGCAACGTACTGCTAGATCTTGAGGTATCCAGCAAAAAACGGGCATTTGAACAAGCAGGATTATTATTTGAAAATAACTGCAGCATTGCCCGCTCTGTTGTGTCCGACAATTTGTTTGCCAGGGAAAGGCTGGGCTCCACAGGCTTAGGTCATGGAGTCGCGATTCCGCACGGCCGCATCAAGGGCCTGAAGGCGCCTATCGCCGCTTTTGTGCGGCTGGCAGAACCGATCCAATTTGAATCGCCGGATGGCGAACCGGTCAGTCTGCTGGTTTTTTTGCTGATGCCGGACAATGTCACGCAGCAGCACCTGGAGATCTTGTCTGAAATCGCAGAGATGCTGTCCAACGAAGCTTTCCGCGCATTGTTAGGCACCGAGCCGAGCGCCGCCGCCGTCCACGACAAAATCATCTCCTGGCAGCCCAACCTGCAGTCCGTCGGCTAAGGCAGGACGCCCCTACCTTGGCCCGCGCCCCATTGCCCTCCGCCTCATATTACCTGCCAGGCAATCCTGCCCACTAGCCATCATGCCACTACTGACCGAACTGACCATACAAAAAATCTACGATGACAATCGTGATTCCATGCAGTTGGGCTGGTTTGCCGGCTTTTCAGGCGGAGACAAGCAGATCACCGGAGATGCCACTTCTTCGGCCGACCAGGTCGGCCATCTTAACCTGATCCATCCCGGCCGCATTCAGGTCCTGGGGCACCAGGAGATTGAATACTACAAGCGCATCTCGCCCAACTCACGCGCCAACCTGTTAAAGGAACTGGTGGCAGGCGCACCGCCGGCATTGATGATGGCGCAGGGGCTGGATTCGCCGCCCGAATTCCTGACGGTATGCGACGACAATAATATCCCGCTGTTTTCGACTCCGCTGCCGGCCGCCCAGGTCATCGACTTCCTGCGCGTGTATTTATCCAAGAAACTGGCGCAGCAGATCACCATGCACGGCGTCTTCATGGACGTGCTGGGGGTGGGAGTGCTGATTACCGGCGAATCCGGCCTGGGCAAAAGCGAACTGGGCCTGGAACTGATCTCGCGCAGTCACGGGCTGGTGGCCGACGATGCGGTGGAATTTTCACGCATCGCACCGAATATGATAGAAGGCCGCTGCCCGCCTTTATTGCAAAACCTGCTGGAAGTACGCGGTTTGGGCTTGCTGGACATCAAAGCCATCTTCGGCGAGACCGCAGTGCGCAGGAAGATGCGCCTGAAGCTGATCGTCCACCTGGTCAGGCGCAGCACGCTGGAAGAAAATTATGAACGCCTGCCTATCGATTCCCAGACCGAAGAAGTGCTTGGCCTGCCTATCAAAAAAGTGGTGATCCCGGTTGCCGCAGGCCGCAATATTGCGGTGCTGCTGGAGGCGGCGGTACGCAATACCATCCTGCAGTTGCGCGGCATCGATACCTTGCAGGAATTCATGGAGCGCCAGCGTCGCGCCATGGATGACGGATTGGAACCGTAAGCGCATAATTCGCTCTAAGCCTAACTGGAACCCATTTCATCAGCACCAGTGAGATGCGTTCCAGGCATTTAGCGTCCTTCAATTCCATTCAGAAATACCATGCGCATACTCCTCATCTCCGGCATTTCCGGGTCCGGCAAATCGGTAGCACTTAATGTCGTGGAAGACGCGGGATTTTATTGCGTCGACAACCTGCCTCCCAGCCTGTTGCCGGAACTGATTACCACGCTGCTGGACGAAGGTATAGAGTCGGCTGCGATGGCGATAGATTCACGCAGCGCGCACCTGCTGACCAGCCTGCCGGACACGATAGAAAAGCTCAGGCAGGACGGCCACGAGGTCAAGATCCTGTTCCTGACCGCCAGCACCGAATCCCTGGTGGCCCGCTTTTCCGAAACCCGCCGCAGCCATCCGCTGTCGCACCGTCTGCAGAAGGCCCTGCCGCTGACAGGCCGCCTGAGCCTGACCGAGTGCATACAGGAAGAGCGGGAAATGCTGGCGGAAATCCAGTCGCTCGCGCACGTGATAGACACCTCCAGCCTGAGCGCGAACAAGCTGCGCGAGTGGGTGAAGAACATCATACAGATGCAACACTCGCCGCTGACCCTGACCTTCGAATCCTTTGCTTTCAAGATAGGCGTGCCGCTGGACGCAGATTTCGTCTTCGACGTCCGCATGCTGCCCAATCCTTACTACGATCTCGCACTGCGCGCGCTGACCGGCCGCGATGAGCCGGTAGTCACCTACCTGAAGAGCCAGGATATGGTGCTGGATTTGTATGAAGACATACGCAAGTTCATAGAAAAATGGCTGCCGCTGTTCAAACAGGACAATCGCAGCTACCTCACCGTTGCCATAGGCTGCACCGGCGGCCAGCACCGCTCAGTGTTCATGGTGGAGCACCTGGCCAGCTATTTCGGGGATAAGGAACAGGTACTGGTGCGCCACCGCAGGTTGGAATAGGCTTTGGTTTGCTATTTTAAGAAAATGCATTTGTCCACGAAAAGCACGAAAAGAATTTATAAAACAATTCTCTCAACAGTTGCCTTTGGGTAGCCACCGAAGTTGACCAGCAGGCCCAGGGGCTTTCCGGTTGCCTTCAAATAGTTCAGTACCTGTGCTTTATGCTCGCCTTTTGTGACTGACATGGCCTTCAATTCCACGATAATAGATTCGTGACAAATAAAATCTGGAACAAAGGTTTGCCGTAAAGGTTCTCCTTTGTAAAAAAGTTTCAACTCTTGCTGTGCCACAAACGGAATTCCTCGTTTCAAAAATTCCTTTTGCAAACACTCTTGATAAACAGACTCAAGGAAGCCGCATCCCATCTCACGGTAAACATCGAATACGGCTCCTTGTATCTCGTAGCACTCCTCCCGATACCAAATTTCTCCATCCATGTTTTTTTCGTGTCTTTCGTGATTTTCGTGGACTATGTCGTCTTACTTAAACTAAACGAGTAACAAGGGCAAGTTCAAACCATCACCACCCTGCGCATTTTCTGCGCCACATACGACAGGCTGAGCCCGGTCAGCGCCGCGCACACCAGCAAGGCAATCGCAATCGCAACATGGCCCGCGGCCTCGCCTTTCAGCACGTGGTTCATCATGATGTTCTGGGCCAGCACCGGCGCCCACTGAAACCAGGCTGGTTCGCGTCCGGGATTGAAGGTCAGGGTCAGCGGCACCATGCTGACCACCAGGCTGAGTATCTGGTTGCGCACCTGCGCCTCTTTGTAGCTCTTGCAATTCAATGCCACCGCAATCTGTATCGCCGCCAGGCTGGCGGCCAGCGGCAGCAGCACCACCAGGAAACCCAGCGCTTCGCCGGCGCCGAACTGGAATTCTGCGCGCAGGGTTTCATTGCGTATCAGCCACTGCGAAGGAAAAAAGCTCAGCACCGTCAGCACCACGACCGTCATGCTGACGGTCGCCACAGCCGCCCATTTGCCGATTGCCAGTTGCCACCCTGATACCGGATTCATCATCAAGGGCTCCAGCGAGCCGCGCTCGCGCTCGCCCGCCGTCGTGTCTATCGCCGCATACATGCCGCCTATGACGATGGCCATGATCAGCATGAAGGGCAGCATGCCGGTGATGGTCACCTTGCGCTCTTCGGGCCGGCTGATCTGGCGCTCCCTGACTTCGACCATCTGCAGCACTTCGGGCGAGACGCCGCGCATCGTCAGGCCCAGTGCCGCGTGTTCCTGCGCAAAGCCGTCCAGCACCTTGCGCAACGGGCGCATGCCGAACTGGGCCTGCGTATTCGCGGTGTCGAACACCACTTCCAGCGTCGCTTTTTCGCCGTGCGACAGCTTGTCCTCAAAGTCCTGCGGCACCAGCAAAACCGGCTGTATCAATTCCTTGCTGTGCAATTTCTTTTCATAGTCGGCCGGCGCCGGCCGGATCTGGAAGCCTTGCCGCAGAATATAGTTTTCCAGGCTGGGCGCCGATTTCATGTTGACCGCAATCACCGTGCGTTTCACTTCCTGCGATTCGACCTGTGACAGGACCTCGGACACGATCAGCAATAACAGCGGCACGCCGAGCAGCGAACTCAGCAGCACGACCAGCAAGGTGCGCCGGTCGCGCATCGCGTCTATCATCTCCTTACGGAATATGGCGAGTATGGCTTTCATGATGCTGTCCTGTGGATGGTGGTGGCCGGATGCAGGAAGGCCAGTTTGACAAAGGCGTCTTCAAAATCGGCTTCTCCGGCCTGCACCAGCAACTCGTCCACGCTGCCGCAGGCCACATCCCGCCCCTCCGCCACGATTACCACGTGATCGCACAGGCGCTCCACTTCCTGCATGATATGCGTGGAAAATATGATGCATTTGCCGCCGCCTTGCGGTGAGCGCAGCCAGCGCAGGAATTCGCGCAATGCGCGTGTCGCCACCACGTCCAGGCCGTTGGTGGGCTCGTCCAGGATGATGTTCTTCGGATCATGCACCAGCGCGCGCGCCAGCGCCGTCTTCATGCGCTCGCCCTGGCTGAAGCCGTCGGTACGCCGGTCCATCAGCTTGCCCATTTCCAGCCAGTGCGCCAGTTGCTCGGTGCGCTGCTGCACCAAGGCCTTGTCCATGCCGTGCAGGATGCCGTAGTAATGGATGTTTTCCCGCGCCGTCAGGCGCGGATACAGGCCACGCGCATCGGACAATATACCCATGCGCGACAGCGAAGCCTGCTGGCCGGGAACGACCTGCACGTCATCGACGGTAATTTTTCCCTTGTCCGGCGCCAGCAGCGAGGCGACCATGCGCAGGCTGGTGGTCTTGCCGGCGCCGTTGGCTCCCAGCAGGCCGGTGATGGAACCGTCTTTTGCCGTGAAGCTGACGCCATCCACCGCCTTGACGGTTGCCCGGGTGCGCTTGCCGAATGAAAAGCGGCCTTCCTTGATGAATTCCTTATGCAAGTCCTCTACCCTGATCATGGCTTTCCCCCATTGCCTGCGGCATTGGTCCGCGGCAGAGGCATTTGCCAGGCCAGCGGGCGCGGAATCTGGTGCACGCAGGAGGTGTCCACTTTGTTTGCGTCGCGGTCGTCCTTGGCATTCAGGTAGCGATACGCCAGTTCGCGCAGGCAGCCGCCCTGCGACATCAAGCCGTGGCCGGCATTGCTGATCGACAGGGACAAGGCTTGCGGTCCCAGTGCTGCGGCGACATGCGCTGCATGCCGGGTAGGCGTCACCGGGTCGATGCCGCCGCTCAGCAGCAATACCGGTGCCGAACTCCGGGGTATCGTGTAGAACGCCGCCGGCACGCTGCCACGCGGCCATTTCTCGCAGATTTTTTTGTACATGCCGTCCATCACGCCGGAAAAATCGTCCGCCGCCGACGTCGCCGGCAAGCGCGCATACTCTTCCGCGCACCATACGGAAAAATGCATGCCGTAAGCGATGCCGGCTTGCCCCGGCAGATCGGTCACACCGCTCAGGGCCACCAGCGGCGCATACTTGCCTTGCTCCGCTTGCGTCAGCGCATACGGCAAGCCGGATACGTTCATCGGTGCGTACAGCGTCTTATGCACCATGCCGATCACCAGGTCGCGCGTCATCTGTATCTGCATCTCGCTTCCCAGGCGCGGATGGCTCAGCGTTACCTGGCGCGGCAAGCCGGCCAGCAGCTTGCCCCAGCGCTCGGCCAGCTGCGGATAGGCGGCGTTGCAGCGCGCGTCGTGCGCGCAGTCGGCAAATACGGCGTTCAGCACCACCTGCGCATCGCTGGACGGTAAGCGCATATCCGGCGGCACCACGCCATCCAGAATGACACGCCGCACCGACTGCGGGAACTGGCGCAGATATTCCAGCCCGGCCCGGGTGCCGTAGGAAACCCCGACCAGGTTGATTTTCGCATAGCCCTGCGCCTGCCTGACCGCATCCAGGTCCTGCATCGCTATCGTCGTCGTAAATTGCTTCAGGTCGCCGTAGGGCAGCGCTTGCAGCCGGTCCATGCATTTTAGCGCGCTGTTGTATGCCTGCTCGGTATCGAACAGCTCGCCATTGTTTTCCAGCCCGGGGCAATGCAGCGGGGCGCTGCGGCCGGTGCCGCGCTGGTCGACGAACACCAGGTCCCTGCGCCGGTTCAATCTACTAAAAGCAAACTGTCCCCAACCGGCGACACTGATCGCACTTTGTCCCGGGCCGCCGGCCAGCAGGAAGATCGCATCCGGCAGCTTATTCCGGTCCTGCGAAGGCACGACCACGTAATTGATATCGATTTTCTGCCCCCCCGGAAGGGCGGGATCCAGCGGGCGCTGCACCTTCCCGCACTGCACCTCCTGCGGGAAATCAGGGATGCGGCAAGCCTGGGTTGCCGCGCCGGCCAGGCCGGGAATAGCCGCAGCAAGGCAAAACGCCGTGCGGGTAAAAATCCTAAGTAGCAAATTCGTCTCCTACGCACCCATTTTACGATCGAGGCTGTTTCTTATAAGTGCGGATGCTTTCCAGCGAGTCAATACTACAACATTCGCCCGGACTATAATACCCGCAAGGCCGCCGCATGCGTTACCAAGATCATTTGCCCGCGCATCCCCTGCCGGGATGCGGCAAGCAAGCGGCCCGGGTCCGTTCCCGTCTGTTACGTCAAAATTTTAGCCAATCTATGCCTTTTCCTCACAGACAAAAACGCGGATGATTGCGGCAATATCCATTTGATATTTGCGCACAACAGGATTCCCATGATACCGATTCCAGATTTATTATTGTTTGCGGGGGCGGCTTTTTTGCTGGTCATTACGCCGGGGCCGAACATGATGTACCTGGTCTCGCGCTCTATCTGCCAGGGCAGGATGGCCGGCGTGATTTCCCTGTTCGGCGTGGCCATGGGATTTATCGTCCATATGCTGGCGGCGGCAATCGGCCTGATTGCGCTGTTCATGGCGATCCCGCTGGGGTATGAAATCCTGAAATTCGCCGGTGCAGGCTATTTGCTGTGGCTGGCCTGGCAGGCGCTCAAGCCGGGCGCGCGCTCGCCGTTTGAAGCGCAAAACCTGCCGGCGGACTCGCCGCGCAAACTCTTCCTGATGGGTTTCCTGACCAATCTGCTGAATCCGAAAGTGGCGATGTTTTACCTGTCGCTGTTTCCGCAATTCATACAGCCGCAGCGCGGCTCGGTGTTCCTGCAGAGCCTGGCTTTGGGACTGACGCAAATCCTGGTCAGCTTCAGCGTCAACCTGCTGATTACGCTGTCCGCCGCCGCGCTAGCCGCGTGGTTCGCGCGCAATGCCGTTTGGCTGGCGGTACAGCGCTGGCTGATGGGTTGCGTGCTGGCGGCGCTGGCCGTGCGCCTGGCGCTGGACCAGCGCCGTTAAGCCCGGCAGCTTTACGGCGCTAAGCGGACCACAGGCTAGGTCCCAGCAAGGACTGCAGCAATTTCTTCACCGGTGCCGGCAAAGGCGCCCCGGCTATCTGCTGCGCCGGATACCAGACATGCCTATCTTCCGCGACCTGCGCGTGGCGCCTGGCCAGTTGGAACTGTATCGGCGTCACGTTCAGCTTGAAGTGCGTGAACACATGTGAAAACGGCGGCAAGGCCTGTATCGCCGCCACGTCGCCGAATTGCTGCGCCAGCCTGGTCACATCGGGAAAAGCATCCGACAACACCGTCCCGCGCTCATCCTCCACGTCGCGCATGCCGTCTAGCTCCGGCAACGATAGCAAACCGCCCCAGATGCCGCCATCGGGCCGCTGCTCCAGCAATACCTGGCCGTCGTGCAGCATCACCAGCATCACCGCCTGTTTTTCCCTTTGCGGCTTTTTCGGCTTGCGCACCGGCAGCTCTGCGGTACGCCCGGCCGCATAGGCGACGCAGCGTTGCTGCAGTGGACAGCGTTCGCAATCCGGGCTGCTGCGGGTGCATAGCGTCGCCCCCAGATCCATCAGGCCCTGGGTGTACGATTCTATGCCCTGTTCCGGCAGCAGGGCCTGGGCCCGCAACCACAGGTCGTCCTCCACCGGCTTGGAGCCGGGATAGCCTTCGATACCGAATACGCGCGCGAACACCCGCTTCACATTGCCGTCCAGGATGGCTGCGCGGGTGCCGTACGAGAAGGCGGCAACCGCGGCGGCGGTCGAGCGCCCTATGCCCGGCAGTTGCACCAGCAAAGCGGGGTCGGATGGAAAGCGGCCCGCATACAATTGCATCACCTGCTGCGCGCACTTGTGCAGATTGCGGGCCCGCGTGTAGTAGCCGAGGCCGCTCCAGTGCGCCATCACCTGTTCGGAACTGGCCCCGGCCAGGTCCTGCACCGTAGGGAAGCTTTCCAGGAAACGCTGGTAGTAAGGAATGACCGCGGCCACCTGGGTCTGCTGCAACATGATTTCAGACAGCCAGACCTTGTATGCATCGCGGGTCTGCTGCCACGGCAGGCTATGCCGGCCGTGTTGTTTCTGCCAGCGCACCACGCCGGCAGAAAAACCTGGGTCTACATAGCTGGAACTCATGGATGGGTCATGTCGATAGGGATGATCCACTGCTCATATTGCTCCGCCGTCACATAGCCGGAGGCGAGCGCCGCTTCGCGCAGGCTGGTGCCCTCCTTGTGCGCCTTCTTGGCGATGGAGGCCGCCTTGTCATAGCCTATATGGCGATTCAATGCGGTCACCAGCATCAGGTTCTTGTCCAGGTTTTCCTTCAGCTTGGGCAGATTCGGCTCTATGCCCACCGCGCACTGGTCATGGAAGGCATTGCAGGTATCGCCGAGCAGCTCTATGCTTTCCAGCACATTGTGCACCATGACAGGCTTGTACACGTTCAACTGGAAATTGCCCTGGCTGCCGGCAAAGGCGACCGCGGCATCATTGCCGAACACCTGCACGCAGACCATGGTCATCGCTTCGCACTGGGTAGGATTGACCTTGCCGGGCATGATCGAGGAACCCGGCTCATTTTCCGGGATGTTTATTTCGCCGATGCCGCAACGCGGGCCGCTGGCCAGCCAGCGCACGTCGTTGGCGATTTTCATCATGGTGCCGGCCAGTGTACGCAAGGCAGCCGACACGTTGACCAGCGCATCGTGCGCCGACAGCGCAAAGAATTTGTTCTGTGCAGCGCGGAAAGGATAGCCGGTGATCTGCGCAATGCAATGCGCGGCGAGGTCGCCGAAACGCGGATGCGCATTCAGGCCGGTGCCGACCGCCGTGCCGCCTATCGCCAAATCGTACACACCGGGCAAAGCCTGCTTGACCGTATGCAACGCAAAATCGAGTTGCGCCACCCAGGCGCCGATTTCCTGCCCCAGCGTGATCGGCGTCGCATCCTGCAAATGGGTGCGCCCGGTCTTCACGATATCTTTAGTTGCGGCCGATTTGGCCGCCAGCGTGTTGCGCAAGCGTTCAACAGCCGGGAACAGGTGCTGGTACAGCTGCTCCACAACGGCGATGTGCATCGCAGTCGGGAAGGTGTCGTTGGAAGACTGGCCGCGATTCACGTGGTCATTCGGATGCACGGGCGTCTTGCTGCCCATCTGGCCGCCGGCAATCTCGATGGCGCGATTGGAAATCACTTCATTCGCGTTCATGTTTGACTGCGTGCCGGAACCGGTCTGGAACACGACCAGCGGGAAATGCCGGTCCAGCTTGCCTGCGATGACTTCGTCGGCCGCCTGCACGATGCCCTGGGCGACGTCAGCGGGCAATTCGC
The DNA here is from genome assembly GCA_035487495.1 of Undibacterium sp. Taxonomy (GTDB): domain Bacteria; phylum Pseudomonadota; class Gammaproteobacteria; order Burkholderiales; family Burkholderiaceae_D; genus Undibacterium. The sequence continues at coordinate 10,050 of DATHMC010000070.1, forward strand.
CGAGCTCGGCATTGGCTTGCGCCGCGGCTTTTTTCAATATGCCCAGCGCGCGTATCATCGGAGCCTGCCATTTAAAGCGCGCAACGCCGATAGGGAAATTTTGTATCGAACGCTGCGTCTGCGCGCCCCAATAGGCGTCGCTTGCGACCTCGATGGCACCCATCGAGTCTGTTTCTGTGCGGTGATTTGACATAGGGATTCCTTGTAAGAGCATGGCCGATAGACAGAACCCGCTTAACCGGAAAGCACCTCAAGCACGAGGATCAAGCGCTCTCTTGCGCAATGGGTGGACGCCAGGGCTAGCGGTGGATGGTTCTATAACCACAGTAGTGTAAATAATTTCTACAATCTATGATTATGCCCTATGCCGCGACTTTCAGCGCGGCCAACTCGGCCGACAGCGCGGCTTTCAGCCGATCTTCCAGGACGCCCATGCTTTTCTTCTGGGCATCAATCTCGGCCTGGATCGCCTCGAAGCTGGCGATCTTGTCTTCCAGGCTGTCGGTCGCGACGTTGATCCTTTGGATCGACTGCATGCGGTTTTTCAACTGCCCCTTGTGTTCGCGGATTTGCGCCTCCAGCGGCGCCATGACTACCTTTTGCCACGCCTCCACATCCCGGTTGGCCTGCAGGAAGCTTTGCTTGACGCGCGACGCGATGGAGTCGAAAAATTTTTGCATCAGCGTGACCTTGGGCATCGTCAAAATCTCTGTGGTGCTAAACTGCCTTTGATACACCGCCTCTATCGCGACAATTTCCTTCAGGTATTTATCCAGCGAAAACGGCATCGGCGCCGATAGCGCCAAGCCGTGCTCGGTGGAGAATTTGCGGTACATGATGGCCATCATTTCCGAAATTTCATCGGTCTTCTTATTCGACGTCGTCAGGTTGTGCCTGAGCTGGGCAAAGAATTGCCGGATCGCGTCGCGCAAGCCTATCGACAGTTTGCTCCTTTCCATCGCATCCCTGGACTTGCGGATTTCTTCACGCAGGATATCCATGCCCAGGCTGGTATACACTTCGGTGCACAAGCGGGTGAACACCGCGCGCGTGCCCTGCATCTTGATCAGGCTGGCGTCGAATTCCTTTTTCTCGGCATCGATGCGCTTCATCATGTGATCGATCACGTTCTTGTTCTTGCCGCGCAAGCTTTTCAGCTCCAGCATTTGCTCGACCACGCTGCGGCTGCGCGAAGACATCACTGCATGGTGCGCGCCGGTGATCTCGTTCACATCCTTGCTCAGCTGCGCGCGGATGATTTCCTGCTTGGAGGGAATCAATTCATGCGACAAGGCATTTTCCAGCGACGGCAGGCGGCTCTTTGCCAGCAGTTCCGGGTCCTTGTTGATCTTGGCCACCAGGCCTTTTTGCGCCGATACCGGGAAGATCTGATGTTCATCCAGCGCCAGCGTATGCGCCACGGTGCTGATCTGATGCGCTATCTGGCCCTCTATTTCTTCGGCCGTGCGCAGTTCATCCCACATGCTGTCTATCTTGTTCAAGACCACCATGCGCCCCGGGCCGCCGCCGATATGGTTGCGCCACACGTCGATATCGCTCTTGGTGACGCCGGTATCGGCCGCCAGGATAAACAGCACTGCGTGCGCATTCGGGATCAGGTTCAGCGTCAGCTCCGGCTCGGTCCCTATCGCATTCAGCCCAGGGGTATCGACGATGATCAGGCCCTCTTTCAATAAAGGATGCGGAAAATTCACTATCGCATGGCGCCACAGGGAAATCTCCACCATGCCGTCCTCGTCCACCTCCAGCGGCGCGTCCGGATCACTTTCGTCGAACAGGCCATAGGATTTGGCAACTTCCCTGCTGACCTTCTTGGTCAGGCTGACCTGCTTGAAAGCCTCCAGCATCCCCTCCCCCGAACCGACGTTCAGCGGCAACACGGTCCATACATGGTGCTGGCCCTTGTAGTCGCTGGTGGACTGCGCTTCGGCGCGGGTCTCTATCGGCAACAGGCGTATGCAGGGAGGGATGGTTTCGTCGTACAGCAATTCCGTCGGGCACATCGTCGTGCGGCCGGCCGAAGAAGGCAGTATGCGCTGTCCATATTCGGCAAAGAAGATCGCATTGATCAGTTCCGACTTGCCGCGTGAAAATTCCGCCACAAAAGCGATGGACAACTTGTCATCGACCAGCCTTTCCAGCAAACGGCTGAGACGCTGATCGCTTGCCGCGTCGGCCAGATCGGAACCGCCCAACCATGAGCGATACTGCTCCAGCGCAGTCACTACCCCCCTGCGCCAGTCGCTGTACTCCTGGAATCTTTGAACCAGATTACTCATGTTGCCCCCGATCAATCTTCTGTATATCCAGAATCTAGCACCTCAGCTCATTTTTGACAATTAACACAATAGAATGTCGTTCTTTGGCCCTGTTTTAGTTGTCTGATCGCCGCACCGCACACCCGGCAGGGTTCGCCCGCGCGGTCATACACAAAATAGGTTTGCTGAAAATAGCCGGTTTGACCATCCACCCCGATAAAATCCCGCAGGCTGCTGCCGCCTTTCTCTATCGCCGCCGCCAGGGTTTCACGTATCGCCTGCGCCAGCAACACGTAACGCGCAAGGCTGATGCGCCTGGCCGCAGTTTTGGGATTGATACGGGCCCGGAACAGGCTCTCGGACGCATAGATATTGCCGACGCCGACCACGATATCGCCCGCCAGCAGCACCTGCTTGATCGGCGCGCTGCGCTGCCGTGTCAGTTTATATAATACTTCGGCATTGAATCTGGGGCCTAGGGGCTCCACGCCAAGTTGCCGCAGCAGCAAATGATTCTCAATATCGCCGTCCTCGTTTGAATGCCATAAAACGGCGCCAAAACGGCGTGGATCGGTCATGCGCAAGCTCTGTTCGCCGACGACAATGTCAATATGATCATGCTTGCCTGCGGGGGTTGCGGCCGGCAGCACGCGCAAATGGCCCGACATGCCGAGGTGGACCAGCACGGTTCCGTGCTCAAACTCCAGCAACAGGTATTTACCGCGGCGGCCGGCGGCAAGGATGCGCTTATTGACCAGCAGTTCTTTCAGGTCGGCGGGAAAGGGCCAGCGCAGGCCCTCCCGGCGCGCAATCACGTCAGTGACAAGTTGGCCCGTCAGATGCGGGGCGACTCCCCTGCGGGTCACTTCAACTTCTGGTAGTTCTGGCATAAGTCCTATCCGAATTGGCTAGGCTAGCGCCTGCAAGCTGCGCGGCCCGACCGATAAATTTGTTTAAATCCCATACAATTCGACACACAGAAAACCGGCCGGGCATAGCACACCAGCGCGGCTTAGGCGTAAAATCAGACATCATCGACAAATCAGGATTTTGTTTTGAAAAATATTTTTTCACCCATTTTAACGTCGATAGCACCAATCGCCCTGTTAACATCATTGATGTTGACCGGTTGCGCAGGTCTTAAGCCTGCAACCGAGATTCCTACGGACGAGGCCCACCAGGCTTCGGACGCCGCCCATGCGGCGCTGGACGCGGAAAAAACACTGAATGGCATCGCCCCGCCATCCAGCGAGGATCAGTTGCCCGCCGTCGAATTGACCGATGAAATTTTTTACAAGCTGCTGACCGCCGAAATCGCTTATCAGCGCGGCAATTGGCAAGCTGCCTATATCACGATACTCAGCGTTGCCCAGCAAACACGCGACCCGCGGCTGGCCCGGCGCGCGTCCGAAATTGCGCTTTCAGTAAAGCAACCGGGCGAGGCCATGACCGCCATACGCCTGTGGCGCGAACTGGCTCCGAACTCGAACGAAGCGACCCAGTATTATCTCGGCTTTATGGTCATGAATAATAATCTGGCTGAAATCCAGAGAGTATTTTCCGAAAAACTGGCAAGTGCCTCCTCCAAACAATATGGCGTAATCATGCTGCAGGCGCAGCGCCTGCTATCGCGCGCGCGGGATAAAAATGCCGCGTTTCAAACGCTGGAAGCACTGGTAGAGCCATACAAGTCCACCTATGAAGCCCACTTGGCGCTGGCGCAAGGCTCCTATTCGCACGGCGACAACGAGCGTGCGATCGCGGAGGCGCAAGCTGCGCTGGAGCAAAGGCCGGATTCGCAACTGGCGATACTGACCGTCGCCCAGGCATCCAGCCAACCGGATGCCGCCAAGGCCATGTCTGCGTTCCTGACAAAGAACCCGGCTGCGCGCGATGTGCGGCTGGCTTACGCCAGCATATTGATAGACCTGAAGCAACTGGACAAGGCGACCGCCGAATTTGAACATCTGCTACGCGAAAAACCCGATGATGCCGGTGTCATTTACACGCTGGGTGTGCTGGCGATGGAGAGCAAGCATACCAAGCTTGCGGAAAAATATTTCAACGATTACCTTGCCGCACTGGAAGCCAATCCCGCCGAAGAGCGCGACCCGACTCCGGCGCTGATCAATCTGGCGCAGATCGCCAGCGATCGCAAGGATGACAAGGCCGCGCTGGATTGGCTATCGAAAGTGGAATCCTACGACGGCAGGAACGCGGCCTATTTGAACGTGCAGATACGGCGTGCGCAGATCATGGCGAAGAGCGGCCATCTGGCTGAAGCCCGGCAATTCCTGAAGGATATATCCGCCAGCACCGATGACGACAAGATACAGCTGTTACAGGCTGAAGCCCAGCTGCTGAGGGAGGCCAAGCAGCCGCAAGAGGCAAGCAAGCTGCTGGAGGATGCAATACAGCGCTTCCCGAATAATCCCGACCTGCTGTACGACTACGCGATGCTGGCTGAATCCCAGCAAAAAGTAGCTGAAATGGAAGCCTCGCTGAGAAAAGTCATGGAGCTGGCGCCGAACAATCAGCATGCCTACAATGCGCTGGGTTATGCGCTGGCGGAGCGCAATATCCGCCTGGATGAAGCGCTGAGCCTGATAGAAAAAGCCTTGCAACTGGCGCCGGACGATCCCTTCATCCTGGATAGCCTGGGCTGGGTCAAGTTCCGCCTGGCAAAACCGGCAGAAGCGGAAGAAGCATTGCGCCGCGCGTATACGCTGCGTCCAGATGCGGAAATTGCCGTGCATCTAGGGGAAGTTTTATGGTCGCAGGGCCAGAAGGACAATGCGCGCAAATTCTGGCGCGAAGCCAAGGCCAAGGACCCCGACAATGAAGTCCTGAAAAGCACCTTGCAGCGCCTGAATGCGAAGCCCTGAGCGGGCAAGCTTACAATAAGCCCATTTGCTGCATGCGGCAAATGGGCTGCGCCCCGCCACTCCAAGCAATCGAATTCCTATCCATCTATGCAAAACACGAGATTTCGCAGCCTGTTACTGATGACGCCTGTCGTGCTGGGCCTGTTGCTATCCGGCTGCGCCGGCCTCGCCACCCGCACTCCCGCGCAAGCCGGCAGCGGCGAACAACGCATCTATCACGAAGACATAGAACTGAGCGGCCGCTTGCTGGTGCTCTATCAGCAAGATGAAAAAGAACAATCCCTGCCCGGCAGTTTTGAATGGAAGCAAGACAGGGACAGCACAATGGTCACCCTGTTGTCGCCGCTGGGCCAGATCGTTGCCACCATCACGGTCGATGCCGGCGGTGCAACCCTGGTGCAGGCCAAGCAGCCGCCAAAACACGCCAGCGACCTGGACAGCCTGATGCGCGAAACGCTGGGCTGGCCGATGCCGGTTGCCGGCATGCGCGACTGGCTGCAGGGCTTTGTCCGCAACGCACAGGGTGACCGCACTGCGGTGGCCGCCAATAATGATGCGACGATGCGTTCCGACGGCTGGCAATTGCGCTATGCCAGCTGGCAAGACGATTACGCGTTGCCGAAGCGCATAGACCTGAATCGATATACCGCCCAGGCCGGCAATGTCACTCTGCGCGTCGTGATAGACCCGCAAAAAGCACAGTGAGCGGCGGCATGAACCGTTCGCTGCTGAACTGCCCTGCGCCGGCCAAGCTGAACCTGTTCCTGCATGTAACCGGACGCCGCGCCGACGGCTACCACTTGCTGCAAACCGCTTTCCAGCTGATCAATCGCTGCGATACGCTGGACATCGCATGCCGTGACGACGGGGTGATCCGGCGCTGCAATGAACTGGCCGATGTGCCGGCAGACAGCGACCTGATCGTGCGGGCGGCACGCCTGCTGCAAAGCCACACCGGCAGCAGGCTAGGCGCCGACCTGACCTTGCACAAGCACTTGCCGATGGGCGGCGGTCTGGGCGGCGGCTCCTCGGATGCGGCGACGACGCTGATGGTGCTCAACCACCTGTGGCAAACCGGGCTAGGCCGCGACGAATTGATGCGGCTGGGCCTGCAACTCGGCGCCGACGTGCCGTTCTTTATCTTCGGCAGGAATGCATTCGCCGAGGGCGTGGGCGAGGTATTGCAGGCCGTGGAAACACCGGAATATTGGTTCGTCGTGATAGAACCGGGAGTGCATGTGCCGACGCCCGCAATTTTTTCGGCAAAAGAGTTGACAAGAGACACAAAACCAATCAAAATAGCGGACTTTTCCAGTCATACAAAAATGTTTGGAAAAAACGATCTGCAAACAGTCGCTACTGCAATGTTTCCGCAAGTCGATGCAGCCATAAAATGGCTCTCAACTTATGGCGAGGCAAGGATGACAGGATCGGGAGCTTGTGTATTTTGTGCGTTTTCCGACGAATCGTCGGCAGAGCAGGCACTACGGCAAGTACCGGATCGCTGGAAATCGTGGAAAGCAGAAGCGCTACACAAACATCCGCTGGATTATTTGCTGCAGACGTAATAAAGACTTGGTTTGACGATGAAATACCGCTAGAATAGCGGCAAATTAATTCGACAGACAAACGGTTGCGTAGGGGATTCGCCAAGCTGGTTAAGGCACTGGATTTTGATTCCAGCATACGAAGGTTCGAATCCTTCATCCCCTGCCATTAAATTAAGCCGCCGCATACACATGTGCGGCGGCTTTTTCAGTTTTAACGCCAGTGTTCTTGCATAATTCCTAAGGTTATCCATTTGGCCAGAGGCATTATGCAAGAATATCCCGCCTTAACTTTTAGCCAATAGGTCTCTTCATGGCACACGCACACGATAACATGATGGTTTTTACCGGCAATGCAAATCCCGCACTTGCCATCAGCGTTGCCAAGCAGCTTGGCCTATCGTTGGGTAAAGCGAACGTTTCCAAGTTTTCCGATGGCGAAGTCATGGTGGAAATTAATGAAAACGTCCGCGGTAAAGACGTTTTCGTACTGCAGTCCACTTGCGCGCCGACCAATGACCACCTGATGGAAATCATCCTGATGGTTGATGCGCTGAAACGCGCTTCCGCGGGCCGCATCACTGCCGCCATCCCTTATTTCGGTTATGCGCGCCAGGACAGGCGTCCACGCTCGGCGCGGGTAGCGATTTCCGCCAAGGTGGTGGCGAATATGCTGGAAGAGGCCGGCGTCGACCGCGTGCTGATCATGGATCTGCACGCCGATCAAATCCAGGGCTTCTTTGATATCCCGGTAGATAATATTTATGCATCGCCGATCTTGCTGGGCGATCTGGTCGCCAAGAATTACGACGACCTGCTGGTGGTTTCGCCCGACGTAGGCGGCGTGGTCCGCGCCCGCGCGCTGGCGAAGCGTCTGAACTGCGACCTGGCCATCATCGACAAACGCCGTCCGAAAGCCAACGTGTCCGAAGTGATGAACATCATCGGTGAAGTGGAAGGCCGCAATTGCGTGATCATGGATGACATGGTCGACACCGCCGGCACCCTGACCAAGGCAGCAGAAGTATTGAAAGAACGTGGCGCCAAGAAGGTATTGGCGTATTGCACTCACCCGGTATTGTCCGGCCCGGCGATCGAGCGCATTTCGCAATCGCCGCTGGATGAGCTGGTGGTGACGGACACGATACCGCTGACGGACGCAGCGAAAGCATGCAGCAAGATACGCCAATTGTCTTGCGATAGCCTGCTGGCGGAAACTTTCCGCCGCATCACCAAAGGCGATTCGGTTATTTCGCTGTTTGCTGATTAAGTTTTCAAACAAGTTTTTCGGGCTTTATTTTCGATAAAGCCTTTTTGCTGTATCCCCTGGTCGCGGGGGATCAACCCGCAGTCTTGAAACATTGATTTAAGCCTGCACATCTTGGAGTTTCAAAATGAAAGTAATCGCATTTGCACGCAAAGAACAGGGGACCGGAGCGAGCCGCCGCCTGCGCAATGCTGGCCAAACACCTGGCATCATCTACGGCGGCACAGAAGCCCCGGTCAGCATCACTCTGGACCACAATGCTCTGTACCATGCATTGAAAAAAGAAGTGTTCCACTCGTCCATCCTGGATCTGGAAGTAGATGGCAAAGTAGAAAAAGTATTGTTGCGCGACTTCCAAGTCCACGCATACAAACAACTGGTATTGCACGCTGACTTCCAACGTGTTGATCCTAACAAGAAGATCCACGTTAAAGTGCCCCTGCACTTCGTTAACGCTGAAGTTTCCCCAGCGGTTAAACTGAATGCTGCAGTCATCAGCCACGTTGCTGTTGAACTGGATATCTCCTGCTTGCCAGCCGACCTGCCGGAATTTGTGACAGTTGACCTGTCCAACATCGTTGCCGGTCAATCCCTGCACGTATCCGACGTGGTATTGCCAGCGGGCGTTACCGTTGTCGCACACGGCGACAGCAACCCGACTATCGCTATCGCGGTAGTACCAGCAGGCGCCGCTGCCGCTGAAGCCGTAGCTGCTGAAGAAAAGAAATAATTTTTCTTAGCTGAAGAGAAAGCCGCCTGAGGGCGGCTTTTTTTTTATGTCCGCCACTTATCCGAACCCGTCAGCGCAAGCCCATCCACAAGCCCGCCGGCACGAATACCAGCGCCGCCAGATTACCCAGCAAAACGATAGACGCCACCTTATCCGGCTCCTGCTGGTACTGCTCCGCCACCATGAAACAAAATACCGCCGGCGGCAAGGCCGCAAACAAATACATCTGGCCACGCTGCGCACCGGTCAGCGGCAATACCGTATCCAGCAACAGCGCCGCCAGCAGGCCGGCCAGCGGGCACACGACCGCTCCCACGATACCGATGCGCCAGCTGGAAAAATTGATGTCCAGCATTCGCACGCCCAGGGCAAACAGCATGATGGGGATGCAGGCATCGCCCGTCATTTTCGGTGCGACAAATAACGTATCGGGAAGATGGATGTGCAACAGCGCAAACACCATGCCCAGCATCATCGCCAGCATCATGGGACTAAACAGGAATTTCAGCGAAGCGCCTTGATGGTCGGGGTGTCCTTTCTGGATGATTTTGATGCCCACGCTGAAGTACACCAGGTTGCAGGCCATGAACAGCGCGACAGCCGCCGACAGGCCGTTTGCGCCAAAGGCCAGCGCGGCCAGCGGCAGCCCCATATTGCCGCAATTGTTGTACATCATAGGCGGCACAAAACTGCGCACGTCATACCCCAGCAGGCGCGCCACCGGCCAGGCCAGCAAGCCGGAACCGAGGGCGATCAGCACACCCGCCAATATCAGCCAGGCATTCTGCACCACGTCGAACTCCTTGCCGGCCAGCGCGGTAAATACCAGCAGCGGGCACAGCACGTCCATGCTGACCCGGTTCACCGCGACCATATCGTCCTTGACGCCCACCCCCTTGTAGCGCGCATAGGCAAAACCGAGGCCGATCACGATAAATACCGGCAGGATAATGGTGAGGATGTGTTCAAATATTTCCAATGTCGGCTCTCAATCTGTATCTGGCAATACGACAAACAAGAAGGCGCATTAACTTCGGCCTGATTTTAAAACCGCGTAATCCAGCGGCAAGGCCGTCGTGCTCTTCAGCACCTCCATCACGAAACTGGAGCTGACGTCCTGCAGCGCGGCCACCTTGACCAGTTTTTTATACACGCTGTCATAACCGGCCATGTCGGGAACGTGCACTTTCAGCAAGTAGTCGATATCCCCGCTCATGCGAAAAATTTCCACTATCTCGGGAATGGTGCTGGCGCCGCTGATAAAACTCTGCATCCAGGCGTCGGTGTGCTGTGCCGCCTTCAGCGTCACCATCACGGTCAGCCCAAGGTTCAGCTTGACCGGGTCGCAGATGCTGACCTGCTTGAGTATCACCCCGTCTTCCTGCAGTTTTTGCACGCGCCGCCAGCAAGGCGTCACCGACAGATGCACGGCTTGCGCCAGATCGGCCAGTGCGATTGTGGCATCTTTCTGCAAAATCTCCAGAATCTCAATATCTTTTTTATCCATAAATTAAATTTTATAGAAAAATTTTCTAATTTAATCAGAATTTAGATAAATATTTGGTAAAAAATTCTTTTCATCCATTGATAAGATGCTACTCAAGAAATCTGTCCGCGCCTCCGCCGGCGCGCAACCAAATACACACTGTGGGTGAAGCATGCTCGAAATCTATCTGGACAATAACGCAACAACACCGGTCCTGCCGCAAGCCAGCGCAGCGGCAAATCTTGCGATGACTTCGCATTTCGGCAATCCGAGCAGCAATCATATCAACGGCCTGCAAGCCAGGGCGCTGCTCGACGCAGCCAGGCAGAGGGCCAAGCGGGTGCTCGGCGCAGGGGATGGGCAACTGATATTTACCAGCGGAGCGACGGAAGGCATTCAGATCGCAGTGTTGTCCGCCTTGAATGAGGTGCGCAAGCGCGGCCTTGGCGGTGCCCAGGCGAGACCCAAGGTGCTGTATGGGGCGACTGAGCACAAGGCTGTCTCGGAAAGCATATGCCACTGGAATCAGCTATTGGGCCTGGACTGCGAAATAATGGCAATTCCCGTTGATGCGAACGGCCGCCATGATCTCGCTTTTTTGCGCGCCCACGCGCCATCGGCGGCCTTGATATGCACCACGGCGGTAAATAACGAAACCGGTGTCATCTCGGATCTGGCCGGCATAGAGAAAACGCTGTCGGCCTGCTCCAGTCCTGCGCTTTGGCTGGTCGATTCTGTGCAGGCTCTCGGCAAACTGGAGTTCGACCTTTCTGCCACCAGCATAGATTACGCCACGTTTTCCGGGCACAAGCTATACGCGCCCAAAGGGATAGGTATGCTGTATGTGCGCGCAAAAGCGCCGTTTACTCCCCTTATGGTGGGCGGCGGGCAAGAGTCTGCGCTGCGCTCCGGCACAGAAAACATGATAGGAATTGCCGCACTGAACGCTGTGCTGGAACTGCTGGAAAACCACGATCCCGTTTTTCAAAGCCCAGAGACCCTGTTTTCCTTCCGCGACCAGCTTATCGCATCGCTCACGGAGGCATTCCCCGGCATCGTATTGAATGCCCCGCTCGATCTGACGGTGCCTACCACAGTCAATTTTTCGGTACCGAATCTGGCGAGTAAGGAATTGCTGGACCTTTTCGATGCGGCAGGGGTACGGGTCAGTTCAGGCTCAGCTTGCAGCTCCAGTGTTGCCGCGCCAAGCTTTGTATTGCGCGCCATGAACATTGAGAACGCGTATGCAGCGTCCGCCGTGCGCCTGTCTTTTGGCCCGGCAGCGACCCAGGACGAGATTAGCGCAGCCTGCGCGCGCATTATCGAATGCGGCGCGGCCTTACGCCGCGCTTGCCTGATACCGACGGAGCGGTCGGACGTGTGGCAGCAGGAAGGTGTGCTGCGGCTGGAGTTTCAAGGCGCCTGTTGCTGGCTATTGACAGACGCAGCCAGCAGAAACTGCGTGATTATCGATCCGATTGCCGAACTCGCTCAGCGCATCGAAAATCACGTTCGGGGACAAAATTTGCAAGTGCTGGCAATCCTGGACACGCATGGTCACGCCGATCATGTTTCAGTGCGCATCCCGCTGCTTGCCGCCTTGGCGGACAAATTGCCGCAGGACGCGGGCAAGTGCGACAGCCTGGGCTGGCCAGAGGCCGGCACTATCGCCGTCACTCTCGCAAACGGCGAGCAAACGCGAGCACTGTCGATAGGCCAGCTGACCCTGGCCCGCACGGCGCTTGGCGGGCATACCGCCGATAGTGTCGCCTACCTCGCCGGCGCGCTGGAATCCGGCCGCCTGGAAGCCCAGGCAACGCGTTATGCCTTCACGGGAGATACCGTGCTGATAGGCGGGCTGGGCCGCACCAACTTTCCGACCAGCTCTGCGGAGGCCATGTACCACTCTCTGCACAAACTGGCCATCCTGATCAGCGGGCAATGCGTCATTTGCCCGGCACACGATTATCACGCGCAGTTCGTCACCACGCTGGACAGTGAGCGCAGGTTCAATCCCATGCTGTCAAAGCTGCTGTGTCCCACGCACCCGATCGCTGCTGAGGCCTTTATCAAAGACAAAGCAGCCATTGACAGCGAACTCAACGATCATCCGGCCCAGGTATTGATGTGCGGCGTCACCGGCAACCATTGCGGCAGCGCGGAGGATACCCACATCCAGCCCGACCTCATCAAGGATCTCTTGCACGACCTTCCTGATACATTATTGGTCGATGTGAGGGAAGTCTATGAGCACAATTTTATCGATCTCGCCGGTTTCGACGCGCCGGTGCTGAATGTCCCGCTGTCTCGCCTGGCCCATCACATGCATGACTGGCTGGGCAATGGCGAGCAGCCTCTGATCTTTTTCTGCCGCAGCGGAAAGCGCGGAGAAGCGGCGGCCCAATGTCTGCGCCGTCTCGGTCACCATAAAACATGGAGCCTCGCCGGCAGCATCTGAAAGCGCATGGCAATCGCTGGGTTTGTGCAGTAATCGCCGCGCAAACCCAGCGGATGTTTAACCGAGCTGCCCTAGCTGCCTGCTGAGGCACTGATTGTAGGCCGCTGGTCCGTTCTGGTATTTGTCCTGTACACAGGCAGTCTGTATATTGTGCTGCCGCGCAGGGCTCAGCCGTGACATGCCCTCGGGCCGTTTGGCCGGATCAAACTCAGCCAGCTGCTTGCTGAGGCAAGCGTGATACGCAACCAGGCCTTTGCCGTACCTGTCGCCCAGGCAGGCATATTCCAGCGAGCTTTTTTCATCCTGGCTCAGCGCGGCGATGCCTGTGGGTCTTTTGACCGGGTCGAAGGACGCCAATTGTTTCATCACACATGTACTGAACGCATTGGCGCTGATTTTGCCATCGGTATTTTTGTTGCCGGCTGACAGGCAAGCCAGGCCAATCGCACTCCTCTCCTGCTCGCTCAGTTTCGCCAGGATCGCTACATATTTGTCATGCACCGGCGTCCTGCCGACAGGCAGGGTGGTGGGCGCCACCACGGGCAGCACAGAACCGTCAGCCTGGGCCGTGGCAACGGCGTGAAAAGTCACTGCACTGGTGCCGGTAAATCCGTTTTGCACTGCGGCGCTGGCATCGGCTGACAAACTTTGCCTGCCAACCATATTGCTGGCGTACAAGTGATTGCCGTCAGTCCATGCCGTGAATACCCATGCAAGTGCAACCAGCGCCAGCATGCTGACCGCTGCAGTCATCCACAGATAGGCCTTCCTGAAAACGCCGGCGGGCACCTCGTCATCGGCAACATGCTCATCGCCGGCGAGCTCGATATCGCCCTGCTGGTCGTGCTGCCGCAACTGGTCCAGTCTCGCCCTGTGCCGGGTCAGGATATCCTCATCAACGGCCGCACATGCCCCGCCTATCACTTCCTTGGCGCGATCGAGTTCCAGTTCAAAATAATCCTGCTCCTTGCGCCCTCGGTGACAGTACTGCAACTCCCGGAATATCAGTTCCAGCGCCTTGCCGGCATCCCGCGTATGCATCTCAAACTCGCAGACGAAAGAACCCGGTATCGTGTTATGCATATCGCGGTTCAATTCCATCGCCTTGGACCCCCCTGAGCGCCGCGTGGAGCCTATCTTGTAGACTCCTTCGCGCAATCCCTGGTTTGCCAGCAAATACACTATCCCCGGCACGCCGTGGTTTGCCCTTGGTTCGCGATATGTGCTTCTCTGGCCTGGTGTCATCATTTCCACCTGCTGACAAAATAGTCTTTGCAGTCTAAGACGATTTACTTTTTTCCTTGCCGTAAATAAAAAGGCGGAAACCCCTCTCTTTTTGCATTTGCAAGCCAATAATTGACTATTGCCTCATGCAAAAACTGGCAAGACTGATAAGATGTTGACTCTTCTATCATCAATCCCTTGCCAGCACATGAAATACCGCCGCGCCCTCATTGCCGCAATTGCCCTATCCGCTGCAGCCATGGCTGGCTTTCTGGTCTACAACAAAGCCGAATCCGGCCGTGCCTCCAGCGGCGCTTCAAGCCCTTCCGACTCCAGCAGCCTTGTGCCGGCAGAAATTCTGGAGGGACCGCAGCAATTATTGGCTGCCTACAGAAAAATCATCGTCTTGCTTGCCGACGAAAAAAATCTTGGCAGCAAGGAAAAGGCCGCGGCCAACCAGGTCGGGCAGGCGCTGTTCCATGAAAACCTGGGACGCCTGGGAAAAATAGACGGGCAACTGAAGCAATGGCAGGCGCTGTCCGTGGCGCAGCGCGAGGCCAGCTATGACGCCATGCTGACCTATATAGAATCCGGCACGGATTTATACGACGCGGACCGGCTGGCGTTTCGCGAAGTGCTGATCAGCATGCAAAAATTGGCTGCTGCCGAACAAACCCTGCCTGCGATCAAATTACACAAGCGCATTTCGGAAGACCTGATCGCGCTGGACGACATAGAGAAGCAATACGACCAGGAATTGAAGGGTATCTTCTCGCGCTTTGACAGCCGCGCCATAGAGCCGAAGCGCGAGCGCTGGGATGACTACCTGGCGCATCTGCGCGCCGTCCATACGCGCGAGCAGATCATGAAGGATTACGGCGTGATCCTGCCCTATCCGCAAACGCCGGCCATGGCGGCCAGCGATGCAAAGGAAGGCAAGGAAGCCAGAAGCAATGAGATCTTTGGCGCCGGCCTGCCGCCCAAAACCGTGGTGCTCAGTTTCGACGACGGCCCGCATCCCCGCTACACCGCAGAAATTGCGGCCATACTGAAGCAATACAATGTGCCGGCCGTCTTCTTTGAAGTGGGCAAGAACATAGGCAGCGTCAATGCGCAGGGCAAGGAAACCCTGGGCAGCAACGCCAAGATCAGCAAGGCCTTGCTGGCTGCCGGCTATACGCTGGGCAATCACAGTTACAGCCACGCGCTGTTGTCGAAACAGACCGGCGACAGCCTGCATGACGAGATCACCCAAACCGACCAATTGCTGAAAGCGGTCGACGCCGGGCGCGCGCCGCTGTTCCGCTTCCCTTACGGAGCGCACAACAAGGAAGGCATGGAGCTGCTGTCGTCGCTGGGCCTGCGCTCGGTGATGTGGAATATCGATTCGCTGGACTGGGCCGACCCGGTACCCAGCTCCATTGCCGATCGCGTGCTGTCTTCGGTCAGCAAGGAGCAGCGCGGCATCATCCTGTTCCACGACATCCATGAGCGCAGCATCAAGGCATTGCCGCTGGTGCTGGACAAGCTGATTGCCGACGGTTACAGCTTTGCCGGCTGGGACGGCAAGGGGTTCAGCGTCAGCAAGGACAACAAGCCCAGCACGGAAAAATCAGCGTCAGTACCGGCTACCAAAATAGCTGGGCAGTTGTGATAGGCATCAACGAGTATGCCAAGTGGCCCAAGCTGCAATATGCCGTGCAGGACGCCAAAGCGATACGCGATACGCTGGTCAACCGTTTCGGCTTTGCCAGCGACAAGGTGCTGACGCTCAGCAATGGCGAGGCCACCCGCAACAACATCATGGCGCTATTCCACGACAGGCTGGCGCATGCGCAACTGAAGAAGGATGACAGGGTGTTCGTGTTTTTTGCCGGGCACGGCGCCACCCGCAAACTGAGTTCCGGACGCAGCCTGGGCTATATCATTCCGGTGGATTCCGACCCGGAGCAACTGACGTTTGACGCGATACCGATGACCGATCTGCAAAATATTGCCGAGAGCCTGAATGCCAAGCACATCCTGTTTGTGATGGATGCCTGCTATAGCGGGCTGGGCTTGACGCGCGGCGGCGGTTCTTCCAATTTCCTGCGCGAAAACGCGAAACGCATGGGACGGCAGATGCTGACCGCCGGCGGCGCGGACCAGATGGTAGCGGACGGCGGCCCGAACGGGCACTCGATCTTTACCTGGACCTTATTGCAAGCGCTATCCGGCAAGGCCGACCTGAACGGCGACGGCATGATCACAGCCACCGAACTGGCGGCCTATATTGCGCCGGCAGTTTCCAGCGTATCGCAACAGACGCCGGCCTTCGGCAGCCTGCCCGGTTCCGAGGGCGGCGAGTTCGTGTTTGAACTGCCGACGGAGACCGAGTTCCTGAGTGCGCAAACCAGTCAGTTGCCGGCCGATGCCATTGCGATGAATACCAAGCTGGATAACGGCCGCAAGGTCGCAGACAGCGGCGACAGTGCGATCACGATCAAGAACCTGCAGGGAGAAGAGCAGAAGATAGCCGCGCCCAAGCCGGCCGACGCATCCAGCCGCCAGCTGGCGCAACGCGCCAATGACAAGGGCTTGCAGTTGTACAAGGAAAAACAGTACCAGGAAGCGGAAAAGGCGTTTACCGAAGCGCTGAAATACAGGCCCGACTTTGGCTTGGCCGCCAACAATCTCGGCTTCGTGTATTACAGGCAAGAGAAGTATGCGGAGGCCGCGCGCTGGTTTGAAAACACCTTGCAGATCGATGCGTCGCGCGCAATTGCCTACCTGAACCTGGGCGACGCCCGGGCACATCTGGGCGATGCTGAAAAAGCGAAGAAGGCTTACAACAGCTTCCTGGAGCTGGCGCCCAACAGCCCCAACGCCCCGTATGTCAGGGAACAGTTGAAGAAATTCGGATAGCCGTCGGGGGAGTGTCCGACGGCGCTGTCATCACGTAGTCACAAGTTGGCGTTACCATCCGAAAAATCCGCTACTCCTCCAAAGGTTCGGATTTAGCCCGCTGCTTTGCAACGGGCTTTTTTTATTGCTCTATTGTGTGGTATTGCCTAAGCACAGTATTCGCATGGCGCACTCCTACAGCTTGAATAGCCTCAGTCCTGCATACGCCATGATTGTGAAAGGCTAGCCTGTCAGGATATTCTCTACATCTTGCACCCGATGAAAGATCTATCCGAAATTGAGATTGCCGAGCCCCTGCCGGACCAGCCCTCCACCATAGAGCGCGACGAACATACCCGCACGCACTATAGGAATGACAAGGTATCCTATACCCGCAAGGAACTGGAGCACGTGACCGAAAAACGTGAATTGGCGCCGAACAAGCAGCTGAAAGCTGCCGGATCCCGTTCCGTCCGCGAACTGCGATGCTAGCGCCGCCTGTCCCCCTGCAAAAATAAAAAAGGAAGCCCGCGGCTTCCTTTCGTTTTTGTCCGGCCGCTATTTCATCCGGGCGGAGACGGGATGGTCGCAGCGTCTGCCGGCGGCACATCCATATCCAGCGTCTTGATCCCGCTGCCATTACTGAATTCGTTATACATCCAGTCGCCATCCATGAAGGATACGCCCTCGGGCAGCGCCCGCTGCGTTTCCGGTTTGCCGTTCAGCGCCTGACGCATATAGTCTATCCAGATAGGCAGGGCCAGGGTGGCGCCGAACTCGCGCCCGCCCAGCGATTTAGGATCGTCGTAGCCCATCCATGCCACAGCGACGACGTCGCCCGCATAGCCGGCAAACCAGCCGTCCACCGCATCGCTGGTGGTGCCGGTCTTGCCGGCCAGGTCCTTGCGCCCCAGCCGCTGCGTTGCCATAGCACCGGTGCCGGTCCGGACGACTTCGCGCAGCATCGTATCGATAATATAGGCATTGCGGCCGTCTATCACGCGATTGTCCTCTTGCGCCACAGCCGGTGCCTTGGTTTCTGAAATCACGGCGCCGCGCGCATCGGTGACTTTCTGGATCAGCCACGGAGTCACCTGGAAACCGCCATTCGCAAATACTGCATAGGCGCCCGCCATTTGCACCGGCGTGACGGAGCCCGTGCCCAGCGTCAGCGTCAGGTTGACCGGCTGCTTTGCTTCGTCAAACCCGAAACGCGGCAGGTAGTCGCGCGCATATTTCGGCGTAATGGATTTCAAGATGCGTACCGACGCCACGTTCTTGGATTGCGCCAGCGCCGTGCGCATCGTGATCGGGCCATCAAATTTGCCGTCGTCATTTTTCGGGTCCCAGGGCTGGCCGCCGGTGTCGGCGGAAGTCAGGGACAAAGGCGCATCATTGATGACGGTCGACGGCGAAAAGCCCTTTTCCAGCGCCGCGGAGTATATGAAGGGCTTGATGCTCGATCCCGGCTGGCGCCAGGCGCTGGTCACATGGTTGAATTTCTTGCGATTGAAATCGAAACCGCCGACCATCGCGCGATACGAGCCGTCCTGCGCGTTCAGCGCCACAAAGGCGGCGTCCACCTCCGGCAGCTGGCTGATCATCCAGTGCCCCTTGGCATCCTGGCTGGCGCGTATCACGGCGCCGACCCGGATTTTCAGGTCGCGGTTGGCATTCGGCTGCAGGGCCCTGGCGGCAAAGCGCAGGCCTTCGCCGCTGATCTCTATCGTGTCGCCCGAGGCCGGTTCGGCCCGGATCAATTTCGGGGTAACCTGCACCACCACCGCAGAGACCAATTTGTCATTGCTTGGGTGTTTCAGCAACGCTTCGTCTATCGCGTCGTCGCGGTCGTCCTCGTCCTGCGGCAACTCGACAAAGGCTTCCGGTCCGCGATAGCCGTGGCGCTGATCGTAGTTCATCACGCTGCGCCGCACGGCCTCATACGCGGCATCCTGCTCCGCCTTGACGATCGTCGTATAGACCTTGATGCCGCGCGTATAGGCTTCTTCCTTGTATTGCGCGTAGATGTTCTGCCTTACCAGCTCGGCCACATAGTCGGCGTGCGCTTCGAACTGCTGGCTGCTGCTGACCTGGATTTTTTCGTTCAGCGCCTGCTGATACTGCGCTTGCGTGATATGCCCCAGATCCAGCATGCGCTTCAGCACCAGTTCCTGGCGCTGCTTGGCGCGTATGGGGTTCACTGCAGGATTATGCCGCGCCGGATTTTGCGGCACGCCGGCCAGCATCGCCGCTTCAGCCAGCGTCAAATCCTTCAATGGCTTATTAAAATAGATGCGCGCCGCGCTGGAAAAGCCGTGGGTACGCTGTCCCAGGTAGATCTGGTTCATGTACAGCTCCAGGATCTGGTCCTTGGACAGCGCCGCTTCTATCCGGTACGACAAGAGTATTTCGGTCAATTTGCGCGTCAGCGTTTTTTCCTTGGTCAGGAAAAAATTCCGCGCAACCTGCATCGTGATGGTGGAGGCGCCCTGATGAAAGCCGCCGGACAAATCAGCCAGCAGCGCGCGCGTGACACCCCTGAAATCGATGCCGCCATGCTCGTAGAAGCGCGAATCTTCTATGGACAACAAGGCATCTTTCATTAACGGCGGGATATCCTTGATAGGAACGAAATCCCTGTGCTCTTCGCCGAACTCCCCTATCAGCGCATTGTCGGCGGTATATACACGCAGCGGTATCTTGGGACGATAGTCGGTAATCGCATCCAGCGAAGGCAGGTTGGGCACCAGAACCAGCAAGGTGTAACCGATGACCAGGACCAGGGCCAGGACGCCGGCTGCGGCCACGACGATAAAACCCTTGATCAGATTGCGCTGCAATGGACTTTTAGAATGTGCTGTCAACTCGATAACCTTTTCTGCTTTCAGTGAAAATATTCCACTTCGGCATTTTAGCCCATCGCGCCAACGAGCCCGCCGATTACTCCTCCAGCGCCTGTAACAAGTATAACTTTTGGTAAATTCCCTGTTCCAGCGCCATCAATTGTGAATGCCTGCCCTGCTCCGCAATATGGCCGTGGTTCAGCACCACGATGCTGTCGGCATCGCGTATCGTCGACAGCCGGTGTGCTATCGCGACGATAGTCACGCTGCCGCGCAACTCGGACAGCGCGACTTGCACGATTTGCTCGGTTTCGCTGTCGATGTGCGAGGTCGCCTCATCCAGGAACAGGATGCGCGGCTTGCCGGCCAGCGCGCGGGCAATGGCGATCAATTGCTTTTGTCCGGTGGAAAGGCGGGCGCCGCCCTCGCCCAAAGGCGTATCAAAACCCTGTTCCAGTTGCATGATGAAATCATACGCGCGCGCCGCTTTGGCGGCGGCCATGATGTCCGGCTCGCTGATATCCCTGCCCATTGCGATATTTTCCCGCGCGCTGGCCGCCAGCAGGAAAGGGTCTTGCGGCACCAGGCCCACACTGGCGCGGAACTGCTCATCGCTAAAGGATGCGACAGGCGTGCCGTCAATTTCTATGCGCCCGGACTGCGCGGTGTAAAACCGCAGCAGCAGGCTGAGCAGGGTGGACTTGCCGCTGCCGGTGTGGCCGACAATGCCGTAAAAGCTGCCGGCGGGAATATGCAGGCTGACATCCTTCAATACCGGATCGGCGGCATTGTAAGCAAAGCCGACGTGCTGCACGCGCAGGTCGCCGCGGCTGATCGCCACATTGCTGCTGACCGCATGCGTGGTCTTTTCATTGAGCAGGGTATTCACGCGCGCCGCCGACACCGTCGCTTGCTGTATCTGCCCGAACTGCAGCGTGATCTGTATCAACGGATCGACCACGCGGCCGATATAGCTGACAAACGCATACAGGACGCCGACTTCCAGGCCGGAAAATGTGCGGGTGCTGAAACTGAAGATCACGATCACCAGCAGCAGCGAATTCAGCAAATCCAGCGCAGGCCGCAGCAGCCACGCATTCGCGCGCAGCTCATTCAGGCGCGACAGGTAGTGCTGATGATTGGTTGCCGCAAACCGTTCGCCGAAACGCCGCTCCGCGTTACTGGCCTGCAAGGCGCTCATGCCGTTGATGCTCTCGGCCACCTGTGCATTGATCTCGCTGCGCAAATGCCTGGCGCGGGTCACGGCCGGAGCGCTCCAGCGCTGATAAAACAGCACGATCAGCACCACCGCAGGGATCAGCGTCGTCACGATCAGCATCAGGCGCCAGTCCAGCCACGCCATCGCGATCATCGCGCCGGTGACCACGATGGAGCTGTCCAGCATCACAAACAAGACCTGCACATACAAGTTCTTGACCGCCTCGGTGTCGTTGGTGACCCGGCTCACCAGCTGGCCGGTGATCGCCTTGTCGAAGAACGCCATCGGCAGACGCAGTACGTGCCCATACACCTGCTCGCGCAAGCGGCGCACCGAACGCATCGCAACGCCGGCCAGCCGCGTCAGCTGCAGGTAGCGCAGCCAGGTCGCCGACCAGCCGGTGGTCACATACGCCAGCAATAGCGCGGCCACCACGCCCCAATCCATCTGATGCGGCAGCAGGTAGCGGTCGATAAATGCTTTGCCCAGCAAGGGTCCCAGCGCCTCCAGCCCGGCGGCTATCGCCAGGTAGAAAATACCCAGCAGCACATGTTTCTTTTCCGGCCTGGCGGCCTGCAGCAACAGTTGCACGGCCTGTTTTTTTTCGGAAGCAGTCGCATTCCTGATTTCATCTTCAGGCTGCATCCAGGCTGGCCTCCAATTGTTGGTAACGCCATTGGGCCGCGTACCAGCCCGCCTGCTCCAGCAGGTAGCCGTGCGTGCCCTGTTCTATGATTTTTCCTTCATGCATGACCAGGATGTGGTTCGCATCCGCCACCGCGCTGAGGCGATGGCTGACGATGATGGCCGAGCGCCCGGCCCGCTGTTGGCGCAGCTGCTGCAAATGCTGCAGGATGCGGGTTTCGGTATCGGTATCCACCGCCGACAGCGCGTCATCCAGCAATAGCAAAGGACTCTCGGTCAGCAAGGCGCGCGCGATCGCTACCCGCTGCCGCTGGCCGCCCGACAGCGTGACGCCGCGCTCCCCTACCGGCGTGTCGTACCCTTGCGGAAAGCGCAGTATGTCGTCATGCACCGCCGCCAGTTCGGCGGCGTGCATGATCTGCGCGCGCATCGCCTGCGGATTGCCCAGCGCAATATTGCTGGCGATCGATGCAGAAAACAGGAAAGGCTCCTGCGCCACCCAGTTGATTGCCGAGCGCAGCGTATGCAGTTTGTATTCATCCAGGCCATGCCGGCCCCAGGTCAGCCTGCCCCGCTGCGTTTCATATTGCCGCAACAGCAAGCGGATGATGGTGGATTTTCCCGCGCCGGTATGGCCAACGATGCCCAGGGTTTTACCCGGCGCCAGGTTGAGCGATACGCCATCCAGCGCGGCCACCTGTTGCCCCGGATACGCAAACACGACATTGTCCAGCCGCAGGCTGCCTTCCGGCATGGCTGCCAGCGTGCCATTGTCCTGCACCGACAAATCCAGCATCAGCACCGGCTGCAGACGGCCCCACGCGGCCTTGCCGCGCTCCAGCAGGGACAGCACCCAGCCGGCCGCAAACATCGGCCAGATCAGCTGCCCTAGATACATCGTGAAGCTGGTCAGCGCGCCTATCGTCATTTCGCCGTGCCATACCAGGTAACCGCCCAATGCCAGCGTCAGCACCCCTGCCGAGCTGAGTGCAAGGCCGACCGCCGGCTCATACGCGGCCTCCCAACGCTGCGCAGACAGGCTGGCGGCGGCGGCGTCTTCCGCCAGCTCGGCGAACTGCTGCGCGCTGCGTTGTTCCAGCCCCAGCGCGCGCAAGGTACGCACCCCGGCCAGGGTTTCCTGCACCTGTTCATTCAGCTTGCTGAACCTGTCCAGCGAATCGCGCGACGCATCATGCACATGATGGGTGATGTGCTTGAACGCCCAGGCCATGAAAGGAAACGGCAGCAAGGCCACCAGGGCTAGGCGCCAGTCCACGCCCAGCAGCATCATGCCTATCACCAGCACAAAGGTCATCGAACCGTCAAAACCGGCGAGCATGGCTTCGCCGGACGCCAGCTCTATCGCATCCGCATCATTGGTGCCGAGCGCCATCAGGTCGCCGGTACGCTGCTGCTGGAAAAAACTCGGGCCCTGCAAACTCAGGCGCTGATAAAGGCGGGTACGCAATTGCACGCCCAATTTATAGGACGCGGCAAACAATTGCAGGCGCCAGCCCACCCGCAGGAAATAGATGGAGACCCCCATCAAGACCAGCCAGCCCAGTTGCATCAGCAGCGCCGGGGTGTCCAGCTTGTGCGACACCAGCGCATCGACGATGGCGCCGACCTTGCGCGGGATCAGCACCGTCAGCAGCGCCACTGAAAACAGCATCGCGCCGGCGGCCAGGTAGTGGCGCCGGTGCTGGCGTATGAATTGGGCAAGTAGTTGATACAGCGTCATGCTTTATTGTTATTCGCGATTTATTACCGGTTGACCAGAACTTCGCAGGGTGCGAAAAAAGGGAAGGATAGCATCTTTATAAAAACAAAAATCCGCTGCGGTTTATTGCGCAGCGGATTCCTTTGGACCAAGCTCGGCGAACCTGGTTCAATCTGTTTGTTTGGGCAGGCTTGCTATTGCTGGCCCGCCATGCTCGCCGCATCTTCAGGCTTCAGCATCTCCCACAGGAAAGTATAGGCGATCGCCGTCATGTCGGCCTTTTGCGCATTGTTTGCTGCACCGCCATGGCCGCCTTCCGTGTTTTCATAGTACCAGACGTTGGCATGGCCCTGCTCCAGCATCTTGGCCGCCATCTTGCGCGCATGCCCCGGATGCACGCGGTCGTCACGGGTGGACGTGATGAATAGCACGTTAGGATATTTCACGTCGGCTTTTACGTTCTGGTAAGGCGAATAGCGCTGGATATAGCTCCACTCCGCCGGCACGTCGGGATTGCCGTATTCGCCCATCCAGGATGCGCCCGCCAGCAATTTGTTGAAACGGCGCATATCCAGCAAGGGCACCTGGCTGACGATGGCGTTAAACAGCTCGGGGCGCTGGGTCAGCATCACGCCGGCCAGCAAGCCGCCGTTGCTGCCGCCCATCCCGCCGAGGTGCCTGGTGCTGGTAATCTTGCGGGCGATCAGGTCTTCCGCGACCGCGGCAAAGTCGTCATACGCGCGCTGGCGGTTCTCCTTCAGCGCCGCCTGGTGCCAGCGCGGGCCGAACTCGCCGCCGCCGCGGATATTCGCGACGACATAGACGCCGCCTTTTTCCAGCCAGGTCTTACCCAGGCCGCCGGAATAGCTGGGAGTCAGCGATATCTGGAAACCGCCGTAGCCGTACAGCAAGGTCGGATTGCTGCCGTCATCCTTGCTGTCCTTGCGGCGCACGACAAAGTAAGGAATCCTGGTGCCATCCTTGGAAATCGCCTCGTTTTGCGTAGTGACATACGGCGATGCATCGAAGAAGGACGGAGTGCTCTTCAACTGTTCGCGCTCGTCGTTGCCGGCATGCGCCAGGACGTACACATTCGGCGTCAGGTAGTCGGAATAGCTGAGCGTATAGTCGTCCGATTTTTGCGGGTCGATTGCACTCACGCTGACCTGCCCCAGGGTCGGCAAATTGACCTGGCGCGCAACCCATTTACTGCGCTCCAGCTTCCATTCGACCAGCCTGCCTTTGACATTGTCCAATGATTGCACCAGCACATAGTTGCGCGTGTAGGCAGCACCGGTCAGGGAAGTGCGTTCGTCAGGCTCGAACAGTACCGCAAAGTTGCGGTCGCCCTTCTGGAATTTTGCAAAGTCGATCGCCAGCATGCTGCCGGATGCATAGGTCTTGCCGCCGACGGACCAGGGTTCGCGCAAGGTGACGATGAATTGCCTGCCGAAGAAGCTGATGCCCGCACGCTCCGGCACCGCCAGTTTTTTCAGCTTGCCGCCTTCTATCAGGTAGTGCTCCGACGTGAAGAAAGTCACGCCGCGGTTCACCAGTTCATGATGGATGCCGCCGTGATCGCTGCTGTACGCCGATACGCTGATATCGGTCTTTTCGCCCTCCAGCACGGTCCTGGCAGCATTCAGCGGCGTACCGCGCTTCCATTCCTTGACGATGCGTGCATAACCGGAATCGGTCAGCGAGCCGGGACCAAAGTCGGTACCGACGAACAGCGTATCTTTATCGCGCCAGGCGATATTCACTTTGGCCTCGGGCAGGCTGAAGCCGTCTTTGACAAAGCTCTTGCCGGCCAGGTCAAATTCGCGTACGACCACGGCATCCGCGCCGCCGCGCGACAATTCCAGCAGGCAACGGTCGTAGGCCGGATAGCGGCAATCGCTGCCCTTGTAGACCCAGTTTTCGTTTTCCGTCTTGGCCAGCGCATCCAGGTCCAGCACGGTTTCCCAGTTCGGCTGCGCTTTACGGTATTCCGCCAGCGTCGTCTTGCGCCATACGCCGCGCGGATGATCCGCGTCGCGCCAGAAATTGTAGTAATAGTCGCCCATTTTTTCTATGGTCGGGATCCTGTCCTTGGAGTCCAGGATGGTCTGAAGATCAGCCCTCATTTTGGCAAAGCCGGCGTCGCTCTCGACTTTGGCGCGGGTAATCTGGTTACGCGCCTTGACCCACTCCAGCTGTTTTGAGCCGCCGATATCTTCCAGCCACTGATGCGAATCCAG
>DATHMC010000071.1:0-13884 GCA_035487495.1 Undibacterium sp.
AGCGGGTCGTCGGCGCGGCGATTGACGGCCACATCCGGGATGGGGGTAGATATTTCAGAAGCCGGGCCGCCGCCTTGTATGACCCAGCGGCCATGCGGCTTTAGCGCCGCGAAGAAATCTTCGTCGCGCAGGAATAACGACTCCGGCGGCAGGATGGGGCGCTCGCGGTCGGATTTCAGGAATTGGTAGCGTGAGCGGGTATCGACCCAAAAGCGCTGTATGGCTTCATCAATGTCGCCCACCAGTGCGAAGGCGGTCTCCTGCGGCAGGTAGTCGAACAGCGTTGCGGTTTCTTCAAAGAAGAGCGGCAGATAGTATTCAATGCCGGCCGAAGCGATGCCGTTGCCGATATCCTTGTAAATGGCGGAGCGCGAGGGATCTCCCTCAAACTGCTCGCGCCAGCGGCTGCGGAAGGCGGTGCGCGCCGCTTCATCCATGGGGAATTCGCGGCCGGGCAATAAACGCACCTCCCTGACCGGATACAGCGAGCGCTGGCTATCGGCGTCAAAAGTGCGTATGGTTTCTATCGTGTCGCCGAACAGGTCCAGCCGGTAGGGCAAGGCGGAGCCCATGGGGAACAAATCGATCAGGCCGCCGCGCACCGAGTATTCGCCCGGCGACATGACTTGCGACACATGGGTGTAGCCGGCCAGCGTCAACTGGGTTTTCAGCCGGGCTTCATTCAGCGTTTCGCCCTGCTTGAAGAAGAAGGTGTACGCCGCCAGGAAGGATGGCGGAGCCATCCGGACCACCGCCGAGGTTGCGGGAACGATCAATACGTCGCAATGCCCGCTTTGAATTTCATATAAAGTAGCCAGACGTTCCGACACCAGGTCCTGGTGGGGAGAGAAGGCGTCGTAAGGCAAGGTTTCCCAATCCGGCAGCAGGTGGCAGCGCAGGTCGTGGGCGGCGCCGAACCACGGGATTTCATCCAGCAGACGTTGCCCGTCGGTCGCGTTGGCGACAAAGATCGTCAACAGGCGCTGCTGCGCCTTCAGTGCGGCGGCGGCTTGCGCCAGTGCGTAGGCATCGGCCGAGCCGTGAAGCAGGGGTAAAGCTACTCTGTGTCCGGCCTTGGGTAAAGCTTTTATGAGATCAAATGACATTAGTAAATGACAGCTATGGTCTGCAAAAGATCCACAGACCCGATTTGACTTTAGAATGAGAGCTACATTATAAACGAACGCGTATTTCTAAAGCCTTTACATTCACTTATCAATGAATAGTCCCGAAAAGCATCACCAAGCCCGCTATTTTGCGCTGATCCCCGCTGCCGGAGTCGGTTCCCGCTTGGGCGCGGCCACGCCCAAGCAATATTTGCCCATCGGCGGTGTTCCTGTCCTGCGGCATACTGTGGCAGCTTTCCTGAATGCGCCGCAGATAGTGCATACCGCGGTGGTTGTCAGCGCGCAGGATGGCTATGTCGACGATGCCTTGCATGCTGCGGCCAACTTGTCCGTTTTGCGGTGTGGCGGCGATACCCGCAAGGAATCTGTTAGAAATGGGTTAGGCGCTTTGCGCAGCTTGCCCGGCCTGGATGCGCCGATTGCCGACGACGACTGGGTATTGGTGCATGACGCAGCCAGGCCGGGGGTGACGCCGGACCTGATCGCCCGGCTGATAGAGCGAGTTGCAGGGCATGCGGTAGGCGGTTTGCTGGCGCTGCCGGTGGTGGATACGGTCAAGCGGGTGGAGGGCGGCACGGTCAAGACGATACCCAGGGATGGCTTATGGCTGGCGCAGACGCCGCAAATGTTTCGCTACCGGCTATTGTGCGACGCGCTGGATGCGGCGTCGGAGGTAACGGACGAGGCTAGCGCGATCGAGGCTGCCGGATATTCGCCGTTACTGATCGATGGGCATGCGCGCAATCTGAAGATAACGCTGCCGTCCGACCTTGCCTTGGCGCAATTGTATTTATCCGGGCAAGTTGGCGATTGATTGAGATTTCATAGACCGGTTGGCGGAAGGGGGAATGATGCGACTCAAGCGCGATGCCGTTGTGCTGGCTGCTTATGCACTGTTTTTTGCGACTTCACACACCGATGCGCTGGGCGCCGGTTTATCCCTGCAGCAAAGGACGCAGGCCGCAAAGTCCACGGCGGAAACTAGCCACAGCTGCCGCGCTGCCAGGCCGTTTTACTGGGAGATAGGCGATGCGGGCAAGGCCTTGGCGCAAGGCCGGGTCGGCATGCGGGCGCCGGACGCCGATACCCTGATGCCGATAGCGTCGGCGTCCAAGTGGCTGTATGCCGCTTATGTGGCAGAATTACGGGCCGGGAAATTAAGCAGCGAAGATATTGAGTTTTTGACCCTTCGCAGCGGCTATACCCGTTTCAAGCGCTGCCTGTCGTCGGATACGGTCAGCACTTGCCTGCAGACTTTGTCCAATGGCGTCCCGGATGCTGCCACCAAGGGTAAATTTTTCTATAGTGGCGGCCACATGCAAAAGCATGCAGAGCTGATCGGTTTGGGCAACATGGATAATCTTGCTCTTGCCGCGCAATTGCGCAAGGTGCTGGGAACTGAAGCTCCGGTTTCCTATAACCAGCCGCAGCTCGCCGGTGGCGCGGTCGCCAGCGCCGGCGCTTATGCGGATTTCCTGCGCAAGCTGCTGGCGGGCAAGCTGGCCTTGTCCGGCATGCTGGGCTCGCACGCGGTATGCACCAATCCGGCGACTTGCGAACAGGCCGCGAGCACGCCGATACCGGTCCGCGAGAGCTGGCACTACAGCCTGGGGCATTGGGTGGAGGACGATCCCCAATCCGGTGACGGCGCATTCAGCAGCGCCGGGCTGTTCGGATTTTATCCATGGATAGATTCCAGCCGAACCTATTACGGGATCATTGCGCGCGCTAGCCTGCTGGAGACAATACTTGCCGGTGCGGGGCAAAGGCCCGCATTGGAATCGGTGGAGTGTGGGCGCCTGATACGCAAGGCCTGGTTTAGCGGTGCCGCACAAAATTGAGTGCAAATCCGTATGCCGGCATAATTCGAAAAAAACAACTGTTTAAATTAAGGACTCCATGGCTACACAATTACCCCCATTTCGCGTCGGCCAGGGCTATGACTGCCACGCGCTGGTGCCGGGGCGCAAGCTGATCATAGGCGGCGTGACAATTCCGCATACAACGGGTTTGCTCGGGCATTCCGACGCCGATGTATTGCTGCATGCGATTACCGATGCGCTGTTTGGCGCTGCCGGCCTGGGCGATATCGGCCGCCATTTCCCGGATACCGACCAGCAGTTTTCCGGCGCCGATTCACGGGTACTGCTGCGCGAGTGCGCAGCGCGCGTGCGCCAGGCAGGCTATCTGATCGGCAATGTGGATGCGACCATCATCGCGCAGGCTCCTAAAATGGCGCCGCATATCAGTGCGATGGCCGAAAATATCGCGGCCGACCTCGGCCTTGAGCCGGGCAGGGTGAATATCAAGGCCAAGACCAATGAGCGCCTGGGTTATCTTGGCCGGGAAGAGGGTATTGCTTCCGAAGCAATAGCGCTGGTCTTTAGTGTCTAGACGTACTAAACTGGACGATATGAAGATGACAGGGAGGCCGCGCATGGACCAGGAAAATCTGAAGGATTTGCTGAAGCAACTGCACGAAGGACTCAATTCCACCGATCAGGTGGATGCAGAACTGAAAACCTTGCTGCATAGGCTGGACTCTGATATTCAGCATCTGCTAAGTGCCGACAATGCGCCGGACGATCCCATTTTTGCCGGACTGACCGAACGCTCCCAGGCCTTCTCCGCGCAATTCGCCGCCAAGCACCCGCGCCTTGAGCCGGTGCTCAGGGAGTTGGGCGGAATGCTGGAAAAGATAGGCGTTTGACAGAAAGAAAAAGCCCACGGTAGTGGGCTTTTAAATTATTACGCCTGCAATTTTTACAGGCTCATTTCCAGCACCTTGCGGCTCACATCCAGCGTTACGTCGCGCTTTTCGCCCAAGGCGACCATGCGATGATTTTCCAGGGCCGACAAGATAGGATCGATGTTGCCCGCGTTGAGCGAGTAATCGCCCAAGCGGGTTTTGACGCCGACTTTTTCAAAAAATTCCTGTGTGCGGTCAATAGCGGCATCTATCCTGCTGTCTTCGTCGCCGTCCCGCAGATCCCATACGCGTTCGGCGTATTGCAGCAATTTGGCGCGCTTGCCCTCCTTGCGCACCCTGAGCATGCTAGGCAGCACGATCGCCAAAGTCTGCGCGTGGTCCAATCCATGCAGTGCGGTCAGTTCATGGCCTACCATATGGGTGGCCCAGTCCTGCGGCACGCCGGTGGAGATAACGCCGTTCAGGGCCATCGTCGCGCACCACATGATGTTGGCGCGGGTATCGTAGTCGTGCGGATTGGTCAGCGCTTTCGGGCCTTCTTCGATCAGGGTTTTCAGTATGCCTTCGGCAAACCTGTCCTGCACCGGCGAATTGACCGGATAGGTCATGTATTGCTCCATCACGTGGGCATACGCATCGACCACGCCGTTGCCGATCTGGCGCACCGGCAAAGTGAAGGTGGTGGTGGGGTCCAGTACCGAAAATTTTGGGAAGCAATGCTGGCTGGAGAAGGCCATCTTGGCTTTCAGGGATTTGCGGGTCACCACGCTGCCGCTGTTCATTTCCGAACCGGTAGCCGGCAGCGTCAGCACCGAGCCGAAAGGCAAAGCCCTGGTGACATTGTTGCCGCGCTTTTCCAGGATGGCCCAGGGGTCGCCTTCTTCAAAACATGCCGCAGCAGCAACAAATTTGGTGCCGTCAATCACGGAGCCGCCGCCTACGGCCAGCAGGAAATCGATATTCTCTTTTTTTATCAGTTCGACCGCGCCCATTAGCGTTTCATAGCTGGGATTGGGTTCGATGCCGGTAAATTCAGTGACCGAGCGGGAGCCGAGGGCGGCCATCACCTGATCGAAGACGCCGTTTTGCTTGATGCTGCCGCCGCCATACAAGACCAGCACTTTGGCATCGGCGGGGATGACTTTATTCAAGTCGGCGATGCGGCCTTTTCCAAACAAGATCTGGGTAGGGTTGTAAAAATCAAAATTCAGCATTCCGGTCTCCTGGGGAAATCAAAGTGGGTGATAGCCGCGGTGCGCACACCGGCAGAGCTATTTGCATAACGCGCTATGCTAGCGCATATTCGGGAAACGGGTTGGCTGCGGCAGAAGTCGTTATTCCGCGAGGAATAAAAATACGGTCGGCTTTTTATGAAAATCCGGTGCTTGCCCGGCCTTCAGCCGAGCCTGCCATTCGCCGGCAGTCTTCGTCTGCACCGATTCTGTCGGCAGGCTGAGGTCGGTGGCGACGCAGATCAGCGTGCCGGCATTGCAGGTTGTCGCCAGCGCCTCCAGCATTGCGGTATTGCGATACGGCGTTTCTATCAGCAACTGGGTCTGCTTTTCTTTCCTGGATCGGTCTTCCAGTTCCTTGATGCGTTTGGCGCGCAGTACCGCGTCAGTAGGCAGATAGCCATGGAAGGCGAAGCTTTGTCCATTCAAGCCGCTGGCCATCAGGCTTAGCAAAAGGGAAGAGGGCCCGACCAGCGGCCTGACGGTGATGCCGCGCTTGTGCGCCAGGCGCACCAGGTTGGCGCCGGGGTCGGCGACCGCCGGCACTCCGGCTTCCGAGATCAAGCCGGCGTCTTGTCCTGCCAGCAAAGGGGCGAGTAATCCTTCGAGCGCTTTTTCGGGTGTATTGACATTCAGTTCGCTGATCTGGATTTCTTGCAAAGGCCTTCCCAATGGGTGATTCTGCGACAGCAGTTTCAGGTAGGCCCGCGTGGTTTTGGCATTTTCCGCGATCAGGTAACCGAGATTGGCGCTCATGCTCTGCACGGTGTCCGGGATGATGCGCGCCAGCAAACCTTCTTGTTGGCCTTCCGAGTAACCCAGCGTGTTGGGAATAAGATAAAGTGTACCTGGCATTTTATTTGTATTGTTATTGAGTAAGACTAGTGAAACTAGTGAAAAATGGCATGCCGGCGTTGCGCAGCATCGTGGTCAGCGCGATCAGGGGCAGGCCGGTCAGTGCAGTCGGGTCGCTGCTTTCAATTTTCTCTATAATGGCGATGCCCAGGCCTTCATTTTTGGCGCTGCCTGCGCAATCATAGGGTTGCTCTATGCGCAAATAGGCGTCCAACTCATGATCCGGTAAATCGCGGAAACTAACCAGGGTCTGTACGTTGACCAGTTGCAGGCCGAAGGTAGAGTCTGGCTCGCCGGCATCCAGCAGGCATAAAGCAGTATGGAAAATCACCTGGCGTCCGCGCATCTTCTGCAATTGCTGTAATGCGTTGGCGTGGTTGCCCGGTTTGCCTATTTGTTCGCCATCCAGCGTGGCGACCTGGTCCGAGCCTATGATGAGTGCATTTGGCGCCTGCCTGGCGATGGCGGCGGCCTTTTCTTTTGCCAGCCTGAGCGCGGTTTGTTCCGGCGCTTCGCCGGCGAGCGGCGCTTCATCGATATCGGGGCTGATGGTTTCGAACGGCAGTTGCAATCTGGACAATAACTCCCGCCGGTAAATCGAACTGGAACCAAGGATAAGTCGTTTTATAGGGCCGCCAAAATTGGAATCGAGTGACATTTTTGTAATTTTGCTTGAATAAATGTGTGTGCTTCGCCGATAATTGCGCTAAGTCTTTGACGAGCAAGGTGCATTCCTGTTATTATCGCAGGTTTTCTGGGTTCAAATAATCCTATGCAAGCAATTGTGATCGACGCCTTCTCGTTTTGCCAGCTCCAGGAGCATCGCGAAGGTAGTGTCCTGATCGCGGATTTGCCTCGTCTTTCGGCGGAAAGTGCATCCCGCGATGGCGCGCTTGGCTGGTCATTGACTGGCGGCATGGATAAGATGGGTCACCCTCAATTAACTTTGACCGTGACAGGCTCGGTGCAATTGATGTGTCAGCGTTGTCTGACGCCGTTTGCCTTTGACATCGACTCGGAATCAGTATTGATTCTCGCCAAAACCGAAGATAGTGCGGATGAAATTGACGCATTGCTCGATGATGACGAGATTGATGTAGTAGTAGGCAGCAAAACATTCAATGTCATGGATTTGATAGAGGATGAGGCGCTGCTGGAAATACCCCAATCGCCCAAACATGCAGTATGCCCAAAGGACTCACCAGAGGCGGCAGCGGTTGAAACTCATGCAAGCAGCAAAAAGGAATCACCGTTCGCTGTGCTGAAGAATATTAATGGGCGTACCTAGTGGCATTATTCTGAAATAACACGTAGGTCGGGAATGTTAGGGATTCTTGACGGACAAATTTTTAGTCTAGTCAGGTGTGTTAAATTTTTAGAAACATTTTTTGAAGTATTAGGAGTTATCATGGCCGTTCAGCAAAACAAAAAATCACCATCCAAGCGTGGTATGCACCGTTCACACGATTTTCTGACTGCACCGCAGTTGGGCATCGAGCCAACAACTGGCGAAACGCATCTGCGTCACCACATCAGCCCAAATGGCTTTTACCGTGGTCGTAAAGTATTGAAAACCAAGAACGACGAGTAATCTGTCAGCTTGGTCAAAGGCGGCGTGGCAAGTTTTATACTTGGCGCCGCTTTTTTTGTGCGCGCAAGAAATGTAATTCTTGTAAATTTGTCATTCAAAGAATTTTATTTTTCGAATGATAATGAAATTATGTGATTGATTTCTTTAGTCTTGATAAGATGCGCGTTCCGAGATGAAGTGTTGAATTACTAAATGACAATTAAAATCTCCATTGACTGCATGGGTGGCGATCATGGCCCTGCGGTTACGGTAGCTGCAGCAGTATCTTTTGCCAATCGTGAGCCGGATTCCGAATTTATCCTGGTTGGGCTGGAGTCTGAGATTCATGCAGAACTGAAAAAAAATCGTGCCGGCAACCATCCCCGCATGACTGTTGTCAATGCGACCGAAGTCATTTCCATGGATGACCCGGTAGAGATTGCGCTGCGCAAGAAAAAAGATTCCTCCATGCGGGTTGCGGTCAACCAGGTCAAGGAGGGGCTTGCCCAGGTTTGCGTCTCAGCCGGCAATACCGGCGCGTTGATGGCGGTCTCCCGCTATGTGCTGAAGACCATGCCGGGGGTCGATAGGCCAGCCATCTGCGGTTTATTGCCGAATCAAAAAAATCGGCCTACTTATATGCTGGACCTTGGCGCCAACGTGGATTGCGAGCCGCTGCATTTGCACCAGTTTGCCATCATGGGCTCTGCGCTGGTGTCCGCGGTTGAGGGCAGGGCCAAGCCGGTCATCGGCTTGCTAAATGTCGGCGAAGAAGATATCAAGGGCAATGACGTCGTCAAGAAAACGGCGCAGTTATTGCGCGCGGATCATGAAAAAGGCTTGCTGAATTTTTACGGCAATGTCGAGGGCAACGATATTTTCAAGGGCACTACGGACATCGTCGTCTGCGACGGCTTTGTCGGCAATGTGACCTTGAAGGCGGCGGAGGGCCTGGGGCGCTTCTTCAAGGCGACGCTGTCAAGCGAGTTCAAGAGCAACCCCCTGAATTATTTGGGCGCTATAATTGCTCAAGGCGCGCTGAAGGCGATCTCACGCAAGATGAACCCTTCCAACTATAATGGCGGCTGCTTGCTGGGCCTGCGCGGACTGGTATTCAAAAGCCATGGCGGCGCAGACAAGTATAGTTACGAGTGGGCGATACAACGAGCATTTGACGCAGTTAAAAATGATGTATTGTCCCGTATTTCGACATCGATGGCGGAGCTGATGCCCATAGAGGCCATATCGGACCCGGCGGCAGCGCCAACGATGCAAACCAATGAACCTATAGCACAGAAGACCGCATGACTTTCTATAGCAAAATTATCGGTACCGGCAGCTACCTGCCTCCCAAAAAAATAAGTAATAATGAGCTCGCAGAGCAACTGGCGAAAAAGGGGATAGAGACTTCCGATGAATGGATCTTTTCCCGTAGCGGCATTTCTTTTCGCCATTATGCGGAAGCGGACGTCAATTCCAGCGACCTCGCGGTAGAGGCTTCCCGGCGCGCGCTGGAGGCGGCTGACCTGCAGGCGAACGACATCGACCTGATCATCATGGCGACGTCGACGCCGGATTATTTCGGCGGCTTTCCAAGCACTGCCTGCGTCGTGCAGAACAAGCTCGGCATCACCAATGGCGCGGCTGCGATGGATGTGCAGGCTGTGTGCAGCGGTTTTGTGTATGCGATGGCGATTGCCGACAGCCTGATCAAATCCGGCTCTCACAAGAACGTGCTGGTGATCGGTGCCGAAGTGTTTTCACGCATCCTGAATTTTGAAGACCGCACCACCTGCGTATTGTTCGGTGATGGCGCCGGCGCGATCGTGATGACGCGCTCGGCCGAGCCCGGCGTACTGGCGACCAAATTGCACGCCGACGGCAGCTATGCCGACATTCTGTGTGTGCCGGGCAATGTCAACGCCGGCATCGTTGCCGGCAGCGCCTTCCTGTACATGGATGGGCAGGCCGTTTTCAAGCTGGCGGTGTCGGTGCTGGAGAAGGTTGCCAATGAGGCGCTGGAAATCGCCGGCCTGGATTCCACGCAAATAGACTGGCTGGTTCCGCATCAGGCCAATATACGCATCATGCAAAGCACGGCAAGGAAACTGCGCCTGCCTATGGAAAAAGTGGTGGTTACCGTGGATCAACACGGCAACACATCGGCGGCGTCGATCCCGCTGGCGCTGGACGCGGCCGTCAGGGATGGCCGCATCAAACCGGGGCAGACTGTGATGGTCGAAGGCGTCGGCGGCGGTTTCACATGGGGCGCCGCCATCGTGAAGATGTGATTGCCGGGCGCGGTCGGCGGTATGCCGAGACGTGCAAGCGGCAACTATCGACAACCAGCGGCAGCTTTTGTAAACACTTAATTTTTTGATCCACATGACCCAATTTGCATTTGTTTTCCCCGGCCAGGGCTCGCAAGCCATCGGCATGCTGAATGGCTTTGCCGACAATGCCGTCGTGCAGCAAACCATCGCAGAAGCCTCCGATGCGCTGCAATTCGATCTCGCGAGCTTGATCGCGCAAGGGCCGAAAGAGGCGCTGGACCTGACTACCAACACCCAGCCTGTCATGCTGACCGCAGCAGTAGCCTGCTACCGTGCCTGGATTGCCGCCGGCGGCAAGGCGCCGGCCATCGTGGCAGGCCACAGCCTGGGCGAATATTCTGCGCTGGTCGCTGCCGGTGTGGTCGCTTTCAAGGATGCGGTGCCGCTGGTGCGCTTTCGTGCGCAGGCGATGCAGGATGCTGTCCCTGTGGGGCAGGGCGGCATGGCGGCGATCCTTGGTTTGTCCGATGAAGACGTCAAGGCCGCATGTGCCGAAGTGGTCGCCGGTACGCCTGGCGAAGTAGTGGAGGCGGTCAATTTCAATGCGCCGGCCCAGGTGGTCATCGCCGGCAGCAAGGCCGCCGTCGAGCGCGCCTGCGAAATTGCCAAGGCCAAAGGCGCCAAGCGCGCCTTGCCGCTGCCGGTGTCGGCGCCTTTCCACTCTTCGCTGTTAAAGCCCGCTTCGGACAAATTGCGTGAATACATGGCCGGGCTGAATTTTTCTGCGCCGGTGATCCCTCTTATTAATAATGTCGACGTTGCCATCGTCAGCGACCCCGTTGCGATCAAGGACGCGCTGGTGCGCCAGGCTGCCAGTCCGGTGCGTTGGGTGGAGACTGTGCAAAAAATTGGTGCGAGCGGCGTTACCCATGTCATTGAATGCGGTCCGGGCAAGGTTCTTGCTGGGTTGACCAAACGCATTAATGGTGACTTGATCGGCGAAGCGATGTTCGATCAAGCATCCCTGGAAAAAGTAATGGAAACTCTGAAATGACACAACAATTAGCAAATCAGGTGGCGCTGGTGACCGGCGCTTCGCGCGGTATCGGCCGTGCAATTGCCGTGGCGCTGGCAAAAGCGGGTGCGCGCGTGATCGGGACGGCAACGTCGGAATCCGGCGCAGCGGCAATCTCGGAATACCTGGCGGAAATTGGCCCGGAAGCCGGCAAGGGGGTAGCCTTCAACGTCAATGACGTTGCGCGCTGTTCGTCGCTGGTGGAAGAGATCCAGAAGGAGTACGGCAGCCTGTCCATCCTGGTCAATAATGCCGGCATCACCCAGGATCAACTGGCGATGCGGATGAAGGAGGAGGAGTGGGATAGCGTGATCTCCACTAACCTGAGTTCGGTAGGCCGCCTGTCGCGCGCGGTATTGCGCGGCATGATGAAGGCCAAGCATGGCCGCATTATCAATATCACATCGGTGGTCGGCTCTTCCGGCAATCCCGGCCAGATGAACTATGCCGCCGCCAAGGCAGGCGTTGCCGGCATGAGCCGTGCGCTGGCCAGGGAAATCGGCAGCCGCAACATTACCGTCAATTGCGTTGCGCCGGGTTTTATCGATACCGATATGACCAAGGCCCTGACCGAGGACCAAAAGGCTGCGATCCTGCAACAAATTCCACTGGCAAGATTAGGGCAGCCGGAGGACATCGCGGCTGCCACTTTGTTCCTCGCATCGCCAGAGGCGGGGTATATTACGGGGACGACGCTGCATGTAAACGGCGGCATGTACCTGGGGTAAAATGATTTTTATACGGCATTGTCAGGAAAATAGGTGGAATTAACCGAAGATATGCCTGATAATGCGAGATTGTCTTTTCGCGCGCAAACCTGCTAAAATGCGCGCACTTTCTGTAACCTCTACTGGAGACACACATGTCCGATATCGAACAACGCGTTAAGAAAATCGTCGCTGAACAACTGGGCGTCGCCGAAGCCGACATCAAGATCGAATCTTCCTTCGTGGACGATCTGGGTGCCGATTCCCTCGACACAGTTGAACTCGTGATGGCTCTCGAAGACGAATTCGAAATGGAAATCCCTGACGAACAAGCCGAGAAGATCACTACAGTGCAACAAGCGATAGATTACGCTAAAGCACACGTTAAGGCCTAATCGGTCTACTCGTTATCGACTCTAGGAGAAGCGTTTGAGCCGTACGCGTGAACGTCGTGTCGTTGTTACCGGCCTCGGTTGCATTTCCCCAGTTGGCAATAATATTGCCGATAGCTGGGGTGCGATCACCGCAGGCAAATCGGGTATAGCGACTATTACCAAATTTGATGCAACCCCATTTACTACGCATTTTGCCGGCGAAGTGAAGGGCTTCAATATCGAGGAGTACATCCCCGCCAAGGAAGCCCGGAACATGGATACCTTTATCCATTTCGGTATTGCAGCCGGGGTGCAGGCAATGCAGGATAGCGGCCTGGTGGTGACCGAAGAGAACGCTGAGCGTATCGGTGTCATCGTGGGTTCCGGCATCGGCGGCTTGCCGCTGATAGAAGAAACCCATGCCACGCTGACAGAACGCGGGCCGCGCCGTATCAGCCCGTTCTTCGTGCCTGCTTCCATCATCAACATGATTTCCGGTCATCTGTCGATCAAGTTCGGCCTCAAGGGGCCTAACCTGGCGATAGTGACCGCATGTACTACCGGTTTGCATTGCATAGGCTCTGCAGCGCGCATGATTGAATACGGCGATGCGGATGTCATGATTGCCGGTGGCTCTGAATCGACGATTTCCCCGTTGGGGCTGGGGGGCTTTGCTTCTGCCCGGGCGCTATCCACGCGCAATGATGATCCGGCTACTGCGTCCCGCCCATGGGACACAGACAGGGATGGTTTCATTCTCGGCGAGGGTGCCGGGGTAATGGTGCTGGAAGAGTATGAGCACGCCAAAGCCCGCGGCGCGAAGATCTATGCCGAAGTGCTTGGTTTTGGCATGAGCGGCGATGCTTACCATATCACGTCGCCGACGATGGATGGTCCACGTCGCAGCATGATCAATGCAATGAAAAATGCAGGGGTCAATGCCGATCAGATCAACTACCTGAATGCCCACGGCACTTCCACGTCCATCGGCGACAAGAATGAAACCGATGCGATCAAGGCGACCTTTGCCGATCATGCTTACAAGCTGACAGTCAATTCGACCAAGTCGATGACCGGCCACTTGTTGGGCGGCGCTGGCGGTCTGGAGTCCGTATTTACGGTATTGGCCTTGCATAACCAGATTTCTCCGCCTACCACCAATATCTTTAATCAGGATCCTGAGTGCGACCTGGATTACTGTGCCAATATTGCAAGAGAGATGCCCATCAATTTTGCGATGAAAAATTCCTTCGGCTTCGGCGGAACGAACGGTACTTTGATCTTTGGCAAGGTCTGATTTTCTGATTCCGGACTCCCTCTCTGGTTGAGAGGGAGTTCATTCCTCCCTTTACTGTCCCGACATATCCATGTCTATTGCGATCTCCGCAAACATCGTGCCCTCACGCAGTTTGTTGCTGATCGTATGTGCCATGTGTGCGCTGGCTTGCATGGCGGGCATGTACGCCGCATCCTCTCCCGATTTGCACCGCTGGCTTCGGCTGCCGGTTTTGCTGCTCGGTTTGCTGTGCCCGGCATGGGCATTTCTGCGCTTCCTGCAAACGCGGCTACCAGCCAGGCTGGATATTTCCGCAACAGGGGAGATCATCTTGAGAAAATCCGCGGCCCCGCCCTTGGGTTTTCCTTTCAAGTCCCGTAGTCACCTAGATAGGCAATATTCCTTTGCAGTTAATCTTGCCGAGAATGCCACTTTATGGCCCAATCTCCTGCTGCTGAATTTACGCGAGGACGACGGCACACTACACATCTTGCCCATATTGTGGGATAGTGTACAACCTGCAACTTTTAAGGCTTTATCTGTCGCTTTCCGCTGGATAGCGGTGGCGGGCCCGCAAAAGGGCGACTTCTTGTAAATGACAAGCTTTTGGGGAACTTTGAAAGTATTGGTTACTCTACATAATAGATCGCGTGTGTTGCCAAGATGAGTGTGATAGCAATAGGAT
>DATHMC010000072.1:0-10060 GCA_035487495.1 Undibacterium sp.
TATTTGATGGCCGATAGTCAAAGGCGTGTTGGTGGCCTGTGCAATGAACACCGCCGCCATCGTGAGGTAGATCGCGGTACCGTCCAGGTTGAATGAATAGCCGGTGGGAATGACCAGGCCGACCACGGATTTTTTCACGCCCAGGTTTTCCAGTTTTGCGATCATGCGCGGCAGTGCCGATTCGGAGGATGAGGTGCCCAGCACGATCAGCAGTTCTTCCTTGATGTACAGCACGAATTTCCAGATGCTGAACCCGTGCCAGTAGGCGATGAGGCCCAGCACGCCGAAGATGAAGACCAGGCAGGTCAGGTAGAAGGTGCCCATCAGATAGCCCAGCGACAGCAGCGAACCGACGCCGTATTTGCCGATCGTGAACGCCATCGCGCCGAAGGCGCCTATCGGTGCAGCCTTCATGATGTAGCCTACAATCACGAACAGCACATGCGAGCTTTTTTCGATGAAGTCAAACACCAGCGTGCCGCGGCCGCCGAAGCGATGCAGCGCAAACCCGAACAGCACCGCAAACAACAGGATTTGCAGGATGTCGCCTTTGGCAAAGGCGTCGAACACGGTATTCGGGATCATCGCCATCAGGTACTCAACGATGCCTTGCAATTTGCCCGGGCCTGCGTACGTCAAGGCTTCCTTGGCGTTCAGCTTGCTCAGGTCGACATTCATGCCGGCGCCCGGCTGCAGCACATTGACGACGATCAGGCCGATGATCAGCGCGATGGTGCTGACCACTTCAAAATACAGCAGCGCCATGCCGCCGGTCTTGCCGACTTTTTTCATGTCTTCCATGCCGGCGATGCCGATTACCACGGTACAGAAAATGATGGGGGCAATCATCATCTTGATCAGCTTGATGAAACCGTCGCCCAGCGGCTTCATCGCAGCGCCGGTTTGGGGGTAGAAATGGCCCAGGAGGACGCCGATGACAATGGCGGTGATCACCTGAAAATAGAGGGATTTATAAAGCGGCTGCTTCATGTTGTGTCTCCGATTAGTATTATGCGCCGAGACTGCGCATCAAGAAGTGAGATGCCCGGTTAATCAGCGAAGGGATGATGATGGCAAACTGGAAATCGGTTTTTCCAGTTCAGCGTTCGGTCGAGATCATCACTGATATGCATGATACGAGCAATTGTGGGTTTCCACAGGGCGGCCGCTTATCGTGTAACTTACTGTATCGCAACTTTATCGCGATGCAATTGCGGCCCGAACAGATCAGGCTGCGATGGATGGGCGCTTGGCCTTCCGCTCTATCAGCAAGGCAACGATCTGCCCCAGCTTGCGCAACGCCTGATCCAGGTCCGCAGAATACGGCAGGCCGCAATTGATGCGCAGGAAATGGTCGAAGCGGTTTGAATTGGAAAACATCAGGCCCGGCGAGACCAGGATGTCTTGCTGGAGCGCGGCATCGAACACCGCCTGCGAAGACAGTTGCTGCGGCAACTCCACCCACAGCGATACGCCGCCGTCCGGTATCGTTAGCCGGGTGCCGGGCGGGAAATAGGCGGCGATCGCTTCCGCGGTGCGTTCGCGTTGCGTTTTCAGCGCACCGCGCAGGCGCCGCAGGTGCCGGTCATAGCTGCTGGAGCCCATGAATTCGGCGACGATGATCTGCGCCCACTCCTCGTTGTAACGGGTTTGCGCATATTTCAGCATATTCACCCGCGCATGCCAACGCCCCGCCACCATCCATCCCAGCCTCAGGCCGGGCGCCAGGATCTTGTGCAACGATGCGCAATAGATCACGTTGCCGGTCCGGTCCCAGGATTTGGCCGCCAGCAGCGGCGCATCGCTATTGGCCAGCGCGCTATACGAATCGTCTTCTATCAGCGGTATGCCGTGCGTCTCGCACAGCTGCACCAGTTTTTCCTTGTGCGCATCCGGCATGATGCTGCCCAGCGGGTTTTGCAGATGCGGCACCACGACCACGGCCTTGATATTGGGATAGGTTTGCATCGCTAGTTCCAACGCTTCCAGCGAGATGCCGGTTTGCGGGCTGGTCGGGATTTCCAGCGCCTTCATGCCCAGGCTCTCCAGCACCTGCAGCAAGCCGTAGAAGGTCGGCGATTCGACGGCGATCACGTCGCCCGCCTGGGCGACCGCGCGCAGCGCCAGGTTCAGCGCCTCTATGCAGCCGTGTGTGACGACGATATCGTCGGCGGCGATGGTCAGCCCATACGCCATCGCGCGTTTGGCCAGCGTGCTCTTGAACGCCTGGTTGCCGCGCGGCGGGCAGGCCTTGGTCAGGATGTCGGGGCGCTGCCTGAGCGCGCGCAGCGCCAGGATTTTCAGTTCCTGTTCCGGGTAGAGTTCCGGCGCGCCGGTGGCGCGCGCCAGGTTCACTTTCACCGGCCTTTGTCCCTGCGAGATGATGGCCGAAACCCGCTCGTGGATGCCGACGAATTGCGCCGGATCGAGCGCCTGCCCGGCCTTGGGTTCCGCCAGCGGCACCAGCGCCACCCGTTTCGGTTGCCGCACAAAGTAGCCCGAACGCGGCCTGGCCTCCAGCCAGCCTTCGGCTTCCATATGCCGGCAGACGGTCAGCGCGGTGGACAGGCTGACTCCATGCAATTGCATCAGCTTGCGCACCGAGGGCATGCGGTCGCCGCTGGCCAGTGTGCCCGCCTTGATTGCCGCTATATAGTGCGCCGCCAGTTTGCGATACAGGGTTTGCTTATCCATGCCACATCATCCTATCGCCCGGTTTTCCAGAACAGATACAGCCACGCAGAATTTAGACAATAACAGATATTGAAAAATGATGTTGATACGATACAGATAGGCTTTTCCTGTGTCTGTCATGCCTGCCAGACCGCGGCTATGCTGTGGATACCACCATCCACCGAGGATTCCATGCATACCACCCTTGTATTAGCCGCCAGCCAGGCATTCCACTTCCAGGCGCGCCGCGGCAGCGTCATTTACTTGAACGCCGGCTGCGCCAGCGTCCGCGCGGCGCCGGCCTGGCTGGAAACGCCGCATGCTGAAGCGGAATGCGTATTGCGGGAGGGCGAAGCGTACGTGGTCGGCGCCAGCGGCTGGACCGCCATTTCGGCGCGGGAGCGCAGCGAAGTGGTGTGCATCGCTGCCGCCGGCTGGCAGGAAAGGTTGC
The DNA here is from genome assembly GCA_035487495.1 of Undibacterium sp. Classification (GTDB taxonomy): domain Bacteria; phylum Pseudomonadota; class Gammaproteobacteria; order Burkholderiales; family Burkholderiaceae_D; genus Undibacterium. The sequence continues at coordinate 3,125 of DATHMC010000072.1, forward strand.
TGCTGCGGACAGGCAGGTTGCGGGAGTGGCTTGCCGTTTTCCTGGAGAGAAAGCGGCAGGCGCGCCCTACCTGAAGTCGAATTCCTTCATCATGAAGTCTTCCAGGCTGGCGGTGTCTTCCGGACGGGCCGACATGGTCACCACGCGGCCCAGGCGGCGCGATTCCCAACTGAAGTCGCCGGTATAGTAGGTGCGTATCAGTTGTATCATACGGCGCACGATGGCCAGGTTGACGTCGCCGCCAAGGCCGGCATCCACCTCGATCACCTGGCGCCAGCGGTTATTGGCGCTGGGCTTCCAGCCATTGAAGGCAAACGTGGCTTCGCGGGTGCCTTTTCTCAGGATCTGGAATACGCCACCGGCACCCTCGGTATTGGCCCTTTGCATGCTGCGCCTGACGTTGGCTTCCGCGACTTCCTGCGGCGACATGCCGCGGCCGGATTGCGCGGCGGTTTCATTTTCCTGCTTGGCCCGGTCTTCCACCATCTGGCGGCGCTGGCGCGCTGCGGCCAGCATGCTCATCATGTCAGGTTCGTCGGTGGTGACGGAAGGCGGCGGCGGTACCGGCGAAGGGCTAGGCGCTTCCCTGGCTACCATCGGGGTCGGCACGGATTTTCTGGGCGGAGTAATCGCCTTCGGCGTCTTGGGCGCCGGCTTGGGCTGGGTTTTTTGGGGCCGCGCTTCCTGCGCTATCTTGTTCATGGTCTTTTGATCAAGAATCAGGACGATAGGCGCCTGTTCCTGGCCGCCGCCCTGTTTTACTTTTTCGGCGTGGTGGGTCAGGATGAGATACAGCAAAAAGCCATGCACCAGCAGGGCTAAAAGTATTCCGAGCAGATTACGCGGGCGAAAACGGATGTGCAGGTGCGTTTCGCCTTGCTCTACCCACTCGCCTTCAGGTTGCTCAAAATAAAACTTCATGTCTCAATTGCAAGGAGAAAAACCCGTTTACGGCGGCATTTTGCTAATCGCGGCGCATTAAAAGGGGCAAGCTTAACCCAAACGGAAGTAAACACATGTAACAAATTTTTTCGCCTTATCCCGATATATTTAAACGTAGCCGAACCAGCCCAGCAGCGCGCCGGCCGCCAGCAGCCACAGCAAATGCAGCCTGGTGCGCCACACTATCAGCGCCGAAACCGCCGCCACCAGCCACAAGGGCCAGTCGGTGGCCGGCGCATTGTGCGATGAAGCCAGAATCCAGCCGGTGGCGATCAGCAAACCTATCACTATCGGCGCCATGCCCAGCTTGAAGGCACGTACCGGACGCATTTCGCGATTCCTGTGGCCCCAGCTTGCCGCGATATAGGTCAGTGTAGTGCTTGGCAGCAAGATGCCGACCATCGTGATCGCCACTCCCAGCAGACCGCACCATACCCCGCCCGCATTCAAGCCCACATGCCAGCCCATCAACGCGATAAACAGCACATTGGGGCCGGGCGCTGCCTGCGCAATGGCGATGGAGGCATTAAATTGAGGATCGGTCAGCCAATGTTGCTGGGTGACAAGATAGCGATGCATATCCGGGACGGTGGAAATGGCGCCGCCTATGGACAGCAGCGACAGCAGCAAATAGTGCAGGAACAGGCTCAGCCAGTCGCTCCACCCTAGCGTCAATTGCAGCGCGGTCGTCATGCGCCCAGTTTCTTGTAAGCCAGTACGCAGGAGACGCCGCCCAGACTCAATAGTACATACAGCAACGGCCAGTGCAGGATGGCGATGCTGGCAAAACACAGCACGCTCAGGACGGTGCAGGTACGCAGTCCGAGCGGATTGCTTTTCAGCGCGCCGAACAGGCGCAAGCCGGTGGCGATGATCAGGCCAGCTGCCACCGCGCTCATGCCGCGCAAGGCGCCAGCCACGCCGGGATGGCCGCCGACGTGCGCATACACCAGTGCCAGCAGCAGGATGATGAGTAGCGGCACCGTCAGCATGCCGGCCAATGCCGCCATCGCGCCCGGCAGGCCGAAGTAGCGGTTGCCTATCATGAGTGACAGATTAACCACATTCGGGCCGGGCATGATCTGCGCCACTGCCCATTCCTCGACGAACTCTTCCTTGCTCAGCCAACGTTTTTTCTCGACCAGCTCGTGTTGGACGATCGCCAGCACGCCGCCAAAACCTTGCAGCGCCAGCAGCGTAAATGAGACAAACAGGTCGGTCAGGGATTGCGGTTGCGGTCTGGTTGGGTCGGGCGGCGACGGGGGCGAACTGTTCATCAATGAATTCGGCAGCGGATGGAATACTATGCGATAGCTTAGATTAAAGCTCAGATTAAAGATTACGCAGCACGGTCTTCAAGAACCCGCGTGTGTTGTTGCTTGCCTATTGTAAACCATGCCGTAGCCGCTGGATACGGCCGCATGCTTGCCGGCATCTCTATTCCCTGCGCGTTTCCTGGCGCGAGCTATGCGCCCTGATCCTGGCGCGCCATTCGCCCAGCGCGGTCAGCGCGCCCTGGAATTCGCGCTCGATCAGATCCGCTTCGGCATTGGTGATCACACCATCCATCAATGCCGAAGACACAGCCTCGGCCACGTCGCCGACCTGGCTCATCACGCGGCATACGGTTTGCGACAAATCGTCATTACTGAGTTGATCCGGTTCCGGCACGACAAAGGCCGCCATGCCATGTCTTCCCAATAAAGCATGCAGCGGCAGCAGCGCATTCTTGACGCCGGCTTTATGGCAAAACTCCACAATCTGGGATGTCTCCTCAAACGACGGGTAGTGCGATTCTATGCCCGGCGCCAGTTTATTGCGCAGCACATTGGCCGATATCTGCATTTTCTGCGCGAGCGCTTCCAGCCCTCCCGGATAAGCGCGTGCCACCTTGTAGAGCGCGTCGTGCTGGTTCATGTCCGAGTATTTGCGTGTCATGGTGAATTTCCCTGTTTATTACCGATGCGCTTTGTTTTTTTGTCTACTAAGATTCACTCCACTGCAGCATGGCCGGAGAGTTCCGCGATTGTACCGAACTGGACGCGAAAAAAGGGCCGGGCCGTGCAAACGCAGCGGTGTATTCAAAGTAATCTATGCTGGCCAATGCCGGATCGGTGGTTTTATTAGTAAAATAATAGCATTTGTAAAAAGCCTGCCGGAATAAACAGGTTTCTATAACCAGCATGTCGGGAAAAAGATGATGCACAAAAAAGCAGTAGCAGTGATGCGCGTGATGGTACTGACGATAGTCGCTGCGATCTCGGTTGCCGGCATTGGCGATGCGCAGGCCAGTTCGGCCAGCAGCAGCCGCTCCAGCACCTCGTTCAAGAGCGGTTTCTCTTCGCAAAAGAAAGCGTCTTCAGGATCCGCTTCCGGGAAATCCTCGTATGACTTCGGCAATAGCGCGACATCGGGCGGCAGTTCCGATTCCGGTTCCGGCAGCAAGAAAACCGGCTTCGGCTCTTTCAGCAAGAGTTCCGACGCGGGATCGGCGCCGTCTTCGGATTCAGCGGCGCCAAGGTCAAAGTCCTTGTTCGGCAAGGATCTGGACAAGAATGCGGCCAATGCCAATGCATTGAAAACCCTGGACGCCAGGAATGCGGCCCGGGCAGGGCAGGATACCCCGGGCAATAGCGGCCAACAGTCTGCCGCCGGCGGTCCGCTGTATCCGCCGGCGGGCGCGCAACAGGTTCCTGCGGCGGCACCGCCCGTTATCATTCAGAACAACGGCGGCGGCTCGTCCAGCGGCTGGATGTGGTTCCTGCTGGGCCAGAGTATGCACGGGCATGACAGGGAAAGGGTCATCGTCGACCGGGGCACGGCTGCGTCCGGCAATCCGGACGGGACGCCCACAGCAACGGTAAAAGCCAGTCCGCCCGAAGCGGCAGGATTTTTCATGCACACTGCGCGCATCCTGTTCTGGTTATTGATACTGGCCGCCGTCGGCGGGGGTATCTACTACCTGGCAAAACGCAAAGGTATCAGCAAGTCCGCCAACTACACATTAGGGAAACTTTGAAATGGCCTGGAGAGATGCATATAAATATGTGCGCGGCATCGCCGCCCGCCACGGTATGGATAACGGCGAACGCCGCGAAGACCAGGGCTTGCCGCTGGGGGGACGCATAGGTGGCATGCTCAAGATGCAAAAAACGCCCTTCATCCACGCCAATACCAATGGCTCGCTGATGCAGATCCCGGATGACGGCGACACGCTGATCAGGGCAGTCAGCCGGGTCAACCTGGATATGTCGGGCAGCCTGTACCGCTATTACCTGGCGACCGGCGACGACGACGGCCCGGAAAAATACCTGCAGCTGTACCAGGACGACAAGGGCCAGGTGGCGGAACTGATGTATTGCACCCGCCTGACGCGGCTGATACCGGAGACGGCAGAAGACCAGGAGGCCTATCTGGGCGAAGCCGGTTACGGCCTGGGCGACAAGTCGTACACCTTGTGGCGCGAACAGCTGGCCGGACTGGGTTTCGATGAGGAGGATTTGAAAAACGTGTTCGGCGACGAGGACAGCATCACCTACCAGCGCGACGCCGGCGACCCGCAGGCCGAATTTGTCCGCCCGTTCTCGGGCTCCGAGACCCGGATAGACGATGCCGGCGGCGAGCACGGCCTGAAGCAGCAAGTGGTCTTCATGCCATATGCAAGGGACGTGGTCGGCAGCCCGGAATACCTGCTGATCACGACGGAAATCGTGGTGAGCCAGGATGGCGACAGCAGCAAGCGCGGCATCCATGTCGACTTCATGATAGGCATACCGCTGGAGCAGGAGCGGGTAACGATCCAATAACGGAAGTGGCAGCAAGCAGGATACAAAAACCAAAGAGCTGTATGGCAGTAGCAAACAGTAGAAGTATTTCTTAATTGAGAGGAAGCAAAATGAGTAATTTGAATGGTTGGGGCCTGACAGCACGTTTGATTTCCAAGCACTTCGGCGTGCTGGGCGACAAGGTATCGGAAGCCATCGCCAACTTCGACCCTGAGACAGCGACCGAAGCGGATCGCGACCGTCTGGCCGATACGCTCAGGCAAACTGCGCAAAAACTGGCGGCCGCGCGTTCCTCTTTCGACAAGGAACACGCGGATGTCGTCCAGTTGCGCGAACTGATCGCCACCGACGAAAAAGCGTCGGAAACACTGGCAGAGCGCCTGGCTTCCGGCAAAATCTCGGAGGCAACGGTCAGCCTGTTCTGCGACGAGCTGGAGGCGAACAAGGCCAAGCTGCCGCTGGAAGTGCAGGAAGAGGCCGATGCGCAGGAGTACATGAACGAGCTGCAAAAAATCGTCGACGCGCTGTCCAAGCAACTGGCCGACTTCGATGCGGCTGCTAAAAAAGCGATGCAGGCGCTGGCTTCCGCCAACGCGCAAAAAGACCTGCAAGCACTGCGCTCTGAGCGCCAGGAGCAACTGTCCAGCCTGTCCGGCCTGCAGGGCAACAGCACCGCACTGAATGCCTTGACGCGCCGCGCCCAGGCGGTCAGCAATGAAGCCGCCGGCCTGAAGATCGTCGCCGACATCGCGCAAAAACCGCTGGACCAGGCCGCCGAGATCGACGCCATCAGGAAATCGGTCGCACAGCCCGACACTGCCGGCGAATCGACGCTGGAGCGCCTGAAGCGCCTGTCCGGCAAGCCGGCCGACGCCGCGTAAGCCCGGCCCGGCACTTTTACCGCTGAGGCAGACACGGCAGGATGGAGTAATCCCATCCTGCCGTGTTTTCGTTTTGCAGATGCTGTGTTGCAAGGCGCATCAGGGGCCATTCAGGGCGTGACAGGCTTCCTGGCGCGCATGCCTTAAGGTGCATCCTGCTGCTGCAGTTGTTGCTGCCGCCGCTGCTCCATATATTTTTTCACCTCGTCAAAGCTGACCTTGCCGGTTTTGCGGACGTCGATCTGCTCAAAGTTCTTGGCGACATAGCCCAGCCCTGCCGCGCGCGCCTGTTCTGCCGTCAGCGTGCCGGTGCGCCTGGAGTCGGCGGCGTCGAACTGTTTCTTCAATTTTTGCAGCGCTTGCGCCTGCAAGGCCGCGCCGGATGCCGGAGGCTGGGTGGATGGGATTCTTTGCGCCGGCGGCACATACGGATCGGCGTGCGGCGGTGCGGTACGCGCCGTGTCCGCACTGCCCGCGTTGCCCTGCCCTATGCAGGTGTTGACGATCGCTGCCAGGACGATGCCAATAGATCGAAGCGCCTTCATATGTCCTCCTGCAAGCTGTATTCAATGCGCGGCCACCGCAGCGGCATAAAAGTTTACCAGGTCGGCTTTCGCGAGTTTGCGCGATGCGTCGTCCAGGTAGTTCATATGGCCGCCGCTATAGTCCTTGACCTGGATATTGGCATTGCTGCCCAGCCTGCCCAGGTCCGTTTCGGTCTGGTAAAACGGCGTCGCCAGGTCATGGTAGCCGTTCAGCGACAATACCTTCAGCGCCGGATTCAGCGTCAGCGCGGCAGCCAGGTCGGGTATCGTGTCCGGCAGGTTCAAGCCGTCATGCCGGAAATCCCAGGTATTGATCGCGCCTGAAGATACGGTATAGACAGAATTCGCAGTGTACTTCAGTTGGTTTTGCAGATAGCCGGCCAGGATGCTGGTAAAGGCGGCGGTGATCAGCGTGGAGGATGGATCTCCCCCGCTCGCCAGCGGGCTGCCGGTGCTGGCATAGATGCGCGAATCGTAGCGCCCTATCAGGCTGCCGGGCAGCAGGGATCGCTGGAAGGTGCCGGGGTCGACGTTGATATCGCGTTGCCAGTAGCCTGCCGGCAGGCCGGTATCATTGACCGCCTGCGTGACCAGGCTGGCCGCCGGTGCGGTTTTATTCGCCAGGTAGGCGATGACCGCAGGGCCATAGCTGCCGGCGGTGAAATTGCGCGCCTGCTGCAGAAAGCCGGCCAGGTCGGTGGGCACCGGGCTGGACAGCTGGTAATAGGCGCCGACCGCAGCATAGCTGGGCAGGTAGCCGCTGCAGCTGACGGTGGCCGGGTC
>DATHMC010000073.1:0-9091 GCA_035487495.1 Undibacterium sp.
TGGTCGTCGCTGGCTTGATCCACGCCTTGGGCGATATCATTGCTTTGCTTGTCATACGCCACCAGCACCGCGCAGCCTTTGTAGTCTATGCCGTACTCGGTATTGTCGTAACCGATGCGTTTGATGGTATCGCGCGCCACCTGGATGTAATCCACATTGGCGTTGGTAGTGACCTCACCGGCCAGCACGACCAGGCCGGTGTTGCACAGGGTTTCGGCAGCCACGCGCGAACGCGGGTCTTGCTCAAAAATGGCATCGAGAATGGCGTCTGAGATTTGATCAGCAACTTTGTCCGGGTGTCCCTCGGATACTGATTCGGAAGTAAAAAGATAATCGTTTGCCATCGCAGGCTCCTAGCTTATGGTTGACCATGTCGCAGTAATACGAGAACCTGCGACGCTTTAGCGAAATTTGTATACCGCCTCGCAAGTTGTCTGTTAACTCGGCGGTTAATACCTAACTGTGATATTTTACGCCTCTTATTCGGTCGCTGTCTAATCCGGATATGAATGCCCTTATTAAATCCACTACTATTTGACCGGTATTATGCTAGTCGCGCTGTTTCGTTTCTTATCGTTTTTTCCACTGCCTGTGCTGCATGCCATAGGCGCAGTGCTTGGCCGTCTGGTCTATATGGCATCGCCTTCCTACCGGAAGAGGCTGAAGGACAACCTGACCCGCGCCGGCTTTGGCAGCGAGCTCGGCGCTGCAATCAAAGAAGCCGGCAAGAATGTGATGGAACTGCCGTTCGTCTGGTGCGCCTCGCCGCAGCGCGTGCTGGCCACCGCCACCGTGGAAAACTGGGAACTGGTGCAAGCAGCGCTGGATGGCAAGCAAGGCGTGATCCTGCTGACCCCGCATCTGGGCTGTTTTGAAATCATCGCGCAAGCGATCGCCGCCAGGACCCGCCTGACGGCCCTGTATCGCCCGCCGCGCAAGGAAGCCCTGAGACCCCTGATAGAAGGCGCCCGCGCCAGGGACAACCTGCTGCTGGCGCCGGCCAATCTGTCGGGCGTCAGGACCATGGCCAAGGCACTCAAGAAAAGCGAGGCGATAGGCCTGCTGCCGGACCAGGTGCCGCAACAGGGGGAAGGCGTATGGGCCGATTTTTTTGGCAAGCCCGCCTACACGATGACCTTGTCCGCCAAATTGCATACGATGACGAACGCCCCGGTAATACTGACCTATGCGGAACGCCTGCCTTACGGGCGCGGCTACACGATACGCTTCGTCGCCTTTGAGGGCGACCTGGGCGGCACCGCAGAACAGCAGGCCAGCGCGATCAATGCCGCGATGGAAAAACTGATCGCGCATTGCCCGGCACAATACTTCTGGAGTTACAACCGCTACAAGGCGCCGGCTGGCGTCAGCGCGCCGCGGCAAGACGCCGGCGCGCAAGCAAGCACGCAGGCGGACGCATGAGGCTGGTGCTGGGATTGATGTGGCTGCTGCATTGGCTGCCGCTGCCTGTGCTCGGACGCCTGGGTGACGGCGTAGGCGCCATCCTGTTCAGGGTCATGAGCCCGCGCCGGCATATCACGCTGACCAATCTGCGCTTGTGCCTGCCGCATTTGTCCGAGCGGGAACGCAAACAGATCGCGATCCGGCATTTCCAGGCTTACGCCAGGAGCGTGCTGGAACGCGGCATACTGTGGTGGGGCTCTGAACAACGCCTGAAAAGATTGATCGTGGTGGAACCCTCGGTGCCGATGGCGACGATACAGTCCGGCCCGACCATCCTGCTGTGCCCGCATTTTGTCAGCCTGGATGTCGCCGGCGTGGCGGTATTGCTGGAATCTTCGCTGTGTTCGATCTACACCCAGCAGCGCAGCAAGGTATTCGACAAGGCTTTGCGCGACGGACGCTCCCGCTTCAGGCCGGTAAAACTATTCTCCCGCGCCGAGGGCGTGAAACCCATCATCCGCGCACTGCGCGACGGCCTGCCCTTCTTCATGCTGCCGGACATGGACTTCGGCGCCAAGGATGCAGAATTCATCCCCTTTTTCGGCATCCCCGCCGCGACGCTGACCGCGACCGCGCGCATAGCCGCCGCCACGCAAGCCAAGGTGATACCGGTCATTGCGACGATGCTGCCGAATTACCAGGGCTGGAAAGTGACATTTCACCCGGCGTGGGAAAACTATCCGGGCGACGACATGGTCGCGGCGACCCGCACCATGAACGCCTTCATTGAACAGGAAATCCTGAAAGCGCCGGCGGAATATTTCTGGGCCCACAAGCGCTTCAAGACAAGACCGCCGGGCGAACCCGGCGTGTATTGACACTGCGGAAATCTAAAGCTTCAGTTGCCTGCCAGCAGGTCCCGTTCGCCCGGCAGCAGCGTATTGGCCGGCAACGGCTCGACCTGCTTCAGGCGCTCATACATGGGCGTGAAATCCGGCGCGGTATCTTCAAATAGCTGCTTGAAATCGCGGATCACAAAATAGGTTTCCTGGTAGGAGTCTATCTTGTACAGCGTGCGCATGCAGCGCTCCACATTCAAGGGGATATGGCGCGACGGCGTGTTCTGCAGGCAGTATTCCAGCTCGCCGCCGGAAGACAAGATGCCGGCGCCGTATACGCGCAAACCCTGCGGGCTTTGTATCAGGCCGAATTCCACCGTGTACCAGTACAGCCGCGCCAGGTAGTCCAGGCCGCCCAGCTTCATCGCCTTCAAGCCGCCCTTGCCGTATTCCTGCATATGATCGGCAAATACCGGATCGAATAACAGCGGCACGTGGCCGAAATAATCGTGGAATACATCCGGCTCCACGATGTAGTCAAACTCGGCCGGGGTGCGCAGCCAGACCGTGACCGGGAAGCGGCGATTGGCCAGATGGTTGAAAAACGCCTGCTCAGGGATCAGGCCGGGCACCGCGACGATGCGCCAGCCGGTGGCTTTTTCCAGTGCTTCCGAGGTTTTTTCAAAATCGGGAATGCCGTCGGCCGCCTTCAGCGCGGCCAGCGCGGTAATAAACTCATCGCAGGCACGCCCCGGCACCAGCGCTTCCTGCCGCTTGTACAGCCGGCGCCATAGCGCATGCTCTTCTTGCGTGTATGCCGCCCAGTTTTGCTTGACCACATACTGCGCGTCGGCGGTGGAGTAGTCGCCGCGCAGGGCGGCGCCATCCGATTTTTCGGCGACAGTGGCCAGAAACTCTTCGTTGGAAACTAATGCGGTATCCATAGCTTTCTTTCCTTAATTCAAAACAAAAAGGCCGACCGGGTGAACGCGTGTCACACCTGTCGGCCCCGTCATAGCATGATGATACTACGCCGCCGCAGTATCGTCTTTCAGCACGCCGCGACGGATCTGGTCCAGCTCTATCGATTCAAACAGGGCGCGGAAATTGCCTTCGCCGAAGCCCTGGTCGCCCTTGCGCTGGATGATTTCGAAGAAGATAGGACCGATCACGGTGGATGTAAATATCTGCAACAGCAATTCACGCGTGCTGGCGTTGCTGTTGCCATCGATCAGGATGCGCAGGCGGCGCAGCTCGTCCAGGTTTTCGCCGTGGTTAGGCAAACGACGATCCACCAGGTCGTAATAGGTTTCTATCGTATCCTGGAACTCGACGCCGGCAGCCTTCATCGCCTCGACCGTGCCATATACGTTGTCGGTACCCATCGCGATATGCTGGATGCCTTCGCCGTGGTACAGGTCCAGGTATTCGGAGATCTGCGATTTATCGTCGGAAGATTCATTGATGGGAATGCGGATCTTGCCGCAAGGGGAAGTCATCGCCTTGGATTTCAAACCTGTCAGCTTGCCCTCGATATCGAAGTAGCGCACTTCGCGGAAGTTGAACAGGCTTTCATAGAAATCCGCCCATTCCTTCATGCGGCCGCGGTGCACATTATGTGTCAGGTGGTCGATATAGGTCAGGCCGTGCCCTTTGGGATTGGCTTCCGCGCCGGGAATCGCAACGAAGTCGGCATCGTAGATGCTGATGTTGCCGATCGCGCCGGCGACGCCGCCGTCTTTGCCGTGCCAGCGATCCACGAAATAGATCAGCGAATCGCCTATGCCCTTGATCGCAGGGATATTCAATTCCATCGGACCGGTCTTGTTGTCGAAGCCCCAAGCGCCCAGTTCCAGCGCGCGGTTGTAGGCTGCGGCGGCATCCTTGACGCGGAAGGCGATCGCACATACCGAAGGGCCGTGTTTGCGGGCAAAGCGCTGCGCAAAGGAATCCGGCTCGGCATTGATGATGTAGTTCACTTCGCCCTGGCGGTACAAGGTGACATTTTTAGTCCTGTGCCGGGCGATGGCGGTGAAACCCATGCGCACAAACAAATCGCCCATGGCTTTTGGATCGGGTGCGGCATATTCGACAAATTCGAAGCCATCGGTGCCCATAGGGTTTTCCCAGGGTTGAAAATCCATGCTTGTCTCCTCGGTGTGATTCTGCGATCGTAATAAGTGATCTAAATTTCGCGCAACAAAGTGGTCAATTGCATCACCGGGCAGCAGGATATGCGTTTCGATGGCTTGCTATGCCGGTCATTTGGTGTGCTGGCTAGATTTCTAGTATAGGCTTCACGCCACGCCATATAATTGCAAAATAACCCAATAATTTAATTTTTTGAGCAATAATATTGCTTATATTTTCTTATTTATGGTGAAATATGGCTGCAGTTGAACTAGACAAGATAGACCGCAAGATCCTCGCCATTTTGCAGTCGGACGGCCGCCTGACCAATCAGGAGGTTGCCGAGCGGGTCAACCTGTCACCGTCGCCCTGCCTGCGGCGCATCAAGCGGCTGGAAGAGACGGGCGTGATACGCAAGTATGTGGCGCTGCTGGAACCGGCGAAAATAGGGCTGGGCTTGTTGGCTTACGTCAACGTCAGGCTGGAAAAGCACAACGACACGCCTGGCAAGGGCGCATCCCGTTCGCCGCGCAATGACTTTGCCGCTTCCATAGAGCAATGGCCGGAAATCGTCGCTTGCTATGCGATGACCGGGGAAATGGATTATTTGTTGCGGGTGCATGTGGAGGACATGGACCACTTCTCGCGCTTCATGATGGAGACGCTGCTGCGCCATCCGGCGGTGCTGGACGTAAAATCCAGCTTTGCACTGCAACAGATCAAGGATACGACGGCGCTGCCGGTGCTCAGCAGCCAATCTTAGGCCCATGGGAAAACCGGGCTAGTTGCCGCCCTTCATGCCGGGCAGGCTCTCCAGCCATTTGACGGCCGCCCGCTTATTGGCCTTGATCGTATAGTCCAGCGTCGCGACCTGTTCTTGCACCGCCTCTTTCAGCATGCTGGCGGCGTCCGCCGGCAGCAGTTTCAGGTAGGCGTCGGCCTCGCCGTATTCGCGGTGGATTTCCATGCCTGCCTTTTTGGCGATATGGATCATGGTCTGGTTGCTGGACAGGCAGTGCATGTACAAAGTATCGACATCGGCGTTACGGCAATGGATGGCGCCGCGCTTGAACAGCCGGGAACCCACGCCCTTGCCGCGCGCGGAGTCGGACACGGATACGCCAAACTCGGCCACCCTGTCCTTTTCCGTCGCCTCGGCGCCATACTCCAGCTTCTCGCGCGGAGCAAAGGCAAGATGGCCCACTCCGACCACTTTGAAGCGGCTGTTGACCACGCCAAATACCTTGTCGCGGGAAAAATCGATGCCTTCGACATACTTGGTGATCATTTCATCCGGCAAGAAGGTGCCGAACCGCAGTAAGCGGTCACTCTCTTTCAATTCGAGGAAATGCTTGAGGATTCTATATCTATCCCGCTCAGACAATTCTTTGACGAAAACATTTGATTTTTTCTTCGGCGCAGGCGGAACGGCAGGAACGGGTTCTCCTGTACCTTCCGGCTTTTGCGAATAAAAATCTGCAGCGCTCATCAATTATTTCCCCTAGTACATCTTGTTTTGTGCGGTGCACAATGTCATTGTAGGCGATGTCCCGTTTTTTTTCCAGAAGCAATCCAGAAATTTTCATTAGGGCAATTATTTACCCGTAATTGAAAACTCCTGGCATCTTCCACACTGTCAGGCTTTGACGTTTTCGACAAAAGCGCGCACCGCATCTATCCTGGCGTCGTGGATCGCCAGCGCTATCTGCTGCGGCTGGCCGGCATAGCCTTGCGCAATCTCGCCGGCTTTGACTTGCTGCGCAGCGGCCAGCGCGTGCGCCAGGTAATCGTATTGCGGAAAACGGGCATCCGGCACATCCGCGCGGCCAAAGCAGTCGCATTCGGAGGCCCGCAAGAGGCCGAGAAAACGCTGCGGCTTGCGAAAAGCATCGCTACGTTCCAGCAATGCAACAATGGTATTGGGCCGCAGTTCCAGCGCGCGGCTGATATTGCCGTGATCCCGCGCCGCCATCACTGCCAAGTCGCGGCATTCGGTCGGGACTTTCAGCCGCCGGCAGACCGCCTCCACCAGTTGCACGCCCTTTTGCTCGTGCCCATGATGGCGCGGCCATTCGCTGGCGGGCGTCGCCGCCTTCCCCAAGTCGTGCATCAAGGCAGCGAAGCGTACGCTCAATGAGTAATTTTGCCGGGCGGCATAGTCCACGACCAGCATCACATGCACGCCGGTGTCGATTTCTGGATGGTGCTTGGGCGGCTGCGGCACGCCCCATAAGGCGTCCAGCTCAGGCAGGATGCGCGCCAATGCGCCGCAGTCGCGCAAGACCTCGAACATGCGCGAAGGCTTGACCTCCATCAGGCCGCGCGACAACTCCTGCCACACCCGTTCCGGCACCAGCGCGTCCACCTCGCCGGCCGCCACCATCTGTCGCATCAGCGCATTGGTTTCCGGAGCGACCGTGAAATCATGGGGGGCGATGGAAAAACGGGCAGCGAAGCGCGCCAGCCGCAAGATGCGCACCGGATCTTCGGCGAAAGCGTCCGACACATGCCGGAACACCCGGTTTTTTATATCCTGGCGGCCGTTGAAAGGATCATGCAGTGTGCCGTCCTCGTCCAGCGCCATCGCATTGATGCTCAGGTCGCGCCGGATCAGGTCTTGTTCCAGCGTCACGTCGGCATCGGTATGGAAAACGAATCCCTTGTAGCCCGGCGCGGTCTTCCTCTCAGTGCGCGCCAATGCATATTCTTCATGGGTCCTGGGGTGCAAAAATACCGGGAAATCCTTGCCCACCGGGGTATAACCGAGTGCCAGCATTTGTTTCGGCGTCGCGCCCACCACGACGTGATCGCGGTCCTGCACGGGCAGGCCCAGCATGGCATCGCGTACTGCGCCGCCGACGATATATGTCTTCAATACGGTTTTCGCTACGGTCTTCACTGCGGCGTCTTCATTTGGTTCGTCTTCATTTATACCTGGGCGTCGTGACCAGGCGCGTCTTCCGCCTCGGCCAGCGCCTCGCGTATCCATTGCGCTACCGCGGGATGCGCGGTGACGCGCTCCACATAGGCCTGTAAAGCTGGCGCCAGCGACACCGCATAGGAGTTGAAACGCATGACGACCGGCGCAAAGTAAGCGTCAGCTATGGAAAAATCGCCGAACAGGTATTGATGCGCGCCGTACCGCGACAGGCATTCTTCCCAAATTTCGGAAATGCGGCCGATATCGGCTTGCGAACCTGCAGTGCGGCCTTTGCCGGGCAGGCTGGCCTTGATGCTCATAGGCATGTCGGAACGCAGCGCCTGGAAACTGGAATGCATCTCGGCGCAGACACTGCGTGCCGTGGCGCGCGCCGCCACATCCTGCGGCCACAAATTATGCATAGGAAATTGTTCCGCCAGGTATTCGCAGATGGCCAGCGAATCCCAGATCGTGACGCCGTCCGCCAGCAGCACCGGCACCCTGCCGGCCATCGAATAGCCGGAGATTTGCCGCGCGGTATCCGGCCGGTCCAGCAGGATGCGGATTTCCTCGAAAGGGATGCCGAAGGCCTTCATCGCAAGCCAGGCGCGCATCGACCAGCTGGAATAGTTTTTATTGCCTATCACCAGTTGCATACCGTTTTTTTTGTTGGAGTCCAGTATGGCGGACAGCGCGGGTTCCAGTTCTGTTGTATTAATCATTATTCGTTCCAGGCAGGTCTTTCGGCAAATCGGCGTCGTCGGTCCCCATGCCCTTGGGTACGACGACGCCCAGGCGCGCCTTCAGCGATTGCGGCTTCTTTTCAAACAGTGCTGCGTAATAAGTCGCATTGGACAAGACGTTTTTGACGTAGCCGCGGGTCTCGCCAAAGGGTATCGTTTCGGCAAAAATCGCGCCCTCCACCGGGCGTGTCAGGCTGGCGCGCCATGCGCGCGGCCGCCCCGGCCCGGCGTTATACGCCGCCGACGCCATCGCCTGCGAGCCGCCCAGATCGGTCAGCACCATATTCAGGTAGTTGGTGCCCAAAGCGATATTGGTCTCCACATCATTGACCTGATCGGGCACGAAGTCGCCCAGCCCCATCTTCTTGGCCACGTAGCGCGCGGTGGACGGCATGATCTGCATCAGGCCGGAAGCGCCGACATGCGAACGCGCACTCATCACGAAACGCGACTCCTGCCGGATCAGGCCATATACCCAGGCCATGTCCAGCCCCAGCAGCTTGGTGGATTTGTACATCACCTCATTGAACGGGGTCGGATAGCGTTGGGTGAAATCCATCTCCGTCTTGGTGCGGTCAGAAGTACTGACCATGCGATCCAGCAGATTATTCTGCCGCGCCAGCTCAGCGGCGGCCAGGTGCTGGCGCTCGCTCATCTTGCGCAATTCCCAGTTCCATTCGCGTGTGCCCTCCAGGCGCAAATTCATCTGGTAAAACTTCAGCGCGCGCTGCAACCCGGGATTCTGCGCGACGGCGTCCAGTTCGGCCGGCGTCAGCGGCTTGATGGCGGCGGGCACGCCGACTTTCTGCCCCAACTCTTCCAGCGCCAGCTGGCCATAGAAATGCACCTGGTCGGCAATCGTCTGGAACAGCGCCTGCGCCTCTTCATTCTTGCCCTCGTTCTTCAAGACCCGGCCCTGCCAGTAAATCCAGGTCGACTCATTTCGCAGGGACGCCGGCATCGCCGCTATCGCCGCTTTCAGCGCCTTCCAGTCGCCGGCCCTCAATGCCGCCCTGGCACGCCACTGATAGGCTTCCAGCGACAAAGGAGCGCCA
>DATHMC010000074.1:0-4625 GCA_035487495.1 Undibacterium sp.
CCAAGGTAGTCGTGCAACTGCCGTATATTCCGCCACCGGAAGTTGCCGTGCCGCAGCAAGTGCAGCAGCCGACGATCACCAGCACACAGGTCAAGCCGCTAGACAATAGCCTGCCGCCTACGGTGGTTGCTGCCGTTGCCAAACCCAAGGTGGAGGCTGAACCGGTAAAACCTGCCGGCCCCGTGGTAGTGCCGGCCGTGGTCAACTTCAATACGCCCGGATGCAGGCCGGAGTGGCCCGGAACATCGATACGCAATGAAGAAACCGGCACTGTAGGCTTGTCGGTGCTGATCGGTGCGGATGGCAGCGTGGCCGATGCCAAAGTAGAAAAATCCAGCGGCTACAGGAACCTGGACAATGCGGTCAAGGCGCAATTGCTGTCGGGGCAATGCCGGAACAAACCCGGCACGGTGGACGGCAAACCGCAGCAATTGTGGATCAAGGTGATCTATGTCTGGAAACTGACCGAGCAATAGGGCGCAACGCGATCCAAACCCGTGCGGTGCGGCCTTTTTATCCTTCCGTGCTTTCATTCCGAAACGGAACAAACTTCGCAAATTGCAGTCTTCAGCTAAAATCGGTGTGATGTTTGCGGGCAAGGTGAGGCTGATGCGATTACTGCTGGTCGAAGATGATGCGATGGTGGGCGAGGGGCTGCGCAAGGGTTTGCGGCAGGACGGCTTTACCGTGGACTGGGTGCAGGATGGCGCTGCGGTGGAGAATGCGCTGGCGCTGGAGAGTTACGACCTGTTGCTGCTGGACCTGGGATTGCCCAAAAAAACCGGACTGGACGTGCTTGGCTCGCTGCGCCGCAAGGGCAACGTTATTCCGGTGCTGGTGCTGACGGCGCGCGATGCGGTGGCCGACAGGGTCAAGGGCCTGGATTCCGGCGCCGACGACTATCTGGTCAAGCCTTTTGACCTGGAAGAGCTGGAGGCGCGTATTCGCGCGTTGCTCAGGCGCCAATCCGGGCGCGCCGATCCTGTGATCAATTTTGGCGACCTGACAATGAACCCGGCGACCCACGAAGTCCATCTACAAGGCAAGCCGGTGCAGTTGTCGGCCCGCGAATTTGCATTGCTGGAGGCTTTCCTGGATCGCCCCGGCGTCGTTTTTTCTCCCGCGCAATTGACCGAAAAACTATACGGCTGGGATGAAAAAGTGGAAAGCAATACCGTGGAAGTGTATATCCACGCGCTGCGCAAGAAGCTGGGCGCAGACTTCATCAAGAACATCCGCGGCGTCGGCTATATGGTGCCGAGGCCGACATGAATGCGGTCAACAACATCCTCCATCCCCGTAATACGTCGGTACGCCGCACGCTGCTGCTGTGGCTGTCGGTCGGCATACTGGCCGGCATCGTTTTCGCGGGCAGCATGATCTATGTACAGGCGCGGGAACAGGCCAACCAGTTGTTCGATTACCAGATGAAGCAACTGGTGGCCTCGTTGCCGTCGCAGTCGTATGCGCCGCTGATCCCCACGCGGCCGGAATTGTCGAACATGCAGGAAGACATCATCATCCAGATCTGGGATAGCAATGGCTTGCGCATCTATCATTCGCATGACACGTCGGCGCTGCCGCAGCGCGCCGAACTGGGCTTTTCGAATTTTTCCGCGCGTGGCACCACCTGGCGCGTGTATAGCGCACAGCTGGGCGACACCATCGTGCAGGTGGCGCAGCCGCTGCGCGCCAGGCTGGAGCTGGCGGCCAGACTGGCGCTAAAGACGGTCGCGCCCTTGCTGCTGATCCTGCCTTTCCTGGCGGCGCTGATCTGGGTTTCGGTAGGCCGCAGCTTGTCTGCGGTGCAGCGCGCGGCCAGCGATGTGCAGAGCAGGGATGCGGGGACGCTGACGCCGATTTCCGAAGTCGGCGTGCCGCAGGAGGTGCAGCCGCTGACGCAGGCGCTGAACGCGCTGCTGCAAAGGCTGGATACCTCCATCAAGGCGCAGCGTAATTTCATTGCCGACGCCGCCCATGAGCTGAAGACGCCGCTGACCGCGTTAAAACTGCAGATATTGCTGGCGGAACGGGCCGGCGACGGGCCGCAGCGCGAGGAAGCCTTTGCCGACCTGAAGCAGGGCCTGGAACGCGCTGTCCACCTGGTGCAACAGCTGCTGACCCTGGCGCGGCAGGAACCCGGCGCCGTGGAGCAGACACCGGTGCCGGTGGATCTGCAGGCGCTGGTGCACGGCGCCATCAGCGATGTCGCGATGGCGGCCACCGCCAAGGGAATAGACATCGGCCTGCGCGCAGAAAAGCCGGCGCACGTGATGGGCCACCCGGACGGTCTGCGCATCCTGCTGAACAACCTGCTGGACAATGCAATACGCTACAGCCCGCAAGGATCGACGGTGGATGTGTCCTTGATCGTCGATCAACATACGGCGAGCATCACCGTGCAGGATAACGGCCCGGGCATACCGGAGGGCGATCTGTCTCGGGTGTTCGATCGCTTTTACCGGGTGCCGGGGGCTGCCGACAAGGGGACGGGGTTGGGGTTGGCGATTGTTAAGCAGATTGCTGAGGGGCATGGGGCGGAGGTCGGTTTGACCAATACTGGTCAGGGGTTATTGGTGCGGGTGGCTTTTGATAGGGTTTCGCGCTAGGCGGTTAGATTTCGCTTCGTGGGTACAGGCCGGGGGTAGCCCGGCGGCTACTTACCTTTTTTTGCTTCGCCAAAAAAAGGTAAGCCAAAAAAAGGCGACCGCAGACTTGCCCTACGGGTGATGGCGCAAAGCGCCATCACATTTTATGCATTACAAAAAATGGGAAACAGACGAAACTCGCTGCGCTCAAACAACGTCTGTTTCTGATCCATTTTCTGTAACGCAAAAAATGCTGCGTCCCGAGCGGATTAACGTCAAAAACAACCACAACACCAACATCAGCCCATTGCAAATTTGAAAGATAAAATTCTTTTGAAATGGGAGAATCTGGTCGCCGCTGTTGTTGACGTTGCCTTTGACCTTCATCCGCTTGGAGCCTCGCCGATTGTGCGGCACAGAAAATGGATCAGAAATGGCCGTTGTTTGAGCGTAGCGAGTTTCGGCCATTTCCCATTTTTTGTGCCGCACAAGCGGGCACCCCGAAGGGGCGAGGCTTGCGGTCGCCTTTTGTTTGCTTACTTTATGGGCGGCCGGCTAGGTGCGAAGCAAAATAAAGTGAGTAGCCGCCGGGCTACTCCCGGCCTGTACCCACGAAGCGAAGCAGAATTAACTAGAGTTGGCTCAATGGCAAACTAGACATCGCCCAGCGCCCAAATCATTTCTTTTCAAAAATTTTATGTGATTTAAGTCTATTTTAAATCTGCACTCCTAATATCGACCACAACGGCTGGTAATCCAGTCCATTGATACCAAGGAGTGTTTCATGAAAAGCAAGGTCTTTACGCAAAGTATTATCTCCGCGTCCATACTGGCAGCGGCAGTCGGTGGCTATGTCTACTTTGAAGACGGCAGTTTCGGCAAAGTGCAGGCCGCCAATGTTGCCGAGGCGAGCTTGCCGGTGTCGCACAGCGTGTCGGCGGGCATCGCAACCGCCACCGATTTTTCCGGCATTGTCGATCGCTACGGCGCCGCTGTGGTCAATATCAGCGTGATCGGCAAGACCCAGAAAGTCAGCATGCACAGCAATGCGCAGGGCGATGACGACGACAATGCGCAACAGGATCCGTTGTTTGATTTCTTCCGCCATTTTGGCCCGCTGATGCCCAACATGCCGCACGGCCCGCAGGGCGGCGGCATGATGCGCGGGCTAGGGTCCGGCTTTATTGTCAGCCGTGATGGCCTGATCCTGACCAACGCGCACGTGGTGGATGGCGCGCAGGAGGTGACCGTCAAGCTGACCGACAGGCGCGAGTTCAAGGCCAAGGTGCTGGGGGCCGACAAACGGGCCGACGTGGCCGTGCTCAAGATCGATGCGAAGGACCTGCCCACGGTCGTACTGGGCGACCCGGCCCTGACCAAGGTCGGCGAGCCGGTGCTGGCGATAGGTTCGCCTTTCGGTTTTGAAAACACCGCCACCGCCGGCATCGTCAGCGCCAAATCGCGCACCTTGCCCGGCGACCCCAGCGTCGGTTTCATGCAGACCGACGTGGCTGTCAATCCCGGCAATTCCGGCGGCCCCCTGTTCAACCTGAAGGGCGAGGTGATTGCGATCAACTCGCAGATCTACAGCCAGCCCGGCGGCTATCAAGGCTTGTCGTTTGCGGTGCCCATCGATATCGCCAACAAGGTGCAGGCACAGCTGGTCAAGTACGGCAAGGTGACCCGCGGCTACCTTGGCGTGTACACCCAGGAGCTGGATCAGGCGCTGGCTAATTCCTTCAACCTGAAGAAGACCGAAGGTGCGCTGATCAGCTCGATAGAGAAGGACAGTCCCGCCGACAAGGCTGGATTGCAGCCCGGCGACGTGGTTGTAGGCTTTAACGGCAAGCCGGTCGACCATGCCTCAGACTTGTCCGGCATGGTGGCCGATGTGGCGCCCGGCGTTAGCGGCCGGCTGGAAATTATCCGCAAGGGCGAGCCGATGAAATTGTCGGTCACGATAGGAGAGTTCAAGAATGCCAAGCTGGCCCAGAACGACGACCCTAAACTTTCCAGGGGCAGGCTGGGCGTGACTGT
>DATHMC010000075.1:0-6135 GCA_035487495.1 Undibacterium sp.
TTTGCGGTATTGCTGGCCGACGATCTGATGGATGCAGAACCCGGTCAGCCGTCGGCGATCGCGCAGATGACGCGGCTATATGAGCAAGAGGGCGCCAGCATCATCGCGGTGCAGGACGTGCCGCGGGCATTTACCCGCCAGTACGGGATAGTCAGCGGTTCGCCTTACAAAGACAGGCTGGAAAAAATGCACGGCATCGTGGAAAAACCGATGCCGGATGTCGCGCCTTCCACGTTGGCGGTGGTTGGACGCTATGTATTGTCCGGTAAAATTTTTTCCTACCTGGAAAAGCTGGGCAAGGGCTCAGGAGGCGAAATCCAGCTGACCGACGGCATCGCCCAATTGCTGCAGTCGGATCCTGTGTACGCCTACCGTGCAGCGGCCACCCGTTATGACTGCGGCTCCAAATTGGGTTATCTGAAAGCCAGCGTGGCGCTGGGCTTGAAGCACCCTGAAACGGGCGCCGAATTCGGTGAGTATCTGCGCTCGCTGAAAGATATCTGATCGTTTGGATTAATATGTAGGCTGGCGGGGTTTTTATGCGCGCGGAAGGATAGTTTGCAATGATTCATGAAATACTGAAAATGGGAGATTCCCGCCTGCTGAGGGTTGCCGAGCCGGTCAAGGAGTTTAATACTCCCGAGTTGCTGAAGCTGGTGGACGATATGTTTGAAACCATGGCTGCAGCCAGCGGCGCAGGCCTGGCGGCGCCGCAAATCGGCGTCAACTTGCAGCTGGTCATCTTTGGCTTCAAGGATAATCCGCGTTATCCCGATGCACCCTCGGTGCCGGAGACGGTCTTGCTCAATCCGGTGCTGACGCCGTTGGCCGAAGAGACCGAGGAGGCGTGGGAAGGCTGCTTATCGGTGCCGGGCATGCGGGGGCTGGTGCCGCGCTGGAGCAAGTTGCGCTATGAGGGTGTCGACCAGTTCGGCAACCGCATCCGCCGCGATGTCGAAGGCTTTCACGCCCGGGTGGTGCAGCATGAGTGCGACCACCTGGACGGCGTGCTATATCCGATGCGCATCAGGGACTTGACGCAGTTCGGCTTTACTGAAGTGTTGTTTCCGGAACTCGATCCCAATCACGACGATTAATGCCATCGGCAAAGCCGGTTCGCCCGGCTTTGCCTAGCGCCTCAAAACTGTTCATCGTCGCGCAGATAGCGCCATTGCCCCTCGGGCAGATTGCCCAGCCTTACTTTTCCTATCCGCACCCGTTTCAAGCCCAATACTTTGAGGCCGACCATTTCGCACATGCGGCGGATCTGGCGTTTCTTGCCTTCGCGCAAAATGAACTTCAGCTGATCATCATTAAGCCAGCTGACTTTGGCCGGTATCAGGGCTTTGCCGTCCAGGCTCAGGCCGTGGTTCAGGCGTTTCAAATCGGAGTCGGGCAGGCGGCCCGATTTGCCGTACTGCACCCTGACCAGGTATTCCTTTTCCACGCTGGTATCCTGCCCTATCAGGTGCTTGGCGACGCGGCCGTCCTGGGTCAGCACCAACAGGCCCACGGAGTCGATATCCAGCCGTCCGGCAGGGACCAGGCTACGCAGCTGGGTAGGGTGGAACTGGGTGTCTACCGCACATTCGGACCAGCGGTTTTCCGGTTTGACCAGTGCGATTGCAGGCTGGTAGCCGTCTTCCGCCTGGCCGCTGACATACCCTACCGGCTTGTTGATCAGGATGGTCACGCGCTTGGATTGCTCGGCTGCGGCTTGGCGCTCCACGGAAATTTTCTGCTGAGGCAAGACCTTGCTGCCCAGCTCGGAGACGACCTTGCCGTCGACACGGACCCAGCCGCGCTCTATCCATTCATCTGCCTCGCGGCGTGAGCAGATTCCCAGTTCGGACATTCTTTTTGATAAGCGTACAAGTTCGGTCATGATGAGGCTATGGTAATTCTTTATAGGATGATTGCAGGAGTGGTTGAGCCAGTCGCCGTGCTACACGCGTAGCGACTCCAGCAGTTCGGTTTCTATCTGTATCTGGTTGCGCGGACTCTGCAGTGCCGGTCCGTCGATCAGGAAAACGTCTTCTACCCGCTCGCCCAAGGTCATGATTTTAGCTGTGTGCAGGTTAATTTTATATTTGGCCAGTACATTTGCTATCGCATACAGCAAGCCCGTCCTGTCATTGGCGGATACCGACAACAGGAAATACTGGCCGCGTTCGTCCGGGCGCAGGTCCACCGTCGGTACGATAGGGAAGGTCCTGGACAGCCTGGACAGCCGACCTTTATTTGGCGACGACAAAGGCGTCTGCAGCGTCAATACTTCGGCCAGCTCATGCTCTATCAGGTTGATGATGTTGCGGTAATTATTGGCAAATGCCGGCTCGATAACCAGAAAGGTGTCCAGCGCATAGCCGCCTTTGGTGGTATGGATTTTTGCATCCAGGATGCTGAAATTCTTGCCGTCGAAATAGTTGCAGATGCGCGCAAACAAGTCGGGCTGATCCCGCACATAGACGGTGACTTGCAGGCCTTCTCCTATCGGCGACAGGCGGCATTTGACGACAGGGACCGGACTATTGATCCTGTCGTGCAGCGAGCGGGTCTGCCACGCGATATCGGAGGCATCGTGGCGCAGGAAATAGGCTACGTCCAGTTGCTGCCATAGCTGCTGGTGGGCATCGCTGGGCAAGCCGTATAGCCGCAGCGCCTTCAGCGCTTCTTCCTGGCGGTTCTTCAACTCTCGGTCTTGCGAAGGCGTCTCCCCGCCCAGTATGCGCAAGGTGATGTGATACAGGTCCTCCAGCAGCTTGCTTTTCCACGCGTTCCAGACCTTGGGGCTGGTGCCGCGTATGTCGGACACAGTCAGCAGGTACAGCGCGGTAAGATGGCGCTCGTCCTTGACCAGCGTGGCAAATGCCTGCACCACATCGGGATCGGACAGGTCCTGTTTTTGCGCCACGTGCGACATCGTCAGGTGGTGCTGCACCAGGAAAATGATCAGCTCCGAATTTGCCTTGGAGATGCCATGGTCGTAGCAAAATTTCTTCGCGTCGGCCATTCCCAGCATGGAGTGGTCGCCGCCGCGCCCCTTGGCGATATCATGGAAGAGGGCGGCGATATACAGCACCCAGGGTTGCGTGAAGTTGGCCATCAACTGGCTGCAAAACGGGTATTCATGCGCATGCTCCGTCATCGCAAAGCGGCGCAGGTTGCGCACCACCATCAGTATGTGCTGATCTACCGTATACACGTGGAACAGGTCATGCTGCATCTGGCCGATGATGCGACGGAAGTTCGGCAGGTAGCGCCCCAGTATGCTGATCTGGTTCATGCGCCGCAACGCATGGGTGAGTCCCTGAGGGGACTGCAAAATTTGCAGGAACAGGCCGCGATTGAAGATGTCGTGCCGGAAGCCGGCATCAATCAGAAAGCGCGCGTGCCACAAGGCCCGCAAGCTGCGCGCCGTCATTCCCTTTAGTTCCGGATGGCGGGCCAGCAGCAGGAAGATTTCCAGCAATGCAGACGGCGAAGTCTCGAACAAATCGTCGGCGGCGATATCGATCAGTCCATTCACTTCATTGAAGCGTTCATTGATAGGCTGCGGAACCGACGGCTGCGGAAACAGGTTGGCTTCGATATTTTGCAGCAGGATGGTATTCAGCTGGGTAACCGCCTTGGCTGCCCAGTAGTATCTCTGCATCAGGTGCTCGCTGGCGCGGCGCGATTCCGTGGTCTTGAAGTTGAACGTCTCGGCGATCGCATTTTGCACGTCGAAAAGCAACCGGTCTTCACGTCTTCCTGCCTGGATGTGCAGGCGGATGCGGATATCCTTGAATGCCCGTTCGTTGCGCTTCAACTGGCGCGCCTCGATATCGGTAATCAGACCGCGTTCCGCCAGTTCGCGCCACGAATTGCCCAGATTGGCCGCCTTGGCAACCCAGAGTATGACTTGCAGGTCCCTGAGGCCACCGGGGCTTTCCTTGCAGTTCGGCTCCAGGCTATAGGGCGTGTCTTCGTATTTGACATGCCTTTGCTGCAATTCCAGCAATTTTTCCTGGAAAAAAAGCTGGGGATTCATGGTGGCCGTGTAACGCTGCTGCAATTCTTTGAATAATTTGCGGCTGCCGGTAACCAGCCTGGCTTCGAGCAGGCTGGTTTTCACCGTGATATCGGCTTCGGATTCCTGCAGGCATTCGTCTACCGTGCGTATGCTGTGCCCCAGATCGAGGCCGATATCCCAAAAAATTTGAACCAGATTTTCCAGTTTGCCGCGGGTAGCCTTATCAGGAAGTTCCGACAGCAGGATCAGGACATCGACATCGGAATAAGGGTATAGCTCGCCACGGCCGTAGCCGCCCACCGCGATGAGTGCGGAGTTTTTCGGCAGATCGAAATCTTTCCAGATTTTGGAGAGTACAAGGTCCACGCTGCGGCACAGGTCCTGCAGCAATTGCTCGGCCTTGAGGTTTTCCTTGAAGGCGGCAATCACGGATTGCTGTCTGGCCTTCAATTCTTCCTTGAACTGCAATGCCGGTGAGACGCATACTGCCATTATGCGGGCACGCCTGGCTGGGCCTGAGCCTGGATGAATGCCGGCGGCGGCGGCGATCCTGCCGACAGGGTCAGCACTTCATACCCCGTTTCTGTCACCAGCAGGGTATGCTCCCATTGCGCCGACAGGCTGCGATCTTTGGTTTTGATCGTCCAGCCGTCCCCCATTTCCTTGATTTCGCGGCGGCCCGCATTGATCATGGGCTCTATCGTGAAGATCATGCCGGGCAGCATTTCTTCCAGTGTGCCGGGGCGGCCGTAGTGCAGGATTTGCGGCTCTTCATGGAAGACTGTGCCTATACCGTGGCCGCAAAATTCCCTCACCACGCTGTAGCCGGCTTTTTCAGCGTGCTGCTGGATGGCGTGGCCTATGTCGCCGAGGTGCGCACCGGGCTTGACCTTGGAGATGCCTATCCACATGCATTCGTAGGTGATTTCGCTCAGGCGCCTGGATAGTATCGAAGGTTCGCCGATCAGGAACATGCGGCTATTGTCGCCATGGTAGCCATCCTTGATGACGGTGATGTCCAGATTGACGGAGTCGCCGTTCTTCAGGACTTTGTCGCCCGGTATGCCGTGGCAGATCACATCATTGACAGATGTGCAAATCGCCTTCGGGAACGGAGTGTAGCCGGGCGGGCAATAGTTCAGCGGCGCGGGTATCGTGCCTTGTACATTGGTCATGTATTCATGGCACAATCTATCCAGTTCGCCCGTAGTGACGCCTGCTTTTACAAAGGGCGTGATGTAATCGAGTACCTCGGAGCCGAGCCTGCCCGCGACACGCATCCCGGCGATGTCTTGAGGTGTTTTAATAGAAATAGATGTCATGCTGAACCGACCATGTATGCAATAAGGGGAATATTTGAGGCTGATCCCATCCATGGCGCCGCATTGCCATTGATGGAATGAGTATAAATAAGTTGTATTGCGAATTATAGTCCAGCCCCGTCATGTCCGCTCAGGCAATAAACGCTATCTGCTTGAAAGGTATGCGATTTTCGTAGTACAATTGATGGTTAGCTTGAATGATTTCATGCTAATGATTGAAAAATCATTTTATCAATGCACGAATCTGGTCTAAAAGGGTGTCCGGTAAGCATCGGATCACTGACTGGATTCAAGACCTAACCCTGGAGTTATTATGTCTGTAACAATGCGCGAAATGCTGGAAGCCGGCGTCCACTTCGGTCACCAAACCCGTTTCTGGAACCCTAAGATGGCACCGTTCATCTTTGGTCACCGCAACAAGATTCATATCGTCAACCTGGAAAAAACTCTGGGTATGTACCAAGAGGCGATGAAATACATCCGCCAATTGTCTTCAAACCGCGGCACTATCCTGTTCGTAGGCACAAAACGCCAAGCGCGCGAAATCATCGCCGCTGAAGCACAACGTGCCGGCATGCCTTTCGTCGATCAGCGCTGGTTGGGCGGCATGCTGACCAACTTCAAAACTGTCAAAACATCGATCAAGCGCCTGAAAGACATGGAAGCTTCGGTAGAAGACGGTTCTGTAGAGAAGCTGAGCAAAAAAGAAGCGCTGATGTTCCAGCGTGAAATCGTCAAGCTGCAAAAAGCTATCGGCGGTATCAAGGATATGGGCGGCATTCCTGACGCAATTTTCGT
>DATHMC010000076.1:0-12580 GCA_035487495.1 Undibacterium sp.
GCATTCCGGTGATTGCGTCCGGCGGCGTCGGCGGCCTGCAGGACCTGGCGGACGGGATCAAGATAGGCGGCGCGGACGCGGTGCTCGCCGCCAGCATTTTTCACTATGGACAACATACGGTGCAAGAGGCCAAGCAGTTCATGGCTGCACAACATATTCCCATGAGGTTGGCATGATGTCGGGCATACACGCAAAATGGCTGAATAAGGTGAAATGGGACGAACACGGCCTGGTACCGGTCATTGCGCAGGAAGCACAAAGCAATGACGTGCTGATGTTTGCCTGGATGAACCGGGATGCGCTGGCTAAAACGGTGGAGCTGGGCGAAGCCGTGTACTGGAGCCGCTCGCGCAAGAAGCTGTGGCATAAGGGCGAAGAGTCCGGGCATATCCAGAAGGTCATCGAAATCCGTCTGGATTGCGATGAGGATGTGGTCTTACTGAAAGTGGAGCAGGTCGACAGCATCGCTTGCCATACCGGCAGGCATTCCTGTTTTTTCCAGAAATTTGAAGGCAATGCCGCCGACGGCGAGTGGCAGGTAGTGGAGCCGGTATTGAAAGATCCGGAGAGCGTGTACAAATGAGCGTAACTTTGCAGCGCCTGGCGGCCGTGATTGAGTCGCGCAAGCTGGCTAACGGCGGCGATCCGGAAAAATCCTATGTGTCGCGTCTGTTCGCGAAAGGCGATGACGCGATCTTGAAAAAAATCGGCGAGGAAGCGACCGAAACCGTGATGGCAGCCAAGGACGCGCGCGCGTCCGGCGACAATTCCAAGGTATTGTACGAGTGCGCCGACCTGTGGTTTCACAGCATGGTCATGCTGGCGCAATTCGATTTGACGCCGCAGGATGTGCTCAATGAGCTGGCCCGGCGCGAAGGCATCTCCGGCATAGAGGAAAAAGCGGCACGCAAGGATGAGCTGCGGGATCGGCAAGAAGCCGGCAAGCCGGGTAACTAAATTTTCATTTTGAACGGGTCTAACGTGGATAACTGCATTTTCTGCAAGATTGCTGCAAAACAAATTCCTTCCGCCGTTGTCTATGAAGACGATGATTTCCTGGCATTCAAGGATATCAATCCGGCCGCGCCCGTCCACCTGCTGATTATTCCCAAGAGACACATCGATACCTTGAGCGATGCCGATGCGCAAGATAATATTTTGTTGGGTAAAATGCTGGCCCTTGCCCCCCAAATTGCCAAGGAGCATGGCTGTGATGTGCATCGGGGCGGCGATGGCCGCTTATCCGGCGGTTATAAGACGCTGATCAATACCGGGCCGGACGGTGGCCAAGAGGTGTATCATCTGCATATACATGTCATAGGCGGACCTAAGCCTTGGCGCGGACAGCGCTGATTGCACGGATAAATTTGGCGGACTGCTCCGTATGGTCATTTAATTGTACACGGGGGAGCGTAGCTCTCATTAGGAGAAAACATGGGTTCATTTAGTATTTGGCACTGGTTGATCGTATTGGTGATCGTGATGCTGGTCTTCGGCACCAAGAAACTGGGCAATATCGGTTCCGACCTGGGCAAGGCCGTCAAAGGTTTCAAGGATGGCGTGAAAGGCGCGGAGGAAGAAGAAAAGCCTCAGCCAAGCCCGTCCCAGGTTGCCGATAAAAGCACAATAGACGTGGAAGCCAAGGAAAAAGCGAAGCACTGATGGCGGCAAACGCATTGGCTAAATCCACCCTCGGGCAAACGCCATGATTGATCTCGGTTTAACCAAACTGGCATTGATCGGCGTCGTCGCGCTGGTCGTGATAGGCCCTGAAAAGCTGCCTAGGGTGGCGCGCATGGCGGGCTCGCTGTTTGGCCGTGCCCAGCGTTATATCAATGAAGTGAAGTCCGAGGTCAGCCGCGAGATTGAGCTCGACGAATTGCGCAAGATGCAAAAAGAGGTGCAGGACGCCGCGCAGGAGGTGGGGCAATCCATCTCGCAAGGCATGTCCGAAGTGGAAAGCGACATCCACTCCGCATGGAATGGCGAGCGCGGAGCGGATGGCCTGAGCGATCCGCCCACGGTTGACGA
This sequence comes from Undibacterium sp., assembly GCA_035487495.1. GTDB lineage: Bacteria > Pseudomonadota > Gammaproteobacteria > Burkholderiales > Burkholderiaceae_D > Undibacterium. Next base: position 2,032 of record DATHMC010000076.1, read on the forward strand.
CCTGGCCTTAAAAGCCAAAAATTTCCGGCGCAAAAAGCTGGCGCGCTCCTCGGCGGTGCCCGGATGGTACAAGAACCAGACCGGCCGCCGTGCACACGTGATGTCCGGCGCCGCCAGGATGGCCAGGCACAGGGCCAAGCGCGCTACCCCTGCAAGCTTCTTTTAATATACCTTCAATGCTCCCGTATTCACCACCTGTAATGGACCTTGCATGAGCGATCAAGAAACGCAAGGGCCGCAAGACACCTTTATTTCGCACCTGGTCGAGTTGCGCGACCGCCTGGTCAAGGCCTCGATGGGGATAGCGCTCGTGTGTGCCGCGCTGATGATCTGGCCGGGCCCGTCCGCCATCTACGATTTCCTGGCCGAGCCGATGATAGCGTCGCTGCCGGTCGGCGCCAAGATGATCGCCACCGGTGTGATTTCCCCTTTCCTGGTGCCGATGAAGGTCACCCTGGTACTGGCGTTCATACTGGCGCTGCCCTGGGTGCTGTATCAGGCCTGGGCATTTATTGCGCCCGGCCTGTATACCCATGAAAAAAGGCTGGTGGCGCCACTGGTGATCTCGTCGTCGCTGTTATTCATGGCCGGCGTCGCCTTTTGCTATTTCTTTGTGTTCGGGCGGGTGTTCCGCTTTATCAACGATTTTGCGCCGAAGTCGATTACCGTCGCGCCGGACATCGAAAACTATCTCGATTTCATCATGACCATGTGCTTGTCGTTCGGAGTCACCTTTGAGGTGCCGATCGTCGTGGTCGTGCTGGTCCGCATGGGCCTGGTGTCGCTGCAGCAACTGAAGGCGATCCGTCCGTATGTGATCGTCGGCGCTTTTGTGGTGGCAGCGATCGTCACGCCGCCGGATGTGGTCAGCCAGTGCTCGCTGGCGATACCGATGTGGCTCTTGTTTGAACTGGGCTTGCTGGTGGCGCCGATCTTCGTCAAGGCGACGCAGGCGCCGGAAGAGGATCAGGCTTCCTGATCCTTTCTTCAGCCAGGCATCAGGCGGAAAAAGAAGCGGTGCGCAGCCAGTCGGCCAGCGGATAGCCGCTCTTGAAGCCCTTGACCAACGTGGCTTGCAGGGCTTCCGGTTGCATATCCTTGGTGGATATCTCGGTCCACACCATGAAGTTCTTGTGCTTGATGTACTCCATGTGCGGCAAGTCTTCGCTGAATCCCTTCGGTGGCCGGGTCAGTTTCCCCTCTTCCTGCAGGCCGCCGAAAACACTCTTCATCGTCTTGTTCTTGATCATCTTGCTGAAGCCGTCCGGATCCGCCACGATCTGGTTGCGGATATTTCTCAGGCGGTCCGACGGCGGCATATATTCACCCACCGCATACAGCAGATTTCCGCTCGCATCGACCTGGAAATAATAAGCCGGGCCGCCGCCGTCGCTGGGTTTTTTGCGGCCGCTGGGCAGGATCGATGCCGAAAAATAGGTTTTGTACGGCGACTTGTCGGCGGAAAAGCGCATGTCGCGGTTGATGCGGAACAGGGCTTTTTTCGGATCGCAGCCCAGGATGGCGGGATCGAATTTGCTGATCTCGGCGATCAGGCCGGTGACCAGTTGCAGGAATTCTGCGCGCAGTATGTCGTAGCGGGGTTTGTTCATGACAAACCATGCACGGTTATTATTTTCCGATAATTCAAATAAAAAACGGTTCAGGTCGCGGATATGCATGGTCTGTCTTGTGTCGAGATGGAAGGGGGCGGGAGGATTTATTCTTCGCGCCGGGACTTTTGGCGTTTGCCTATCAGCACATTCAGCGCAGTTTCCTTGCCATTGCGCAGCACGGTGATTTTGGCTTTCTGGTTCGGCTGCAATTGCGCGATCAGGTTCAGCATGGCCGTGGTGTCGGCGACTTCCTGGCCGTCGATCGATACCAGGATGTCGCCGGGCTTGATGCCGGCCTTGTCTGCCGGGCCGCCGCGTATCACGCCGGCGATGATGGCGCCGGATTTTTGCGGGATGCCGAAACTGTCCGCCAGTTCCGGGGTGATGTCTTGCGGTTCCACGCCTATCCAGCCGCGCGTTACCTGGCCGGTGCTGATGATGGAGTCCATCACGGTCTTGATGGTGGTGACCGGGATAGCGAAGCCTATCCCCAGCGAGCCGCCGTTGCGCGAATAGATCGCGGTATTGATGCCCAGCAGGTTGCCGTTGACGTCGATCAGTGCGCCGCCTGAATTGCCGGGATTGATGGCGGCATCGGTCTGGATGAAGTTTTCAAACGTATTGATGTCCAGGTGGTTGCGGCCGAGTGCCGAGATAATGCCCATCGTCACGGTCTGGCCCACGCCGAAGGGATTGCCGATGGCCAGCACCACATCGCCGACGCTGGCCTTGTCCGAATGCCCCAGCGTGACGGTGGGCAAGTTGCCGAGTTCTATCTTGATCACCGCCAGGTCGGTTTCCGGATCGGTGCCGACCACTTTGGCGGTGGCCTTGCGGCCGTCGGGCAGCACCACATCGATTTCATCCGCCGCTTCCACCACGTGGTTATTGGTCAGGATGTACCCTTGCGGACTGACGATCACGCCGGACCCCAGGCTGGACTGGCGCTCCGGCTGCTGGCGATCCAGCTGGTCGCCAAAAAAACGTTTAAAGAAAGGATCGCTGAGTAAGGGATTATTCGGTTGCCTGGCTTCCTTGGTCGTATAGATATTGACGACAGCGGGCATGGCCCGCTTGGCGGCGTCGCGATAAGAGCCTTGCGCCGGCACGCTGGTGGCGGGCGCTTCCTGCATGGATACGGTAGAGGCGACCCGGATGCCGCGACTGCCGCTGGCCGAATTTGCCCAATCGGGTTTTAAGGTGGTTACAATGAACCACAGGGCCAAACCGATAGTCACGGTTTGCGCAAACAACAGCCATAGACGTCGCATAGGATCAAATACCAGGTGAAATATGAGTAAGGACTTTGCAAGCAAGCTGGAAAATGAGCCGGTTAATCGGACAATAGATAGGGATCAATTGTCAGAATTTCTAGCCTCCGAGCTACAAATATCGCGGTTCCGTGATTATTGCCCAAATGGGGTGCAGGTGGAAGGGCGTAGCGAGATTAAAGTGCTGGTCAGCGGCGTGACCGCGAATCTTGCGCTCTTGCAGGCCGCTGTCGAACTGCGGGCCGATGCGATCCTGGTGCACCACGGCTACTTTTGGCGGGGCGAAGACATGCGGGTCATCGGCCAAAAACAACGCAGGCTGAAGTTGCTGCTGCAGAATGACATTTCCCTGTTTGCCTATCACTTGCCGCTGGACATGCATCCGCAATTAGGAAATAACGCGCAATTGGCGGCCGTGCTCGGGCTGACGCCGGATGCCAGGTTTGGCGAGGACGACCTGGGCTGGCTGGGAACCGCCGACGACACCGTGGCAACGGTAGGCGAGCTCGCCATGCACATAGAGCGGAAACTGGGAAGGAAGCCGCTATTGATCGGCGATCCGGAACAGCGGTTGCACCGGTCGGCAAGGATAGGCTGGTGCACCGGCGCCGCGCAAAATATGCTGGGCGACGCGATCGCTGCCGGCGCGGGGGTGTACTTGAGCGGGGAAATTTCAGAGCCTACGGTGCATCTGGCCAGGGAATCCGGTGTCGCCTACCTGGCCTGCGGCCATCATGCGACCGAGCGTTATGGTGTGCAGGCGCTGGGCCGGCATATCGGACAGCAGTTCGGCGTGGTGCACCACTTTGTCGATATCGACAACCCGGTGTGAGTCGCTGCAGCCGCTTATAGGATAGGCGGCTGCAGCGCAGTGCTTATTTTTTCAGCGCATCGCGAATTTCGCGCAACAGCAGCACGTCTTCCGGCGTGACCACCGGCGCCGGGGCGGCGACGGGTTCTTCCCGTTTCATTTTATTGAACAGGCGGACCATCTGGAAGATGATGAAAGCCAGGATCAGGAAGTTCAGCGCGATCGTGAGGAAATTGCCGTAGGCCAGCACTGCGCCCGCCTTTTTCGCCTCTACCAGCGTGAGCGTGGTCGCCTGGCCGTTCAGTGGCAGGTAATAGTTGGAAAAGTCCAGGCCGCCAAAAATCCTGCCGACGATAGGCATCACGATATCCGCCACCAGGGAGTCGACGATTTTCCCGAAGGCGGCACCGATGATGACACCGACCGCGAGGTCAACCACGTTGCCTTTGCTCGCGAATGCTTTAAATTCTTGCATCATGCTCATAATGAATCCTCCGGAAAATAAAAACCAGGCGAAGCCATATGACTCCGGTCGTAAGATGGGTGGCCCCTTAACTCGGCCGCGTTATGGCAAAGTTGCAATATTCTACCGTTCAAACGATTAAAAAAGCGGAGCAAGCTTGTTAAATTTAGTTTCCAAACGAGAAAAACTCCGTCCAGATAAGAATCATTATTAACAAATCATGAAATAGTCATTAATTTGCAAAAAAACTGCTTCAGTTGCCAACTTGAGAAATGTTTTTCTTTAAAACCACACTCCGCTCCTTTATAATTTAGGGTTGCTAGAAGTTCCGTTTATGCTTCATAAAAGTTTTGAATTTTGACAGATTGGGGTTGGTATGAGTATCGAAAAGCAGGTCGATTCCGGCCGTCGCGGCTTGCTCGTCGCCACGTGTGCGGCGGGTGGTGTGGCTGGTTTGGCAACCGCAGGGGCGCTGGTAAGCACTTTCCAGCCATCTGAGCGTGCAAAGGCCGCCGGTGCGCCTGTGGAAGCGGATATATCGGATTTGAAGCCGGGCGAAATGAAAGTGGTCGAATGGCGCGGCAAGCCGGTCTGGCTCCTGAAGCGCACGCCGGAAATGATGGCCAGTCTGGCTAAGACAGAAGACAAGGTTGCCGACCCAAAATCGGAAAAGCCTTACACGATGGAAATGCCTGAATATTGCAAGAACCAGGCGCGTTCCCGTAAAGAACACAGCGACTTGCTGGTGACTGTTGGCATTTGTTCCCACCTGGGTTGCTCCCCTAGCTCCAAATTCCAGGAAGGCCCTCAGCCGTCCTTGCCGGACGATTGGGCGGGCGGCTTCCTGTGCCCATGCCATGGTTCCACCTTCGATTTGGCAGGCCGCGTATACAAAAACAAGCCAGCTCCTCAGAACCTGGACGTTCCGCGCTATATGTTCCTGTCGGATACCAAAGTTATCATCGGTAAAGATGAGAAAGGTGATGCTTAATCATGGCTTTCGTTGAAAAGAAATTGCCGGCAGACGCGCCTGTCGCTGCCAAGGCCCTGAACTGGGTTGACTCCCGCTTCCCTCTGACCAAGCTGTGGAATGATCAGTGGGGCAATTATTACGCTCCAAAGAACTTCAACTTCTGGTACATCTTCGGTTCGCTGGCGATGCTGGTGCTGGTGATCCAGATCGTGACCGGTATTTTCCTGGTCATGCACTACAAGCCGGATGCCACCCTGGCGTTTGCATCGGTTGAATACATCATGCGCGATGTGCCCTGGGGCTGGCTGGTGCGCTACATGCACTCCACCGGCGCCTCGGCATTCTTCATCATCGTGTACCTGCACATGACCCGCGCACTGCTGTACGGTTCTTATCGCAAGCCGCGCGAATTGATCTGGCTGTTCGGTTTCGCGATTTTCCTGTGCCTGATGGGCGAAGCTTTCATGGGATACCTGCTGCCATGGGGACAGATGTCGTACTGGGGCGCACAGGTTATCGTTAACCTGTTCGGCGCCATCCCTTTCATCGGCCCTGACCTGTCCCTGTGGATACGCGGCGACTATGTGGTGTCCGACGCCACCCTGAACCGTTTCTTTGCTTTCCACGTGATCGCCATCCCGCTGATCCTGCTGGGTCTGGTGGCGGCTCATTTGATCGCCCTGCATGAAGTCGGCTCGAATAACCCGGACGGCATCGAAGTGAAAGACAACCTCGGCCCAGACGGCCATCCGGTGGATTCCATTCCTTCGCATCCTTACTACTCGGTGCACGACATCTTCGGCGTCACTGTGTTCCTGGTGATCTTCAGCGCCGTAGTGTTTTTCGCGCCTGAAATGGGTGGTTATTTCCTCGAATATAACAACTTCATTCCTGCCGATTCACTGAAAACGCCACCGCACATTGCGCCTACCTGGTACTTCACGCCTTTCTACTCGATCCTGCGTGCGACCACGACCGAGTTCCTGTATGTGGTGATGGCGGCTGTCGTCGGTTATGTCAGCCTGGTGTATTTGAAATCCAAGCTGCCCGCCATCGTCAAGGCCGGTATCGCGGCATTGGGCCTGCTGATGATTATCGGCATGATGCCTTTCGGCCTGGAAGCCAAGTTCTGGGGCGTGGTGTTGTTCGGCTCTTCCGTGGTGATCCTCGGCGCCTTGCCTTGGCTGGACCAATCGCCGGCCAAGTCGATCCGGTATCGTCCTGAGTGGCACAAATACATGTTCCTCTTGTTTGGTTTCGCCTTCGTTACTTTGGGTTACCTCGGCATACAGCCGCCTTCCCCAGGTCGTGAACGTTTATCGCAAGTGTGCACTGTGATCTACTTCGGCTTCTTCTTGTTGATGCCATGGTGGAGCACGATGGGTACATTCAAGCCTGTGCCTAAGCGCGTGACATTTTCTGCACACTAAGCGTCAAAAGGAATGATAAGCATGAAATTAATTAAAAAAATGATCGCGGTGCTTGCCTTTGTTCCAGTGTTTGCGCTGGCCAATGAGGGCGGCTATCCGCTGGATCACGCAGAAAATCGCACCACCGATCTGCCGGCGTTGCAAAACGGCGCCAAGCTGTTCGTCAACTACTGCCTGAACTGCCACTCGGCGTCGGCAATGCGCTACAACCGCCTGCGGGACATCGGCTTGACCGAAGACCAGATCAAGGCGAACCTGCTGTTCACCGGCGACAAAGTCGGCGACCTGATGAAAAACACGATGTCCGCCAAAGATGCGAAGGCATGGTTTGGCGCGGTTCCTCCGGATTTGTCGGTGATAGCCCGTGCCAAGGCCTCGGGTGCCGGCTCCGGCGCCGACTGGCTGTACACCTATCTGCGCACCTACTACAAGGACGACAGCCGCCCAACCGGCTGGAACAACATGGTATTCCCCAACGTCGGCATGCCGCACGTATTGTGGGAATTGCAAGGCGTGCGCAATGCCAAGTTTGTAGAGGCGGAAGATCCGCATGAGCACGGCAAGATGGTGCATACATTTGCCGGTTTCGAAACAGTCAGCAAAGGCAAGTTGTCTGAAACTGAATTCGATAGCGAAGTGACCGACCTTGTTGCCTACTTGCAATGGATGGGCGAACCGTCGCAAAATAACCGCAAACGCCTGGGCGTATTCGTGGTGTTGTTCCTGGCAGTCCTGAGTGTCCTGGCATGGCGCCTGAACGCATCATACTGGAAAGAAGTAAAGTAATAGGCGCAAGCCAAACGGCATTGATTTTGACGAAAAAATCCTAATATTAAGTCAGTCAGCGCCATTCTCAAGTCATCTGCTTTTTATCGTCGTAGGCAGATGTTTTATCCCAGGGTGAGGCGCATAAGAATGGGCGCCTCGCCCTAATCGTTTCTAAGGAACTATAAAAATGATGGTTCTCTATTCGGGCACTACCTGCCCATTTTCACAGCGTTGCCGTCTCGTGTTGTTCGAGAAAGGCATGGATTTTGAAATTCGTGATGTAGATCTGTTCAATAAGCCGGAAGATATTTCCACCATGAATCCGTATGGGCAAGTGCCTATCCTGGTGGAACGCGACCTGATCCTGTACGAATCCAACATCATCAATGAATACATCGATGAACGCTTCCCGCATCCGCAATTGATGCCGGCAGACCCGCTGATGCGAGCGCGCGCGCGTCTGATGCTGTTCAATTTCGAGAAAGAATTGTTTGTCCACGTCCATACCCTGGAAAACGACAAATCTACCGCTTCCGCCAAGGTGCAGGACAAGGCCCGCGCCGAAATTCGCGATCGCCTGACCACGCTGGCACCCTTGTTCGTGAAGAACAAATACATGCTGGGCGATGAGTTCTCCATGCTGGATGTAGCGGTTGCGCCGTTGTTGTGGCGTCTGGACCACTATGGCATTGAGCTGTCCAAGACGGCCGCGCCATTGATGAAATATGCCGAACGCATCTTTTCGCGCCCAGCTTACATCGAAGCGCTGACCCCCTCCGAGAAAGTGATGCGCCGTTAATTATTGCGCATACCAATGAACAAGGCTGACAAGTAAGTAAACGTCAGCCTTGTTGTTTTTTAGAGCAGGGACTATTCTTCTACAATAAAATTACAGTGGGCTGGGCTGATGTCCTCCTGCAAATGTCCGATATCATTTATGTCAGAAATTTCTACCAAACCGTATTTCATGCGGGCCATTTACGAATGGTGTACCGACAACGGCTACACGCCTTACCTGGCAGTAAAAGTCCATGGCGGGGCCGTACGCGTGCCAACGGAGTTCGTCCGCAACGGCGAAATCGTGCTGAATATCAGCTTTGGCGCAACCAGCGGCCTGAAGATGGATAACGAGGCGGTGGCCTTCAAGGCCAGGTTCGGCGGCGTATCGCGCGATATCTACGTGCCGATAGAGAATGTGCAGGCGGTATATGCCAGCGAGAACGGCCAGGGCATGGCGTTCGATGTCGGCTCCATGGAGGAGGATGAATCTACCGAAGAAGTGCTGGTAGAGCAGCCTAGCCGGCCGGTAATCGGCTTGGCGGCGGTGCAAACGGATAACAGCAGCGAAAAAAATCAGGCGGAAATAAAAAATCCCCCGGAACCGCAAAAAAAAGTTGGTAAGCCCTCGCTAAAAATAATAAAGTAGCCTATAATGTTGTTCTTCGAGATTGATTGAGAAATCAACACAATTTCAAAAGTTTCGCCGGCTTAGCTCATTTGGTAGAGCAGTTGACTTGTAATCATCAGGTGGCCAGTTCGATTCCGGCAGCCGGCACCAGTAGCACTAAGGGCTCACAGCAATGTGAGCCCTTTTTTATTTCCGAAACTGTCAACCGAAAAAGAGGGTTCAGAGTCTTCGTTTGCTGCAAATGCTCTGGGCTGAGGTGAGTATAGATCATCGTCGTCTTCAAATTCCGATGTCCTAAGACTTTTTGTAGGATTAATATGTTGCCGCCATTCATGACGGAGTGGCTGGCTAAGGTGTTCCAAAGTACGTAGTAGTTGGCCTGGCGCGAGTTCGACATCCGCGTTTATGCTGCGAAAGCTCTTTGATCGGCATGCATGAACTGTACAATTTCGGTATGGGATGCGGTGGCAGTCTTACTGAGTCGCTGACCCAAGACAAACCTTTTAAATTCTTTCTTCTCCATAAATATCAAAAGCCAATTTAATTCATCGCATAAAATGTGGCAATATTGATAATATTTGAATTGATAATATGACGCTATAATGTTGCACGTCAAGAAATTGGGATTTATACATGGCTTACACGACGAAATTAGAAGATGCCGCAAATCGTCATTTTCATGACGGTCGCAAATTGGAGGCAGTAAGTCGGTATGATGGCGCAGGGTACCATTATGGTTTTGCCGCAGAGTGCGCCTTGAAAAAATGTCTGTTGACTGCGGGCGTTAGGGCAGACGACGCTTCGATATGGAAACATTATCCAGCGTTACCAAATGTTGCATTACTTGCGCTAAGTACTCGAAGCGCAGCTCCATTAAGAGCTATTTTTGAGCGCAAGGATTTTATGCAACATTGGAGCGTAGATATGCGTTATGCGGCTAGCGGATCAATTACCCAAGCTCTTTCGGAAAAGTGGCGTAAAGAAGCCAACGAGGCGTTGGGACTATTATTTTAAGTATATGCAAAACTTGATAACGTTTGATAACAGCCTCGACGCGTTTGTGGAAGCGCTGTTGGAAGTGCTGTCTGTAGATTCTGTCGCTGCAGGCTGGATTTTGCGCGATGCATCTGGACGGCTCTCCTATATCTCTGCTAATACCCTTTCCCCCGAAGACCATGCTGCTGCGACTGACGCTATCGAGCGTAAGGTGTTGGCTTACTGTAGGCCGTCTCGATGTGTATTAAGTGCAGAAGATCCGGGCGTTGATACGCTCATCTCATCGCCACACATCTCGAAAGAGAGGATTGAAATTGGCCGTGCTAACCAAGTTGAAGGGGTGAATATCCTTGTAGAGATACGGGTCATAGATAGGCGAATTGTAGGTGCCGACTGGTTGAGTGAGCCGACACCCGGATGGCAGCCGCCTGATCCAGCCCGCATTGTATTTGCAAGTCTTAAGGGGGGCGTGGGGCGTTCTACCGCACTCACGGTCGTTGCGACAGCGCTTGCACATGCTGGGAAGAAGGTACTAGCTATTGATTTGGATTTAGAGGCTCCTGGCATTGGGACAATGTTAATCGACGAGAATCGTAAACCTAAGTATGGTGTTCTGGACTGGTACGTTGAGCGTGGTACTGGTGCTATCGTTGATGAAAGAGATTTTTTATTAGACATGATATCGTCCAGCCCATTTAGCGGTGGAAATGGTTTGATAGATGTTGTGCCGGCGGTAGGTTCGACTTCAGATGAGCAACCTGCGAATGTCCTAGCCAAACTGGCACGTGCATACCTGGACCTTCCTCAGGAAGACGG
>DATHMC010000077.1:0-12108 GCA_035487495.1 Undibacterium sp.
TTTTCACGGATAGACGCATGATCAACATATTTGTCGAAAGCATAGGCCTGCTCGCCCCCGGCCTGCTCGGATGGACGCAAGCCCGCCCGGTCTTGCGCGGCGAAACCGGGTATGCGTGGCAGGACGTACCCATGACTACGCCGCCGATCTTGCCGCCGGCCGAACGCCGTCGATGCATAGCGTCCGCGCGCCTTTCACTCACCACCGCGCACGAAGCCTTGCAGCAAGCTTCAGGCGATACTCCCCGGCAGCTGGCTTGCGTGTTCAGCAGCTCCGACGGCGACAACCAGGTCATTACGCAGATCATGGAGGGGCTGGCGCAAGCAGCACCCGATGTGTCGCCCACCCGCTTCGCCAACTCCGTCCACAATGCGACCGCCGGATACTGGAGCATTGCCACTGGCATGAAGCAAAGTTCGACTTGCCTGAGCGCATACGATGACAGTTTTTCTGCCGGCTTGCTGGAAACGGCAGTGCAAGTCGCCGATGAAGGCATGGATAGTTTGTTTACCGCCTCGGACGTGAAATTTCAGGAACCTTTTTTCTCCCTGAGGCCGATTGCAGTGGATTATGCCGCGACCCTGCTGGTAACCCGGGAGCGTTCATCAAACAGCCTTGCTGCCTTGCAGGTAACGCTGACAGAACGCCAGGCAGCCACTGCCATGCCGGCGTGGGCGCCGGCATCCTTCATCAGCAACCCGGCGGCACATTCCCTGCCCTTGCTGGCGGCCCTTGCCGATCCGCGCGGACAAACCGTCTGCCTCGACTATCTTGAGCAGACACTACAGGTAAAAGTAAGCCCATGCTGAGCAAAATTGATATCCCCTCCCTGATACCGCATCAGCGCGGCATGTGTTTGCTGGAGCAAGTGGTCTCCTGGGATGAAACCTGGATTCGCTGCCTGACCTCCAGCCACCACAATCCAGCCCACCCCCTGCGTAGCAAATCCGGCCTGCTGTCTGTCTGCGGAGTCGAGTATGCGGCACAAGCGATAGCCGTGCATGGCGGCCTGATTGCAGCGCAGCAGCCGGATTTTCGCGCGTCCAGTATCGGTTATCTTGCCAACGCCAAGGATGTTAGCTGGAGTGTCGACCGACTGGACGATATCGACGGCGATCTGCAGGTCGATGCGGAGCAATTGATCAGCGAAGGCGGACGTTCGATTTATGCATTCAACTTGTCCGCAGGCGGCCGCGACCTGATGCAAGGCCGCATCGCTGTTGTACTGGAAGGAGCGGCGGCATGAAGCGCGCATTGGTTACCGGAGGCAGCGGGGCAATCGGGGCGGCTGTCTGCAGGCGCCTTGCCGCCGACGGCATGCACGTGATCGTGCACGCCAACAGTAATTTGAATGCAGCGGAAGAACTCGTTGCCGAGCTGCGCTCCCTTGGCCAGCCAGCGCAAGCCGTAAGCTTCGACGTCGGCAACGCCGAGCAGACTGCGCAAGCATTGGAAAACCTGTTGCAGGATGGCGCGATTCAAGTCGTCGTCAACAACGCCGGCATGCATGACGATGCCTTGATGGTCGGCATGGACGGCAATCAGTGGCATCGCGTGATCGATGTGTCGCTCAACGGCTTTTTTCACGTCACGCAGCCCTTGCTGCTGCCCATGATGGCAACCCGCTGGGGGCGCATCATCAATATGTCTTCCATCGCAGGCCTGATGGGCAATCGCGGCCAAACGAATTACGCCGCCGCCAAGGCGGGCTTGCATGGCGCGACCAAATCCCTGGCGATGGAACTGGCAACGCGCGGCATCACGGTCAATGCGGTTGCGCCCGGCATTATTACGTCTGCGATGAGCGCAGAGGCTTTCCCGGCAGAGGTCATCAAACAATTAGTCCCCATGAAACGCGCGGGACGCCCTGAAGAGGTGGCCAGCCTGGTGCGCTTTCTCGCGTCCGACGAAGCAGCCTACATCTCGGGGCAAATCATTTCTGTAAATGGAGCAATGGCGTGACCGTAACAGCATCTTTCAACAACAAAAATACGGACAACGATGACTTTACCGCCGTCATCCCTGCCTATAACGAATCGCGCACGATACGCGGCCTGGTCGAGCGCACGCTGCTTCAGCTGAAACATGTCATCGTCATTGACGACGGTTCAACAGACGGCACCGCAGATGCGCTGCAAGGATTGGACATTACCTTGTTGCGGCACCCGGTCAACCAAGGCAAGGCCAGCAGCCTGTGGGACGGCATGCAGGAAGCCCGCAAGCGCCCTATCCAGGGCATCGTGACGCTGGACGGAGACGGCCAGCACCTGCCGGAAGACATTCCCAGGCTGCTGCAGCATTTTAAGCAAACGCCGGACACCATCGTCATCGGTTCGCGCCTGCATGAAAAAGCCAATATCCCGCGCGCGCGCTACAACGCCAACCGCTTTGCAAATTTCTGGATAGCCTGGGCTGCCGGCTATCCGATTATCGATAGTCAATCAGGCTTCCGCATCTATCCGGCCAACCTGCTGGACAAAGTCAAAGTAGCGCATCACCGCTCTTCCGGGTTTGTATTCGAGAGTGAAATATTGATAGAAGCCGGACGCCAGGGCATCACCAGCCTGCCGATTCCCATCTCCGCGATCTATATGCCGCAGGCACGCGCGAGCCATTTCAGGCCCGTGGTCGATATAGCCCGCATTGTTCGGATGGTGGCATGGAAATTAATCTCGCGCGGCTTCTACCTGCAAGGTTTGAGGCGCAGCTTGCGGAAAGATGGCGAAAAACACGCAGCTCCGCTTGAATCTATCGTCGAATCAAAGAAATAAAAACCGATTTAGATGCCGAGGCCGGAATCAAACCGGCGCGCCCCGATGAAGGAAACGGCAAATTTTAAGTCCACAGCAAAAATCCATGGACCACATTCCATCCGAGTAAAACACAAAAGATCGAGAGCACTACGGCAGCGCCACGATTTAAAGCATTGGGGCGCAGCCATGAGTACTTTGTCGATGCCAATGATGCGCCTAAGCATATCCACCCCATCCCAATGGGAATCGCCAAAGACGCGAACAAGCACAGCGACTGGGCAAATTCTTTCAGGTCCGTAAAAGCTGCAGGCGGAAAAATCACACTAGCGAAAACCAATCCCTTTGGATTGAGTAAGGTCGCAAATAACAGGTCAACAGGTCTGGCCGTGCGCGAGATTTCTCCTACTTGCGGAGCTGTTTCCTGCCAAAATTTGATTGCCAGATAGCCGATATATATTGCGCACAAAAATTTAACGGCATGAGGTATCCAGGGGCTGCTTGCAGACGCGACATTCAAATACGCCCCCCAGATACTGATTGAAATGCAGTAGCCTATGAGTTCGATCCCTATCATGTGCACGGACCTTCTAATGCCGCGCGTCGTCCCCGAGATCAACAGCAAGGTGTTTGTGGGGCCAGGCACCACAAGCACGCTGGCGATTGAAAGTATCATATATATCATTTAGATATTTTTTTCATTTTATTTAGTCAGTCATTCTTAATGAATTGCGCATTAAAGAGTGCGCAGGGCCAATCCTGCAATCAAACATTTCACAAATATACTTGGGGAGCCCTCAATTAGAAAATGAAAACTTCAGCTATGCGGAGAAAGACAAAAAATGATTTGCATGTTGCTCGCAAATTTATACCTCATTTAGAACAAACCAGCGCAATTAACCCATCAGCCTTTGCCGGCCGCCTGGAAAATCAGGCGATCGACCAGCCTCAACACCGCCAGGCGGGATTCGCCTGGCCGCGTGACGATGAAATGCGATTTGGGGTTGTCAAATTCCGGGCCCGCGAGCCGGATCAATCTGCCTTCATCAATGGCGTTCGCAGCAAGCGGCCAGCGAGCCAGGGCGACACCTGCACCGGCTTCCGCAGCAGATAAAAGCAAATCATAGTCATCGTATTGGTACTCGCCCGCTTGTGGATGAAAGCGAATTCGCGCCTGTGCGCACCATACCTTCCATAGTTCGGCATCGGTATCCAACAGCAAGGGCATGCTCATAATGTCCGCAACGCCGCGCCTCGCCAATTTTCGCGCAAGCTTGGGAGTTGCCACCGCAAATACCCGCTCCCGCAACCAGGGCCTTGCCTCAACGCCCGGCCACGGCCCCATCCCGTAGCGGATCGCGATGTCGACCTCGCCCTTCTCTAAACGCGCGATCCGATGTTCAGCCTTAACCTGAATCAGCAAATCCAGCTGTGGTCCCTGAAGCGCAGAAATCCTATGCATCAGCCACAGCCGCGCAAATGAAGGCAACACGCTAACCCGTACGTCAGCGATTCGGCGTTCCGCGCGCAAATTCACTGCAGCTGCAGAAATGCCTGCGAGCGCCGTTTCCACATGTTTGGCAAAGTGGTGCCCAATGGGAGTAAGGCAGACTCCACGGGCTTGCCGTTCGAAAACGGGGTGATTGAGCCAAATCTCAACCGCGCGTATACGTCTTGAGACGGCGCCGTGCGTCACGCCCAGTTCCTCTGCGGCTGCGGAGAACGAGCCAAGCTTTGCCGCAACAAGCATGGCGACGAGGGCTTCGACTGGCGGGAGGTCAAATGAGCTGTGCATAATATTCACATGTGACCATAGATGCGCGCTCTATGTCAACTATTGGTCCAGGCTTAGACTCGCAATATCTAAGGATCAATACGTCGCACAGTTTTCCAAACAGTGCACTGAACTGTAATTCACTTGAGGAGAATCATTCATGTCCGGTTCTAAAAAAAATATCGAAAAAACTGTGGCTGATCACAGTTTGGCACAATGTGTTTCGATGGCTGCGGGCAGTCGAAGGTCGTTTCTCGGCGTGGCTGCAGCTTTGGCAGGAAGTATGCTGGTGCCTGCCGCCAAGGTTGCGGCTAGCGCTGCTACGCCAGCTCCAACCCTGAAAATTCAGCGCCTGGCATGGGCTGGCATCAGGCTTCAATATGGATCGTCAAACTTATACATCGATCCGTTGATCAATCCCGACGTGTGGGGCCCGGCCTTGAAAGACAAAATGGTGCCTATCTCGACCGAGGCGGGAGACAATTTTGTCCTGGTCACGCACCGCCATCCGGACCACTTCGATCCATTGGCAATCAAGGCGGCTTTGGGAGAAAACGGAACTTTGGTTCACGCCCCTTTATTGGGAGGGCCGGCCATCCCGCCTGGCATTCGAACCAGAATTGCCACTCCTTATGAGCCCGTGATTTTGGGAGAATTCACGGTAACGGCGGTGCCCGCCGTTGACGGCTACGGCGACCCCCAGGTGTCTTGGATCGTTTCAGTCGGCGGGAAGCGGATTATTCACTGCGGTGACACGATGTGGCATGGTTATTGGTGGCAGATAGGCCGCCAGTATGGCCCATTTGACGCAGCCTTCCTCCCCATCAACGGCGCACGCTTCAGCTGGCGCCAGCCTGCGAGTGACATCTCCGCTGTCATGACGCCCGAAGAAGCTGTCGCCGCGGCTGTTGTAATAGGGGCACGGCTCATCGTCCCGATTCACTACGGTGTGGACGGTGCGGAAGGATATGCCGAGGTAGCCATGGCAAAAAAACGTCTCTTGGATCAAGCGAGCAAACGCAAAGTAGGCGTGGAGGTTGTATCGCCAGGCGACTGGCTTACATGGCGCTCGCAGACTTAGCTTCATTCGTCGCAGATCGGCGTTCCGGTGACAGTGAAACCCTTGGCAAAATCCGTGACAACGCCAGAGTCCGTTATCAGCGAGATCGATCCTGGTATAGGCATATCCATACGGTGAACCCGTACATCTTATAGTTGTCGGGTCATGTGTAACTGTCACCGAGCAACTGATTCAGACTTGTACCGAACTTATGCAAGCACTGGAAGCTACAGTAGCCGTTCCCGGCGAACGGGCAATCATGCCGAAAACGGACGCAAACATATTCGCGCTATGAAAGCCCAAGGGGAAATCGCCGAAGGCGCGGGGTCAGGTCTTGCAGTAACACATTGCCATCGCCTACCGTGCATCAACGTTTCCTCGGGCGTAGGTGAGTACAGCTCACAATCAATCCTAAAAATGAAAGCGCCGCACATACAAATATTAAACCTCCAACAACACCGGCGAGCACGACGTGCTTCAAAATCAGTTTCCCAATGCATTCGCTAACCGCGTGCGCAGGTTTGCGGTCGAGTAGCTTTGAGTATGGAGCTTGGATGCATTGAGTTACCTTATACAAAGTAATTCTGAAATACAAATACTGTTACTCTGTAAACAATTTTGAAGCGATTGAGGGGAAATATTGAAACAATTGAAACTAAATCCACAGATCAAAGCAGAACAAAACAATCTAGATTTTTTGAGTAGTGTGGGGTAGAGATGGGTAGTGTTGAGTAACACTACTTTTTAGAGACACGTCTTAACTTATTGCTTATATGACGTTTTTAGTGCTGGTGCCCGAGGCCGGAATCGAACCGGCACGCCCGCTATTAACGAAGCGGCGGATTTTAAGTCCGATGTGTCTACCAGTTTCACCACTCGGGCACTTTGCCTACTACCGACGACATTGATAAACGCTGCCGGTTGAAGCCGAAAAAAGCGCCGGTAGCGCTTTTTGAATCTGGAGGCGGGGACCGGAGTCGAACCGGTCTACACGGCTTTGCAGGCCGCTGCATAACCGCTTTGCTACCCCGCCAAGGGTTGCTATTTTAAAGCATATGTTTTTTTCTTGCTGAATCAGCCCGAAACATGTGTGCTTAAAAAGCGGAGAAAATTTTTACTAAATAAAAAGGGAAGCGACCAGCTTCCCTTTAAAATCTGGAGCGGGAGAAGAGTCTCGAACTCTCGACCTCAACCTTGGCAAGGTTGCGCTCTACCAACTGAGCTACTCCCGCATTTTTTACTACAAGTCCATCATACTACGCCAAAAACTGGAGCGGGAGAAGAGTCTCGAACTCTCGACCTCAACCTTGGCAAGGTTGCGCTCTACCAACTGAGCTACTCCCGCAATTTTTGCTACTGGTCCAACATACTACGCCAAAAAACTGGAGCGGGAGAAGAGTCTCGAACTCTCGACCTCAACCTTGGCAAGGTTGCGCTCTACCAACTGAGCTACTCCCGCATCAACAACAGGCGCACATTATATAACACCTGTTTAACTTGTCAAGAATTTGGCGCTAAATATTTTTTTCCGTTATCTCTTTAATCAGCGGCCATGCCTTGCGCAGGTAATAAAACATGGACCACACCGTCAAAACTGCCGCGACCAATAATAGCCAGGCGCCCCAATAGGCGGTGTCGATCACGCCGAACAGGGTGTCGTAGTATAGCAACATGGGAATCGCTACCATCTGCGCGGTGGTCTTGATTTTACCCAGGGAGCTGACTGCCACCGATTTGGAGGCGCCGATCTGGGCCATCCATTCGCGCAGCGCAGAGATGGTGATTTCGCGGCCGATGATGACGAAGGCGATCACCGCGTTGACCCGGTCCAGCTCGGTCAGTATCAGCAAGGCGCCGGCCACCATCAGCTTGTCTGCCACCGGATCGAGGAAGGCGCCGAAGGAGGATGTCTGGTTCCAGCGGCGGGCCAGGAAGCCGTCAAACCAGTCGGTGACTGCGGCAACGATGAAAACGATGGTCGATGCGACACCCTGCTCAAACGGGCTGAGCCAGTCTTTGGGCAAATAAAATACGCCTACCACCAGGGGGATTAATGCGACGCGCAGCCAGGTCAGCAGTATGGGGAAATTGAAAGGCATTTTTTTTATTTGAAATCGATTACGAGCATTATATTTGTTAAATTTGCAGCGGGGGGTATTAATCTGTATCAAAGGATGGCAGTTGCCGGCGGGTGCGGGCCTAACGCAGGCGCTTGTAGATTTCTTCGGCCAGTTGGCGGGATATCCCGTCCACCGACTGTAAGTCCTCCACGCTGGCATCGGCGACGCCCTTCAGGCCGCCGAACCTGACCAGCAATCTTTGCCGGCGCTTGGGGCCTATACCCTCTATCTCCTCCAGCTGCGAAGTCTGGCGCGCCTTGGCGCGCTTGGCGCGCATGCCGGTAATCGCAAAGCGGTGCGCCTCGTCGCGGATCTGCGCGATCAGCATCAGCGCGGCGGATTCCTTGCCCAGCTCCTTCTCGGCGCGGCCGTCGACAAAGACCAGGGTTTCCAGGCCGACCTTGCGGCCCTCCCCTTTGGCAACGCCGACGATCAGGCTGATGTCCAGCCCCAGCTCCACAAACACCTGGCGCGCCATTTCCACCTGGCCTTTGCCGCCGTCGATCAGCACCACGTCGGGCATCACGCCGTCGCCGTTGGCGACCTTCTCATAACGGCGCAGCAAGACTTGGCGCATCGCGGCATAGTCGTCGCCGGGGGTGATGTCGTTGATGTTGTAGCGGCGGTATTCGCCGTTTTGCATCGAGTGGTGATGGAACACCACGCAGGATGCCTGCGTGGCCTCGCCCTGGGTATGGCTGATATCGAAGCATTCCACGCGCAAGCTGTCTATGTCTGCAATATCGAGCTCCAGCATATTGACCAGGGTACGGGTGCGAGCCTGCTGCGAACCCTGCTCGGACAACATGCGGGCCAGCGCTATTTTGGCGCCCTTGACGGCCATTTCCAGCCAGGCGCGGCGCTGCTCCTGCGGCTGGAAGGACAGGTGTATCCTGTGGCCGCATTGGGCGGCCAGCGCCAGCATCAGGTCGGGCGCATCCAGCTCTATATTCAGCACCAGCGTGGATGGGATAAACTGGTCCACATAATGCTGGGCCAGGAAGGCTTGCAGCACTTCGGACTCGATCGAATCTTCTGCCGCCAGCTGCGCGTTGTCGACATGCGCCGGGAAATAGGCGCGGTCGCCCAGGTGGCGGCCGCCGCGCACCATCGCCAGGTTGACGCAGGCGCGCCCTCCTTCGACGATGACGGCGATGATGTCGATATCGGCGTCGCCGGTGGTTTCCATGCTTTGCTGGTGCAGCACACGCGACAAGGCCGACATCTGGTTGCGCACCAGCGCCGCCTTTTCAAATTTGAGCTCCGCCGCAAAGCCCAGCATCTTGGCCTCCAGCGTCTGCATCACTTCAGACTGCCTGCCGCGCAGGAACTTGGACGCATTGTCCACATCCGCCAGGTAGTCTTCATGCGAAATGATGTTGACGCAAGGTGCGCTGCAACGGTGGATCTGGTGCAGCAGGCAGGGCCGCGTGCGGTTGGCAAACACGCTGTCTTCGCAGGTGCGCAGCAGGAAGACCTTTTGCAATATCTGCATCGATTCCTTGACCGCCCAGGCGCTGGGAAAAGGGCCGAAATACTGGTTCTTCTTGTCTACCGCGCCGCGATAATAGGTCATGCGCGGCGTTTCCTGGCCGGTTATCTTCAGGTAGGGATAGGATTTATCGTCGCGGAACAGGATGTTGTAGCGCGGACGCAGCGCCTTGATCAGGTTGTTTTCCAGGATCAGCGCTTCTGCTTCGCTGCGGGTGACCGTGGTTTCCAGCCTGGCGATGCGCTCCACCATCATCGCGATGCGCGGGCTGGTCAGGGTTTTCTGGAAATAGCTGGACACGCGCTTTTTCAGATCGCGCGCCTTGCCCACGTATAGGACATTGTCCTCGGCATCGAAGTAGCGGTACACGCCGGGCAGGTTGGGCAGCTTGGAGACGGTCTCCAGCACTACTGCGCGGGCGTCGGTTTGAATCGGTTCAGACATGATGGTGGCAATCCCGCTTACGCACTGTACGCACTGGCCGGGTCTGCAATGTTCTTTTCCACGATGACGAAGGCAACCGCGTAGTCGGCCTCATCGGTGATCGATACGCGCGCGGAGAGGCCCCGCGCCGCCATCCACTCCTGCAGGCTGCCGCTGGTCACGGCTATAGGCTGGCCGCTGGGCGCATTCAGGGTTTGCATCGCGCGCCAAGTCATGGGCATGCGCATGCCCATGCCTATGGCCTTGGAGAAAGCTTCCTTGGCGGCGAAGCGCGTCGCCAGGAAGCGGATGCCGCGCGCTTCCACCTTGGCTTTGCGGCGGCGGTATTTTTCCAGTTCTTCTGCGCCGAGTATTTTCTCGGCGAAGCGCTCGCCGTTGCGGGCCAGCGCTGCCTCTATGCGCGAGATCTGGATGATATCGGTGCCTATGCCATAAATCATGCTCTGGTCTTCAGGATTTCACATCGGCCAATAAACGGGAGTGTGTCATCAGCGCCTTCATGTCGCTGACGGCTTTTTTCCAGCCGACAAACACCGCCTGCGCAACTATCGCATGGCCGATGTTCAGTTCTGAAATATCCTGGATCGCGGCAATCGCCTGCACATTGGTGTAATGCAGGCCATGGCCGGCATTGACCTTCAGGCCGCGCTTGATGCCCTCCAGCGCGCCTTGCCTGACCCTGGCCAGTTCGTGCGCCTGCTGTTGCGGATCGTGCGCATCGGCGTAACGGCCGGTATGGATTTCTATCACCGGCGCGCCCGACTCCGCCGCCGCCTGGATTTGCTGCGCATCGGCGTCGATGAACAGGCTGACCCTGATGCCCTCCGCCTGCAACTGCCTGACTGCGGCCTGCACCTGGGAAAAATACTTGACGACATCCAGCCCGCCTTCGGTCGTTACCTCTTCCCTGCGCTCCGGCACCAGGCATGCGTCTTGCGGCCTGATCCTGCACGCGAAATCTATCATCTCCGTGGTGATGGCCGCTTCCAGGTTCATCCGTGTGAGCAGTTGCGGACGTATGCGTTCGACGTCGGCATCCTTGATATGCCGACGGTCTTCGCGCATGTGCAGCGTGATGCAATCGGCGCCTGCCTCCTCGGCCATCAGCGCTGCCTGCAGCGGATCGGGATAGGAAGTGCCGCGCGCATTGCGCAGGGTCGCCACGTGGTCGATATTGACGCCGAAGTCGATCAGCTGGGATTGCTGGTGAATGTTCATAGGTTCTGTAAATCGATCAGGATTTGTCGCGTATTCAGCTGCGAGCCGTGCAAATGATGGGCGAGAAGATAGCGCATCAGCAGTTTGCTTTGCGCCTGCGTGGTCGGGTCCTGGTAGTTCCCGGCATGCATGTCGGTGAGGGTTTTTCCCAGTACGCGCGGCGCGGCATCTGCGGGCCGGGCCGGGCGCGCGCCCAGTTCGGGGTCTATGACGTAATACTCTTGCGCAAAGACGGTCCTCCTGGTCAGCGTGCACAGGGTCAGGTTGCCGACCAGGCCGGACTCGCGCAACAGGGCCAGCTCGAATTTTCTGAGCACGATGGAGGCCGGCTCGTTATGCGCCAGCTGGTTCAGTGTCGATACATAGTGGTCAAACAGCGCTGGGTGCGGATCGTCGCGCACCATGAACTTGATCAGCAGCTCGTTCAGGTAGAAGCCGCACAGCAGCGCGGATTTTTCCAGCGGCAGCATGCCGCCCACCCATTCGGCATCGATCAGCGTGCGTATGTCGGATTTGCCGGTCCAGCCCATCGTCAGCGGCTGGAAGGTCTGCAGCACGCTGCGCAGCTTGGAATGCGGGCGCTTGGCGCCCTTGGCCACCAGCGCCACGCGGCCGTGATCGCGGCTGAAAACGTCGATGATCAGGCTGGTTTCTTTGTATGGGTAGGAATGCAGCACAAAGCCGGGTTGGCTGGCGATGCGGATTTCTTTTGCGGCGGGCCGTGCAACGCGCGCCGTGCGGGCTGGTGCAGGCTTGGCGATTTTTTTTGCCGCAGGCAGACGGTTGGCCGCCAGCTTCTCGGGCAGGCCGGGCGACAGCCTGGTCAGCGTCGCACTGACGCTTTCATCAGGCAAGGCTGGTTCTTTGATATCCAGTTCGACTGCATGTTCAGCCATGTGGAGTATGAGTTCCTATTCGTAACCGTAGGCACGCAGGCCGGCTTCATTGTCTGCCCAGCCGGATTTCACTTTGACCCAGATTTCCAGGTACACCGGGCCGCCAAACAATTTTTCCATATCCTGGCGCGACTGCGTGGAAATATCTTTCAAACGCGCGCCCTTGTTGCCGATCACCATCGACTTGTGGGTACTCCTGTCCACCAGGATAGCCACGAATACGCGCC
Source organism: Undibacterium sp. (assembly GCA_035487495.1). Classification (GTDB taxonomy): domain Bacteria; phylum Pseudomonadota; class Gammaproteobacteria; order Burkholderiales; family Burkholderiaceae_D; genus Undibacterium. Next base: position 11,982 of record DATHMC010000077.1, read on the forward strand.
GCAGATTGCCTTCCTGCTCGAACTTTTCTATCAGCACGGTGCTGGTATAAGGCAACTCATCGCCGACGAAGCGGAACAATTTTTCCCTGACGATTTCTGCCGCCAGGAATTTTTCGCTGCGGTCGGT
>DATHMC010000078.1:0-3167 GCA_035487495.1 Undibacterium sp.
CATCGCCGTCGTTATAGGCGTAGAGCGTCGGCGTGCCGGCCTTGTTGTTGAGGTGCGTGGTGGTATTGGCCGGCGGCAGCGGCGACGAGCACAGGATGTCGCTGCCGCACTTGGTGCGCAGATCGGCTTGCTGCCCCACCAGGCCGGCATACAGCGTGCCGCTGGCGACGCGGTTCTGGCGCGGCCGCACGTAGATCTGGCCGACCATCCCCATCTGCAGGTGTTCCGGCGGGGTGATATGGCAGTGCCAGAAATAGGTTCCGGCATCGGGCGCCAGGTAGTAATAGGTGAAGCTGGCGCCGATATTGATGGCGACCGACGCGTCCGGCACGCCGTCATAGAACGAGGATGCATTCGGGTAGCCGTGGAAGTGCACGGTATGCTTCTCGAACAGGTCGGGACGCATGATCATGCCGACATTGGTCAGGGTCAGGAAGAATTCGTCATCCTCGTCGATCGCCATGGTCGGCGCCGGGATGTTGCCGTTCATGACGCCGATGTCCATGATCGGCCGCGGATCGACGTGACCGGTAATCTGGCCGGCAGGCACCGAATCGGGGTCAGGCGCGAGGCCGACCGCGCCATTGAAGGTCGGATCGCCAACCGGATCGCCGACCGTGTTGAACACCGAGGCCGGTTCCGTGCCCGGCAGGCCGGCCTTGATGTCGGCGAGGCCGGACAAGGGTCCGAACGAGAACATGTAGGTCTGGTTGCCGTCGGCCATTGTGGAGTAACCGTCGCCGCCAGAAATTTGCTGGCATTTGATGGCCCCGCTGACGCCTGCCGTGACAACGGCAGGATGGAGCACCGTACTGGTCGGACATTGCACCCGGAACGACTGGGCAAATACAGGCGCTGCGAAAGCAAGCAATAGCAGCGCAAGCGAGCCGCGGCTAAATAACTGTGTGCTGAACATATGACCTCCATCAAGCTCCGCCAACGGACGGAGCACCGCCATCTACTTCATCTGCCACCGTGGCCGCCGATTGCCGTTGTTCCGGCTAACCCGGCGCCATGACCTCATCAATTCGACTGCATGCCGTTGGCCGTTCCACGCATCACCACTGAGTGGAGCTTCCAGCGCACCTCTACCGTCGTGCCGCTGCCGGGAGAGGATTTGATCGCAAAAAATCCGCCGGTGGACTCCGCCCGCTCGCGCATGCTGCGCAAGCCGATGCCCTGCTGGCTGACGTGACCGCCGGTAAATTGCTTGGTATCGAAGCCGACGCCGTTGTCCTGGACGCCCAGGATCAGGTTGCCGTGGTCGCTCAGCATCGAGACCGCAACGGTCGAGGCGCAAGCGTGCTTGGCGGCATTGTTCATCGCCTCCTGGATGATGCGGAATATCTCCGACTTGAGATGCGCAGGAATCTCCGCTTCTTCGACGTTCAGATGGCGCTCCAGCTTGATGTTGTCGTACGCATCCTCGTATTTGCGGCAGTGCCCTTCCACGGTCGGCAGCAAGCCCAGGTCATCGAGCGTACTGGGCCGCAGCTCGCTGGAAAGGCGTCTTACGTCATCCATCGCATCGCGCAGGCGCTGTACGGTTTCGTCGAGAATGTGCGCGCCCTCCTGCACCTTGCCCTGCTTCAGCCGGCGCGAGGCATCTTCGACCATGAATTTGATCATCGCCAGCACCTGTCCGATACCGTCGTGCAGCTCCGACGAAACGCGTTTCAGCTCGACCTCATGCGCGACAATCAGGCGATTGGCAAACTGCTGGAGTTCCAGCTCGGAGTGCTGCAGCGTGTGCGACGAAGCCTGGCGCTTGGCTTTTTCCGTCAGCATCAGCATGATCGAACAGGCGACGCCGTCGACCTGGTCGATCGGAACCGGCACCACAAACACGGCGCTCTTGCGGCCGCTGCGGCCATGCAGGACCAGGTCGAACGGCTCATAGCTGCTGCTCTTGGGACCCTGGTGAAGCAGATGGTCAAGCGCTCTGTCGCCATCCACAACCAGGCGCATCAGCAAGGTGCCCAATAATTCCTGCACTTTAAAGCCGAGCATGTCGGCGGCAGTATCGTTGATGCTCGAAATGGCGCCTTCGTTATCGATAACGAGTGACGATATCCCGAACAGGTCGGTAAGCTCGCCGAACTGCGGCTCCGACAATTCGATCTCGCTGCGCATTTTTCGCATGACACCCAGCACCTGCTGCAATTTCAACATAGCCGTACTCCCTGTAGGCTTTTCTTATCTGACCGCTCCCCTGCCGATGACCTGGCGTTTACCATCGCAACCGCGGCGCCAGGAAACGGGGAAGGGATACTGATCGATGACTGCGATGAAGAATGTGATAGAGAATGCGAAGAGAGGCGGCGGCCCGGATGCCTGCCGGCGAGGCATGGTTGCCTGGAATTGCGGCGATGCAGATGAGGGCGTCAGCGCACGGCTGGCTGCGGCGCAGTTCGGCCACAGGTAACCAAGACGCATTTACACGACGATAGCTCAGCATGCCAGCTCTCCCTGTGGAATGCCTTTTCCGTTTGGACTTTGTATGGCATTCGTTCTTACAGTTACCACTTTCACCTATTTGGCGCGATTCGTCAGTGGATGAACACCCCCAGAATCCGGTAGGGTATGCCCGCCTAAAATTGAGTTTGGCCGAACAATGGTTACATCGATATGAATTTAAAAAATACCCAGCGCTGCAATACATCGAATTTGCAACTACTGCTAAAAAGGCGTATATCGTCCTTATTTGTAATGCGCCATCACCTTCGGGACATATTTCTGCGTCTCGCCATAGTTGGGAATCCGGTAGCCGGCCCGGATGACGGCTTGCTCTCCGGCGTTATAGCCGGCCAGCGCGAGCTCCACATCGCCTTGAAACAGTTTGAGCAGCCACTGGACGTATTCGGCGCCGGCACGAATGTTTTCTTTCGGATTGAAAGCGTCCGAAACGCCAAATCGACGGGCGGTATCGGGCATCAGCTGCATCAGTCCGCGCGCGCCCTTGGCAGACAAAGCCTGCGGGTTATAGCCCGACTCGACTTTAATCATCGCGTGTAACAGATTAGGATCGAGGTCATGCTGACGGGCGGCATCCTCTATCATGTCTTTGAAAGCGCTGGGAATCGTGGAAATGTTTTTTGAGGCGACAGCGGCAGCAGCGGGGGCTTCAATGCCTCCGCGCGATGGCGCTATCAATAGCACCCTAGCCT
>DATHMC010000079.1:0-46168 GCA_035487495.1 Undibacterium sp.
AACGCTTCATCCACCACCAGCCAGCCGCCCTTGCGCTGCATTTGCTCCGCCCACGGCATTAGCGTTTGCGGCAACATGCCTGCGCCGGTGGGATTATTCGGATTGCAGATCACCACCACATCGGCGGCGGCCACCGCGGCATTCAATTCGGCGTAAGGCAACTCCGTGACCTGGTGCCCATGCTGGCGCCATTGATACGCATGCTCGGCATAGGAAGGGGCCGACACTATGACCCTGGACGGCGGGCGCAAGCGCGGCAAAGCCTGTATCGCCGCCTGCGTGCCGGCGACGGCCAGCATCCTTGGCGCCTCATAGTAAGCCTGTGCCGCGATGAGCAAATCGTCGGATTTTTCCGGCAACCGGTGCCAGGCATGGTTCGCGATCTGCGGCACCGGATAAAAGCGCGGATTGATGCCGGTAGACAAATCCACCCAGTCCTGCAATGGCCGCCCGTAGTGCCGCACCGCATCGTTGAGATTGCCGCCGTGCTCAAGCATGCGCGCCTCCGCTAACAATGAGCGCCAGCCACACCAGCGCCAAGGCGGCGACCCACAGCAGGCTGGTATGCAATACCAGCCGCCATGCCCGATGGATGTCCTTGGCGGCGGCCTGTGCACCTGCTCCCAGCGCCGGCCTGTGCTCCGCTACGCCATCATACGTTGCAGCACCGCCCAACGCCAAGCCTAATGCGCCGGCGCCGGCCGCCATCACCGGGCCGGCATTCGGGCTGCTCCACTGCGGCGCCTGTTCGCGCCAGCATTGCCAGGCCAGCCGAGTATTTCCCAGCAGCGCGTAAGACAGCGCGGTCAATCTGGCCGGCATCCAGTTCAAGCCGTCATCGATGCGGGCGGCGGCGCAGCCGAACTTCAGCAAGCGCGCAGTACGGTAACCCCACATCGCATCCAGCGTGTTCGACAAACGATACAACAGCGCGCCGGCACCGCCGGCGACCACAAACCAGAACAGGGCGCCGAATACCGCATCGCAGCCGTTTTCCAGCAGCGACTCCACTGCAGCCTTGGATAAGTCCTGCTCGTTCGCCTGCGCGGTATCGCGGCTGACGATATGCGAAGTCAAGCGCCTGGCCCCGCCGAGGTCGGCGTTTTGCAAGGCCGTCTGTATCGGGGCGGTATGCTCATGCAGGCTGCGCAAACCGAGGCAGAAATACAATAGCAACGCGTGCAGTGCCGCGCCTAGCCAGGGATTAAAGGCCACAGCCTGGACCAATAAAAACTGGACCAAGGCCACCACAGGCAAAACGACGAGAGCCCACGCAAGCAAACCGGTAACGCGCCCGGCTGCTGGCCGGTTCAGTTTTTTCTCTACAAAAGCTGCCAGCCTGCCGAATCCTACCAGCGGATGCCAGCGCCGGGTTTCGCCCAGGATGAGGTCAAGCGCGACACCGGCGACCACACATAGCACTACCGTCGCATAAGCCAGTTCCAGCATGTCAGCCCCCTAGCTCTTTAATGCCAGCGGCAAACCGGCAGCAATCCAGAATACGCGATCACAGGCAGCGGCTACCGCCTGATTCAAACGTCCGGCCTCATCGACAAACCAGCGCGAGATCGCGCCTTGCGGCACGATGCCCATGCCCACCTCATTGGAGACCAGGATCACCTCGCCCTGCGCATTTTGCACCTCCTGCAAAACCTCCAGCAACGGCGCGCGCTGCTGCGCGAAGCTGTCCGGCGGAATAATCGTGCCTACTTCAGGATAATCGCGCTGCCCGGAAAACAGCAGGTTAGACAGCCAGACAGTCAGGCAATCGACCAGAATCAGCGTATCCGGTGCGGCGTGCTGCCGTATCGCACCAGCAAGCTCCACGGTCTGTTCTACTGTTATCCAATCGGCGGGACGTTGCTGCCGGTGCAGCGCTATCCTGGTCTGCATTTCTGCGTCGCCGGCCTGGGCGGTGGCGATATACACCACGCGCTTGCCGGATTGCGCCGCCAGTTTTTCAGCATAGGCGCTCTTGCCGGAGCGCGCGCCGCCAAAGACCAATGTGCGCGTCATGGCAGCCTCGGCAAGAACAGCGCCGCAGCCGCTTGCGGGCTGGACGGAAAGTAGCTATGGAAGTAAGACGCGGTCAAATTGCCGATGCGGTAGATCGCTTCGCCCGGCTCAGCGTTGGCATGCTTTTGCGTATGCGTTTCTGCCTGCAGCACAGTGTCGAAGCGCGAATAGTGAAACGCGTGCCCGCGCAATATGCCTTGCGGCGTGCTCCAGGCTTGCCCGCCCAGTGCGGCGAGGCGGCTCTGCATCACGACTGCCCCGGGCAGCAAACCCAGCATAGGCCACTCATCGCCCTGTTTGTCGATCAGCTTCTCGCACAAGACCATCATGCCGCCGCACTCGGCCAGTATCGGAGTTCCCGCCGCATGCGCATCATGCAGCGATTGCTGCCAGCGCCCGGCTCGCGCCAGCGCCTGCGCATGCAGCTCGGGATAGCCGCCGGGTAAATAAACGGCATCGGCATTTGCCGGCACCGCCTCATCTTTTATCGGCGAAAAAAACACCAGTTGCGCGCCCAGATCGCGCAAACAATCCAGGTTGGCCGGATAGATAAAAGCAAACGCAGCATCGCGCGCGATGGCGATGGTCTTGCCTTGCAATAGCGCCGGAGTGCCTGCGTCTGGCGTATATGGCAGCGTCAATTTAGGCAAGGCATCCCAGGCGTCCATGTCCAGCGCCAGCTGCTCTGCCAACTGGTCCAGGATGTTTTCCAGTTGCGCTACTTCGTCGGGCAGCACCAGGCCCAGATGCCGTTCTGGCAGGGCTTGCTGCTGTTTGGACAAAGTGGCCAGCAAAGGAATGTCGCGCATCGCGTCGGCGATCATTTTTGCATGGCCGTCGGAAGCGACACGGTTGGCAACCACGCCTGTCAGGTGGACAGGGCCAAAGTCGCGCAAACCCATCACCACCGCGCCGACGGTTTGCGCCATTGCCGACGCATCCACCACGGCCAGCACCGGCACGCCAAATGCGCGCGCCAGGTCGGCCGACGACGGCTGGCCGTCATACAGGCCCATCACGCCTTCGATCAGGATCACCTCTGCCTGTTGCGCCGCCTGCGCCAGCATCGCCAGCGACCGTTCCCGGCCTACCATCCACAAGTCCAGCGACTGCACCGGATGGCCGCTGGCGCGCTCCAGCATCATCGGGTCGATAAAATCCGGTCCGGTCTTGAACACCCTGACCGTCTTGCCAAGATTGACCAGCTTGCGTGCCAGTGCCGCCGTGGTCGTGGTCTTGCCCTGGCCTGAGGCTATCGCGGAGACCAGCACAACGGTCACGGTGGCAGAAATATTCATCTCGGCGTTCATGGCCTTACCACTCGACGCCTGCCTGCGCGGCGATGCCATCCTTGAACGCGTGTTTGACCACCTGCATCTCGGTCACCGTATCGGCGATGTCGATCAACTCCTGCGGCGCGCCGCGTCCCGTGACGACCGCGTGCTGCATTTCCGGGCGGCCGTCCAGGTCGGCGATCACCTGCTGGATATCCAGGTAATTGTATTTCAGTGCGATGTTCAATTCATCCAGCAACACCAGGCCTATCGCCGGATCGCTGAGAAACAGTTTGGCCTGTTGCCATGCCAGTTGCGCCTTGGCGATATCGCGCTCGCGGTCCTGGGTTTCCCAGGTATAGCCTTCGCCCATCGCGTGGAAGCTGACCTCTTGCGGGAAGCGGCGCAAGAACAGTTCCTCACCGGTGGACATCGCGCCCTTGATGAACTGCACCACGCCGACCTTCATCCCATGCCCCATCGCCCGCATCACCATGCCGAAGCCGCTGGAGCTTTTTCCCTTGCCGTTGCCGGTATTGACCAACAGGATGCCGGTCTGGCGCTGCGCGGCCTGTATCTTTTGATCGACGACTTCCTTCTTGCGCTGCATGCGCCGCTGGTGGCGGCTGTTGATATCGTCCGTGCTGTTTGAACTATCCTGGTCCATGCTTGCCTTCTTAATGTTGGGGAAGAAAAACGGTTTGCCCGCCGTGCTGGAATTTCTCGATAGGATGTCCCAGGCACAGGCTCAGCCTGTCCGCCGTCATGACCTCTACCGCCGGGCCCGCCTGCCACCGGCCGTCGCCCATGATCAGCAAGGCATGCGTGGCTATCCTGTGCGCCAGGTTCAGGTCGTGGCTGACCATGACGACGGCCTTTTGTTGTTGGCGGCACAGGCGCGCAAACAATTGCATCACACTGACCTGGTGCGCCAGGTCCAGCGCATTGGCCGGCTCATCCAGCAACATCAGGCCGGCGTCCTGGGCCAATAGCGCCGCAATCGCCACCCGTTGCCGCTCGCCGCCGGACAGGCTGCGCACGTCCCTGTCGGCCAGGTCGGCGACGTCCAGCTCCTGCAGCGCAGCGTGCGCCAGCGCGATGTCTTCGTCCGATTCCCAATAGCGGGAATCGTGGTAGGGATGACGCGCGCTTAATACCGTCTCGATTGCCGTATACGCAAAGGCGTCCACCCTGCCCTGCGACAGGAAAGAGCGCTCACGCGCCAGCTCCGTCAGTGGCCAGTCGGCGATGTCCTTGCCGTGCATCCGCACCTGGCCGGCGTCAATCGGGCGCAAGCCCGCGAGGGTGCGCAGCAAGGTGCTCTTGCCGGCGCCGTTGCGGCCGATGACGCACCAGCATTCGCCGGCCAGCACCTGCCACTCCAGGTCTTTGACCAGGCAGCGCTTGCCTACATAGACGTCGAGGTTCCTGGCTTGCATCAGCGTCTTCTCAACTGATGCAGTTGCAGCAGGAATACCGGCACCCCTATCATCGCGGTAATCACGCCCACCGGCAATTGCTGCGGCGCGACCACGCTGCGCGCCAGCGTATCGGCCAGCACCAGGAAACTGCCGCCGGCCAGGCTGGCGGCGGGAATCAATAGCCGGTGGTCCGGCCCCCAGGCAAAACGGCAGGCATGCGGCATGATCAGCCCGACAAAACCGATGCTGCCGGCACTGCTGACCGCGCTCGCCGTCAGCAAGGCGGCACAGAAGAACATCGCCTGGCGCAAGCTGCCGACCTTGATGCCCAGCGTACTGGCGTTGTCGGCATGCATGGCGGCGACATTGATCGCGCGCGCCATCCTGGTCGCAAATGCCAGCACCAGCAGCAGGATGATCCACGGCAGATAACGCGGCTGCGTCGTCGACAAATCGCCGATCAGCCAGAACACCATGCCGCGCATGCGGCTGTCCGGCGCGATCGACAGCATCAGGCTGACCAGCGCACCGCAACCGGACGCAATGATCACGCCGGTCAATAATAAAAGGGGGGCATTGCCCTCCGAGCTGCCGCTGCCGCGCAGGTCGCGGTAAGCCAGGCCGAATAGCAGCATGGCCACCGCGATCGCGCCGGCAAACGCGGCCAGGTCTATCATCCAGGCTGCGCCCAGGAACAGGATCGTCGCCAGCGCGCCTACCGAGGCGCCGCCGGAGATCCCAAGTACATAGGGTTCTGCCAGAGGATTGCGCAATAGCGCCTGCATCAATACGCCGGCCAAGGCCAGCGTCGCGCCGACCGAGAAGCCGGACAAGGCGCGCCCCAGCCGCAATTCCAGCAAGGTGGCAGCCAGCGTCGACGGCTGGCCGTGCAGGATTTCCAGCATGGCGTTGAATAATTCGCCGACCGATAGCGAAATCGATCCGACCAGGCAGGCAATCACGATGCTGGCGACAGAGAGCAGCGCCAAAATTGATAGTACGGAGACCGCGCGCCCAGAGGCGGCAGGCAGCCTGGAAACGCGTACACCGCTTGCAGAAACAATAGGCACAGTCAGCCTTTGTGAAGTGAACATTGGTAGGACTTACGCACAACTATTTCAGGCAGGGAATGCAAACTCACCACGTCATTCCCCTGTGTCGCTGTAGGGAGGGAGTCTTGCCTTGCAAGGCAAGACCGTTACGCAGGCGAGCAGCATGCTGCTCGCCCTCTCCTGCTTCACCGCTTTCGCGAGGACGACGCGGTGGAGCTTGCTGCGCCTCATAGTTGCGTAAGCTCTAAATTACCTCTGCGCACCGGGCTTCGTTTGAAAAGACCCAAGCCAGCGCGCTACGCACAACTTATTTGTAGCCGTAGTTCAGGCCGACAAACAGGTTGGAGCCTGGAGTATTGTAATTTCTTACCAACTGATAGTCTTTATTCAGCACATTATTCCAACGGCCAATGACGGACCAGTTCGGCGCAATATCGTAAGTTGCATACAGGTTCAGCAAACTGTAGCCGCCCAGGACTTTCTTGTTGGCAGCATCGTCAAAACGCTTGTCGGAGAAGGTCGCTTCCACGCCCACTTTGGCTTTCGCAATAGTGTACTCCGCCGCTACGTTGCCGTGCTGCTTGGAACGGCGCGCCAATTGCAAGCCGGTTGTGTCGTCCTTTGGATCCTGTATATCCAGGGAAGCGCGCAGACTCAGGTCGCCGAATCTGGTCGAGCCGCCTACCGTCAGGCCGGACAAGGTAGCCCGGTTGACGTTATAGGCACAACCGTACGGATGCGTGTCCTGCTGTACCGGGCAAACATTGGTGCTCACCAGCAAATCAGTCAGCTTGTTTTGATAGTACACCGCACTCAACTGGGTATCGCCCAGCTCATAGTAGGCGCCGATCTCTGCATTCTTGCCCTTCTCCGGTTTATTGGTGGAGATGCCGTAGCCCGGATAATACAGTTCGTTGAAAGTCGGCGCGCGGAAGCTGGTGCCATAGCTGGCATTCACACGGAACGCGTCGTTGACGCGATAGCCGTAGGCGATGCTGCCGGTCGTGTTGGAGCCATACACCGAACTGCGATCGTAACGCAGGCTGGCGCTCGCCAGGCTGGCGCCGCTTTTCAGCACGTAGGACGCTGCAAGGGAATTGGTGATGCGTTTGCCATTCAGCGCTGCTGTCGTTGTACTTACTTTTTCTTCACGATTTTCTGCCAGCAATTGCAAGACGTCTCTACCGAAGGTGATGTCGTTCTGCAGATTGAAAGTATCTTGTTCGGTATCGATCTGGCTCTTGCCATAGGATGCATCCGTGAAAGACTTGTCTTTAGCCTGTGCATACTGGGCCTTTAAGGTCCAGTTGTCGGACAGTTTGTTTTTGCTGTAGAGCGCAAGGGTATCCAGGTTCTGTACCGTGCGATCGTCATGGCTTGGGCCTGCATCGAATTGCGCGTTCAGGTGGCTTTGCAGCAGGTTCAGGCCCAGTTCTTGCCCCTTGGCCCATTCGTAGGCCAGGCGGCCGCTGACGCTATCGAGCTTGTAACCGTCCTTGTCAGGATTGTAGGTATACGGACCAGCGGCCGGCGTCGTGGCGGAGAAGCCGTCGGCCTCTTCATGCGCGGCGTTCAATGCGAAACTGAAGCGGTTATCGGTAGCCCCGGAAATGCCCGCCTCCGCCTTGCGCAAGCCGTAGCTGCCGGCGCCGATGGCCGCAGTCTGCGTAATTGCCGAGCTGCCTTTTTTGGTAAACACCTGGATCACGCCGCCGATGGCGTCGGCGCCGTACAGGCTGCTCAAAGGGCCGTAGACGATTTCTATGCGCTCAATTTGCGACAAGGGAATTGTGGCCCAGGTCGCGCCGCCGGTGGTGGAGGAACCTATGCGCACGCCGTCCACCAGCACCACGTTTTGCGCATTGCTGGTGCCGCGGATAAATACGGAAGAAGTGGAACCTGGGCCGCCGTTGCGCGTGATTTCCACACCGCGCTGCTTTTGCAGCAGGTCCACCAGCGAGGAAGCGCCGGATTTGGCGATTTCATCGGCGGTAATGACGACGTTATCTGCCAGCACATCTTTAGCGGCCTGGACTTGGCGGCCGGCGGTCATCACAACCGCTTCAGCAGATATGGCGTCCACAGCGAATGCCGATGCGGCGGGAAAAAGGGAGGCAACAGCCAGGCTGATGGCGAGCGGCTTCAGCGCTGAAACAGCGCGGCGGGAAACAATAGAGGTCATGATAGCTACAATAAAGGGCAACCAGCCAACGTCCCCGCAGGCTGGATTGAACAAAAATGCCGCTACCGGATACAACGCGCGCGCCGGCCTATGCCGGCAATGCGCGATGCGAAGAAGCTCTCGACGAGACTCCCCGTCCGCGGCACTTTCACCTATTCTGGCCGGTATCCGGGCTGACAAGTATGGCCATCCGACCTTCCCGTGCAAACTGCACAGTGGTATTGAAAGAGGGCTTGCCAGGTAGGTTCCAGGGGGAACCCTGGGAGGACTAACGAGGCACTTGTACACCGTTGCGGGGGCAGCACACATTATGCAAAATCGCCGATAGTCGGCAAAAAAATGCACCGTGTTTCCCGTTTAACCGCAGACATGAACATGTCCGCGAGCACCAAAACTCCGCCATTTTATAGGGTCTTGGCCTTTGTATCAAGGCAAGACTCCGGTTGCATACAGCAACCGGGCCGCCTGGACAGGCGGACGCCATGAGCGCCGGCCCTTGATATTTCAGGAAAAATATCAAGCCAACAAGATCATTTCGCCGCCGGCACATCCCATGGCAGGCATTGCCCAAACTGGATTTCGCGCTGGACCGATGCGGCCTCCTGCGCCAGTTCCGCCGGCGACATTCCGGCCCGATATGCCAGTATTAAACGGATGGGGCCGGCATGACAGACCAGCGCCATCCCGCCAGCACGCCGACGCTGCACATCGCTCAAAAATGCGATCACGCGCGCAGCCATCTCCATCACGCTTTCGCCGCCGCCCGGCCGATACTGGATAGTGTCTTGCGCCCAGGCATCCACTTCGGCACGGGGAATGTCATCCCAGCGGCGCATTTCCCAGGCGCCAAAATTCATTTCCATCAAGCGTGCGTCCAGCACCGGCGGGTAACTATGCATGGCCTCGGCCAGACGCTGCGCCAGGACCGCGCAGCGTTGCAAAGGGCTGGATATCACGGCTATGCCTGCAGGCAAGATCGCTGTCAGCGCCTTCAACACCTGCTCGCCGTGCGCGCCGTTAGCCGGCATATCAGACTGCCCATAACAGATGTCGCGGGCGACTTCAGGCTGCGGATGACGAATCAGGTACAGTTGCACCGCCCTACCCCACCCTGGCAATGGCCGCAGCAAATCCCAGATAAAAAGCGAGCTCGGAAAGTTGCTGCACCGCCCCCAGGCAGTCGCCGGTATAGCCGGCGATACGCCGCACAAACATGCGTGCCAGCCACAGGCCGGCCAGCACCAGCAGTAGCAAACCGATCAGGAAATGCGGCAGCAGGAAGCCCTTGCAATTCAGCAGGACGGCTATCGGCAAGAATACGCTGATACAGGCGATTGCAAATTCCGCCTGCGACATATGCTGTGCCAGCGGCTTGGCCTTGCCCTCCTGCCTCGCATATTCCAGGCGCCAGATCAAACTCACCGCCATCAGGCGCGACAGCGGGTGCGCGATCAGCAATGCGAACGCCACCCAGCCGGCAGGCAGGCTGGCGAGCACGGTGCATTTCATGATCAGCATCAACACTATGCCTATCGCGCCATACGCGCCGACCCGCGAATCCTTCATGATCTCCAGCACGCGGTCTGGAGCAGAGCCGCCGCCGAAACCATCGCATACGTCGGCAAAGCCGTCTTCATGGAACGCCCCCGTCAGCCAGATGCCGGCGGCAGTCGACAACACGACGGCGACCGGCTGCGGCCAGATCATCAACGCCAGCGCATAGACCGATGCCGTCCACGCAGCCACCACCCAGCCGACCGCAGGAAAATAGCGCGCCGCCTGATGCAGCCAGGCGGCATCGAATCCTACCCAGCGCGGGATGGGGATGCGGGTAAAGAACTGCAGCGCGACAAAGAACAGGCGTAGTTGGTGCACGGCAAGCTCCTAGCTTTTGCCGCTGACCTTGGCCGACTCGAAGGTCGCCATCTGCCACATGAAGTTCACCGCAGCCTGCAACAGCGGGTAAGCCAGCGCCGCGCCGGTGCCCTCTCCCAGGCGCAGGTCCAGTTGCAACAAAGGCTGGGCATGCAGGGCCTCCAGCATTTTCGCATGGCCGCTTTCATCCGAGCGGTGCGCAAAGACGCAGTAGTCGAGGATCGCCGGCTGCAGTTTTGCCGCCACCAGCAAGGCCGAGCTCACGATAAAGCCGTCTATCAGCAAGACCATGCGGCGCGCCGCCGCTTCCAGCATCGCGCCAACCATCATCGCCACTTCAAAGCCGCCAAAGGTGGCGAGGATGTCCAGCGGTTGCGTTACTCCCCCATGCAGGGCGACCGCCTTTTCTATCACCTGCTGCTTGTGCAAGACACCCTCGGCAGACAAGCCGGTGCCCGCGCCCACGCACTCTGCGACAGGGATGCCGGTCAGCTTGTGCATCAATGCCGCGGCCACCGTGGTATTGCCTATGCCCATCTCACCAAAGCCCAATACATTGCCGGGCAGATCCGCTACCAGGGATTTTCCTTGTTGTATTGCCTGGCTGCACTGCTCTGCCGACATTGCCGCCTGCTGCGCGAAATTGCGCGAACCCATTGCCACTTTGCAGTCGAGCAATTGATCGCGCTGTCCAAAGTCATGGTTCACACCGGCATCCACGATGTGCAGCGCGATGCCGTTCTGCCGTGCAAAGACATTGATCGCAGCCCCCTGCGCCAGGAAATTTTCCACCATCTGCCAGGTCACGCTCTGCGGGTAGGCGGAAATATTTTCCGCGCAAATGCCATGGTCAGCGGCAAAAACGATGATGGAGGGCTGGCTCAAGGCCGGTTGCGTGCTTTGCTGTATCAGCCCGATCTGCTTGCCCAGGCTTTCCAGCCTGCCGAGGCTGCCCAGCGGCTTGGTTTTATTATTGATGCAAGCGTCCAATGCTGGCGACAGCGTGGTGTTCTGAGTGGAGGAGATAACTGGGATCATGGATATTCTGCTGGTGTATTTTGGCGTGTAACTCGGGAAAGCGGCTAGTGTAGGGCTTAAATAAGCCGAAAACAAATATTCCTGCTGGTGGCGGGAAGATTGCCGGACACTGCGTAGTCTATCCCCTTTCGGTTACCATACGGCTTTTTCCGATTCCTCCCCCTCATGCAAAATCCTTCCGAATACTATAACCAGCAATACAATGCGCGCGCCGGCATTCCCGATCATCCGTATATTTTTACGCGCTGGGTCAAGCAGTCGGCACTGGTGCGGCGTACCAACGCGGGCCTGTACGACCTGATGTACGGCGACAGCACGGGCGAAAGACTGGACATCTTCCCTACCCGTGCTGCAGGCGGCCCTTTGCTGGTGTTTATCCACGGCGGCTGGTGGCGTTCGCTGGACAAGTTCGATTTTTCGATGATAGCGCCGGGATTTACCAATGCCGGCGTCAATGTCGCGCTGACCAATTACACGCTGGCGTCCGGGGCCAGCGTGGAGGAAATCGTGCAGCAGCAATTGCGCGCCGTGGCCTGGCTATACCGGAATGTGGAGAAATACGATATCGATCCGCAGCGCATTGTGATCGCAGGCCATTCTGCCGGTGCCCATCTGGCCGCGATGATGATGGCCGCGCAATGGCCGGCCTATGCGAACGATCTGCCTGCCAACCTGATCAAGGCCGGCGTGCTGGCTTCCGGCTTGTACGACCTGACACCGGTGCCGCATGCGGAATTTGTCAATGTAGACCTGAAATTGACGCCGGAGCGCGCACTAAGCCTGTCGCCTGGCTTTCTGCCGCAATCGCACCCGATACCGTTTATTACGGCGGTGGGTGGATTGGAATCGGATGAATTCAAGCGCCAGACCGGCCTGATAGCCCATGCCTGGCAAGCCCGCCACCGCGCAGACATCGCGCTACCGCAGGCAAACCACCTGACGATTTGCGACGCTTTGGCTGACCAGGACAGCCCCCTGTTCAAGGCCATGCTGGAACTGATTTCCAGCATCTAAAAGAAGAAATACTGAATGTTGTGCCCACAGGCACGACATTCTTGCAGATCAATAATAGAAGCGGTTAAACAAGACCACTGCCCAGGTCGCCACCGCAATCAGGAAAGTCAGCAATACCGCTGCGCTGCCAAAGTCCTTGGCATTCTTGGACAGGGTATGGCGCTCCAGCGACACCCTATCCACCACCGCCTCTATTGCGGAATTGATCAACTCGACTACCAGGATCAATACCAGCACTGAAATCATCATCAGCTTTTCAAAGGCGGAAACCGGCAGTGCCAGCGCGACGATCGCGCCGATGACGACCAGAACCAGCTCTTGCCGAAATGCATGTTCGTTCTTCCAGGCATTTTTAAAACCGTCGATGGAATAAAAAAATGCAGAAAATATTCTTTGGATACCGCTCTTGCTTTTGAATTCGCTGACCGGCTGTTCTTGATTGGACATGCACTACCTTAGGTAAAAATCATCAATTGCCCGCGGATCGTTTCTTATACCTACCTATCCAATCAGCAAGCCTGCAAGCGAATTTTAACAGGACTGGCTATGCCGGCAATATTTGCACGGCGCTGAACGGCTTCGCTCTCCGATCTGCTTGAACAAGGGAAATTTTTATCCTTTAGGCGAAGGAGATTTTTTTCCACAGTAAGCTGACGTACTTTTCACATTGTGGTATAACATGAGTTATTGCATCGCACCAACCATATTATGAAAAACGAATCCGCTAGTGACAAGACTTCGATACAGGTGATAGAACGCCTGGTATCGCTGCTCGATGTCTTGTCCAGTTACCAGGATCCCGTCAGCCTGAAAGAACTGGCCATAGAAACCGGGCTGCATCCGTCCACTGCGCACCGGATCTTGAACGACCTTGTCACCACCCGCTTCGTCGACCGCGCGGAACCGGGTACGTATCGGCTGGGCATGCGCTTGCTGGAACTGGGCAATATCGTCAAAAGCCGTTTGAACGTGCGCGAAGCGGCGCTGGAATTCATGCGCTCGCTGCACCGCCAGACCCATCAGACGGTGAACCTGTCGGTGCGCCAGGGCGATGAGATTGTGTATATAGACCGCGCCTTCTCGGAGCGCTCAGGCATGCAGGTGGTGCGCGCCATCGGCGGCCGCGCACCTTTGCACCTGACCTCTACCGGAAAATTATTCCTGTCCCTGGATGAGCCGAAGGCCATACGCGCGTATGCAACGCGCACCGGCCTCGCCGGCCACAACAAGAACTCCATCACCGACCTCAGCAAGCTGGAAGGCGAATTGCGGGCCGTGCGCGAATACGGCTACGCAAGGGATAATGAAGAACTGGAGCTGGGCGTGCGCTGCATGGCAGCCGGCATCCGCGACGACAGCGGCAGAATGATCGCCGGCCTGTCCATCTCGGCGCCGGCCGATCGGCTGCAGGAAGAATGGCTGGGGGATTTGATCAATACTGCTGCGCAGATTTCTGCGACATTGGGATATGTGGAGTCGCAGGCTGTTTGAGCCTGGCTTGCGGCTTGCAGGCATTTTCATGAGCTTGCATATTGACTACCTGCCGCGTAATTTTGTTATTGCTGGCCGGGGGTAGCCCGGCATGCTACTCACTTTTTTTGCTTCGCCAAAAAAAGTAAGCAAAAAAAGGCGACCGCAAGCCTCGCCCTTCGGGTTCCCGATTGTGCAGTACAAAAAATGGGAAATGGCCGAAACTCGCTACGCTCGGACAACGGCCATTTCTGATCCATTTTCTGTACCGCACAATCGGCGAGGCTCCAAGCGGTTGAAGGTCAAAGTCAAAAACAACGACAACCAGATCCTCCAATATTGAATAAAACTTTCCCCGTTAAATTGGGTTGGCTCGATTTGGGTGTTGGGGGGCTTTTGACCTTCATCCGCTCGGGACGCGGCATTTTGTGCTTTGCAGAAAATGGATCAGAAACAGACGTTGTCTGAGCCGCAGGCGAGTTTCGTCTGTTTCCCATTTTTTGTAACGCACAAAATGTGATGGCGCCATGCGCCATCACCCGTAGGGCAAGTCTGCGGTCGCCTTTCTTTGCTTACTCTTCTTTGGCGAAGCAAAGAAAGTAAGTAGCCGCCGGGCTACCCCCGGCCAGCAATCTCAGAATTCAGATGAGGTCATAAGCGCCAAGCTCGTCAAACACCGTGCGGGCATCAGGGCACAGCCCAATAAAAGCTAAACCGCCGCCCCTATCCTCTCCCACCGCGGCAAATAATAATTATCACTATCCAGCGAAAACAACAGGCGCTTGACCTGGCCCGTAATCAATTCCCGCTTCACAAAACCGATATAACGGGAATCCTTGCTGTTGTCGCGATTATCGCCCAGCATCAGGTATTGGCCGTCCGGCACTGTCACCGGCCCGAAACTGCGCATCGCCATCCTGCCGGGCATCACGATGATGCCGTGCTGCAGCTTGCCCAGGCTTTCATGCAGTACCAGTTGCTCGCCCGGGTATTCGCGCTGCGGCGTCAAATGCTTGTTGTCGGCGGTGGCCTGCAAGCGGTAATCCGCCTTGACGCCATTGATGACCAGGTGCTCATCTTTCATTTCCACCACGTCGCCGGGAACGGCGATCAGGCGCTTGACCAAGCGGGTGCCGTCTTCCGGCGAACTGAAGGTGACGATGTCGCCCCTCTGCGGATCGGCGATGTGTTTGACGATCACATCGGTAAACGGCAGCTTGATGTCGTAGGCCACGCGATCGCAGATCACCCGGTCGCCTTCCACCAGGGTAGGATACATGGAGCTGGACGGCACCAGATACCAGTCGGCCAGCGCGCTGCGCACCATCAGCATGCAAAACAGGAACAGCAGAAATCCCCTATTGTCTGAAACGAGTTTCCTGGCATTTAACATGGGTCAAGTCTCCGAAAAGTGCCGATCCAAGGCGACCGGCGAGCTTTGGACAAAAAAATACCCCGAAAAGTTCGGGGTATCCATCAAATATCAAACTGTTTTCAAACAGCTTCGATTATTTTGCGTCCATCAGCGCGATGGTGGTGTCCAGCATGCGGTTGGAGAAGCCCCATTCGTTGTCATACCAGGACGATACCTTGACCAGGCGGCCGGATACTTTTGTCAGCGTGGAGTCAAAAGTGCTGGAAGCAGGGTTGTGGTTGAAGTCGACCGATACCAGCAAGTCGTCGCTGTAATTCAGGATGCCTTTCAACGCTGGCGTTTCCGATGCGTCTTTCATGATCTTGTTGATTTCTTCAACAGTCGTGTCACGCGCAGCGATGAAGGACAGGTCAACGATGGAAACATTGATGGTCGGAACGCGGATAGCGTAGCCATCCAGCTTGCCGTTCAGTTCTGGCAATACCAGGCCGACCGCCGCCGCTGCGCCGGTTTTTGCAGGGATCATGCTTTGGGTAGCGGAGCGGGCGCGGCGCAGGTCTTCGTGCATCACGTCTGTCAACACCTGATCGTTGGTGTAGGCATGCACTGTAGTCATCAGGCCGTTGACGATGCCGACAGCATCGTTGAGGGACTTGGCCAGCGGTGCCAGGCAGTTGGTGGTGCAGGATGCATTGGAAATCACGGTGTCGGTGGATTTCAATACATTGTGGTTTACGCCATACACGACGGTGGCGTCGACGTCCTTACCGCCTGGAGCGGAGATGATGACTTTCTTGGCGCCGCCGGCGATGTGGGCGGATGCTTTTTCCTTGGTGGTGAAGAAGCCTGTGCATTCCAGCACGACGTCCACGCCTTCGGCACCCCAGGGGATGTTGGCCGGATTGCGTTCCGCGAATACGCGGATCTTGTCGCCATTGACGATCATGTAGTCGCCGTCCACGGTCACAGTGCCGGGGAATTTGCCATGCGCAGTGTCGTAACGGGTCAGGTGGGCATTCGATTTAGCATCGCCGAGGTCGTTGATCGCAACGATCTGGATGTCATGCTTCTTACCGCCTTCGTAGTGGGCACGAAGGATATTGCGGCCGATACGGCCATAGCCGTTGATTGCGACGCGAATCGTCATGGAGCTTCTCCTGGAGAAAGGTAATAAAATCGAACTAACTCAAACAAGTCACTATAAAGTAATGCTGTCTAATTAAGAAAAAAACGCCAATCGGTGTCATTCCCGCGCAGGCGGGAATCTAGTGTCGTACTGGCGCAAACCACTGGGTCCCCGCCCATGCGGGGACGACAAACCGGGGGAGAATGCTTAACTGAACGGCATTACCTCTAAACAAACCACTAAATTGCCATACACCGCCGCTTTTACTGACAGATATTGCGGCGGCATTTCATTTATCAATGCAAATTCCGGCGAATCCTGGAAGAATCGGCGGATAACGCCCCCAAATCCTTCCAGCCATAGCCGACCTCCTGCAAATCCATGCCGTCCCAGTTGAAGCCCTGCTCTATCAGCAGCTCTGCACCCAGGCGCTCATAAAATTTCCGGGCCGGCTTATTGCCGGATATGACCCATACCAATAACCCGGTGGCGCCCTTGGCCTGGCAGGCTTGCGCTACTTCCTGCACCATGCGCCGGCCTATGCCTGAACCTTGCATCTCAGGATTCAGGTACACCGCGGTCAGTTCGGCGTTCAGGCCGAATTTTTCTTCCTGCAGCAGCATGCCGGAAGCGAAACCGACGATCCCGCCTTCGCTTTCCGCCACGAACACACACACTTTGTCGCTGGCCGCTTCCAGTATCTTGGTCCAGTGCGCTACGCTGTCTTCCAGCTTCATCTCGTCCAGATAGGCATCCGGCATCATGCCGCGATAAGTCGCGCGCCAGCTTTTAATCCGCACTTCTGCGATTGCTACCGCATCTGCCGCCACGGCACGACGCAAAATCACATTCATCATGCCTGGTTTTTCTTGACGGTCTCGTTGACAACATTGACGACATGCTCAACCGTGAAACCGAAATGCTTGAACAGCACGCCGGCAGGCGCGGATTCGCCGAAGGTGTCGATACCGACGACTGCGCCTTCCAGGCCCACATATTTGTACCAGTAGGAAGTCACGCCGGCTTCAATCGCGATGCGCGGCAAATTCTTGCCCAATACGCTCGCCTTGTAAGCGGCGTCCTGGCGATCGAAGACGTCGGTCGACGGCATCGATACGATACGCACCGACGTGCCTTGCTGCGCCAGTTCTGCCGCAGCCTTGACGGCCAGTTCCACTTCGGAGCCGGTAGCGATCAATACAGCCTTGGCATTTGCAGCATCCTGCAATACATAGCCGCCGCGCTGGATGTCGGCGATCTGCGCTGCAGTGCGCTCCTGGTAAGGCAGGTTCTGGCGCGAGAAAATCAGGGTGCTTGGACCGTTGTGGCGCTTCACCGCGTGCGCCCAGGCGCCGGCAGACTCAACGGTATCGCAAGGGCGCCAGTTATCCAGGTTGGGGATCAGGCGCAGGCTGGAGACGTGCTCCACCGATTGATGGGTAGGGCCGTCTTCGCCCAGGCCGATGGAATCGTGGGTGAACACAAACAGCGTGCGGATTTGCATCAGCGCCGCCATGCGGATCGCATTGCGGCTATAGTCGGAGAAGGTCAGGAAGGTTGCGCCGAACGGGATATAGCCGCCATGCAAGGCGATACCGTTCATCATCGCGCTCATGCCGAATTCGCGCACACCGTAGTTGATGTGGTTGCCGGCCTGGTTGCCGCGCACTGCGACGCATTCTTTCCAGTTGGTCAGGTTGGAACCTGTCAGGTCGGCAGAGCCGCCGAGGAATTCAGGCAGCGACGGCGCAAACGCCTGGATCGCATTCTGGCTGGCTTTACGGGTCGCGATGTTTTCTTTCTTCTCCACGCAAGAAGCGATGGCCGCCTTGACCACTTCGTCGAAATTGGCCGGCAGTTCGCCTTTCATGCGGCGGCACAGCTCGGCCGCTTCTTTCGGGAATTGTTCGGAATAAGCCTTGAACACGCCATCCCAATCGGCTTCCAGTGCATGGCCGCTGGCCTTGGCATCCCAGGCAGCGTAGACGTCGGCCGGGATTTCAAACGGTGCGTAATCCCACTGGAGATGGCTGCGTACCGCAGCGATTTCCTTGTCGCCCAATGCGGCGCCGTGCACATTATGGGTGCCTTCCATATTCGGCGAACCCTTGCCGATCACGGTTTTGCAGCAGATCAGCGTCGGCTTGTCGGACAATTTGGCGGCGGCGATCGCTTGCGATACCGCAGCGGCGTTATGCCCATCCACCGCAGGGATCACGTTCCAGCCATAGGCCTCGAAACGCTTGGGCGTATTGTCGGTAAACCAGCCTTCCACATGGCCGTCGATAGAAATGCCATTGTCGTCCCACAGGGCGATCAGCTTGTTCAGGCGCAGCGTGCCGGCCAGCGAGCAAGCCTCGTGCGAAATGCCTTCCATCAGGCAACCGTCGCCGAGGAAGACATAAGTGTGATGGTCGACTACATCCAGGCCCGGCTTGTTGAATTCTGCCGCCAGCAGTTTTTCCGCCAGCGCCATGCCGACCGCATTGGTGATGCCCTGTCCCAGTGGACCGGTGGTGGTTTCTATGCCTGGGGTGATATGCACTTCAGGATGGCCGGGCGTCTTCGAATGCAGTTGGCGGAAGTTGCGCAACTCATCCATGCTCAGGTCATAGCCGGTCAGGTGCAGCAATGCATAGTGCAGCATGGAACCGTGGCCGTTGGACAGCACAAAGCGGTCGCGGTTGATCCATTTTGGATTGCGGGGATTGTGACGGTAATGTTCTGTCCACAGAGCAACAGCGATATCCGCCATCCCCATAGGCATGCCGGGGTGACCGGAATTGGCCTTTTGTACTGCATCCATTGCCAATGCGCGTATCGCGTTGGCCATTTTGGTGATTGTTGCTGGCTGGAGAGGAGAAGTCATGGCGGTCAGTGGTAGTCTGGGATAATTTTGAGAAACTTAACAATGATGCAAGGCAGAACATGCTAGGTTCTGCAAAGCCCATTATTTTACCAGAGCGCAGCGCGCATATTACAATTGCCGCTTTTATATCACCCTATTTTGACCGGCGTGACTTACTTCCCTGCAATACGCCGACGATGAAACATAGCCGCATCGTATGATGCGCGAAGCGCTGCAAAGCAGCCCACACATCGTCAGACAGCTGCGGGATTCTCGCTGCTGCCGTTTCCTGGAGTATCTTTCCAGCGGTAATGAGCTTAGGATTCGGATTACCACTTGCTACCTGCATTACCTATCAAGATTTTTTCAGAATTTATTTATGCCCCGTTTTTATTGTCCCATGCCGCTTGCGATCGGCTCCGTGATCAACCTGCCGGATGAAGTGGCACACCACGTCTTCGTATTACGCCAAAATATAGGCGACAGCATCTGCCTGTTCAATGGCGAAGGCGGCTCTTTTGTCGCGACCTTGACCCATGTCGGCAAAAAGCAGGCCGATGCCGAAATAAAAGTTTTCCTGCCCGGCGAAACAGAATTGCCTTACGCATTGACGTTGGCCCAGGCGCTGCCCGAAGCGTCCAAGATGGACTGGATCATAGAAAAATCCATAGAACTGGGCGCCTCCACGATACAACCCCTGTCCGCACAACGCTGCGTGGTCAGGCTGTCAGCCGAACGTGCTGAGAAAAAGCAGGCGCACTGGCAAAGCATTATCGTTTCAGCTTCGGAACAATGCGGCCGCAATCGCCTGGCGCATCTGGCGCCGTTAATGGATGTCAATAAATGGCTGGGCCAGCAGGATATGCATAAACGTATTATCCTGACGCCACGCGCCGAGCTGTCGCTGGCAGATTGGTCGCGCCACCATCCGGCACAAGCGGTTACACTGATGGTGGGACCGGAAGGAGGATTTTCTGAACCCGAGGAAGATCTGGCAGTGAAACAAGGCGTATTGGCACTATCGATGGGGCCTAGGATATTGCGCACCGAAACCGCCGGCCTGGCTGCCATTGCAGTGTTGAACGCAGCATGGGGCGGCATGTAACAGGAAATAGCACGAAATACGCTTACTAAACAGTACTTGAGGCGCAGTCAACGGCAACTTCATCATCACTTCCTGAAAGGAATATCATGGGACTCTTAGACACAGCACTAGGCATGTTGGGCGGCAACCAGGATCCGAACGGCGATCCTAAAGCAAAATTGATGCAAGCGGCGATAGGCATGCTGTCCAATCCGCAAAGCGGCGGCTTACAGGGCTTGATCTCAACGCTGCAGCAATCCGGCCTGGGCGACGTTGTCGGTTCCTGGGTAGGCACAGGACAAAACCTGCCGATCTCGGCAGACCAGATCAAGCAGGCGCTAGGCAACGGCCAATTGCAACAACTGGCCGACGCAGCCGGCATTTCACACGACGACGCGGCGAGCCATTTGGCGGAGATGCTGCCTGGCGTGGTTAATCACCTGACGCCAGACGGCACCGTGCCCGAAGCGGGAGCCGGCGGCGTGGCAGACTTGTTGCAGTCCTTGTCCAAATCCTTCCTCGGCAATCGCTCAAACAGTTAATCAATAGTGGCAGTACCTGGCCTGTCCATGCGCCGCCCGCCGGCGACGGTGCATGGACAACAGCATTTGAAACAGCAAAATCCAATCCGTAAATGCCTTGCAGGCGCCTCAGCGCTTCACCATCAGACTCTTGGTCATGTGCACCGGCGCGCTACCGTAACTCACGAACTCTTCGTGGAATTGTTTCAGATTAAATTTATCTCCCAGCGCTTTCTTGCGCTGCTCACGGAACCTGTATAGCTCTCTATAGCCGCTGAAATAGCTTGCCAAGTGCACCGACGGATATTGCAGGCGCAGCCACTTGCCGTTGGCTTCGGATCGCGGCGCCCCATGTAAATATGCGTTCTTCTTCGTTGACATACGAAGGCGGTTCCACAATCATCCTGCACTGCTTCCGAACCAATTCAGGGTGAAGCGGTCAAAGTTGCGCACCGCCCTTCCGCACGGTGCCGCCATCGCCGCAAACCAAGATCAATCATCTCTTTGGAGAGAATCATGAGACAGTTTTTTCAAACCATTGCACTCGGCTACGCTCTCGCGGGCGCATTCATGGGCGCCGCACAAGCTGCGCCGGAAGCTTCCGACCAGGCCTTGAAGACGGCGATCGCCGGCAATCAGCGCAGCCCGGCCAATGCGGCTCGCGACAGCGCGCGCCACCCGTATGAGACCCTGACTTTTTTCGGCATCAAACCGGACTTCACGGTAGTGGAATTGTCGCCGGGCGGCGGCTGGTATACCGAAATTCTCGCGCCTTACCTACGCGGCCAGGGCAAACTGATCGCCGCAGCCAATGATCCGAATGCCAGCAGCGAATTTTCGCGCAGGAGCATAGCCCGGCTCAAGCAAAAACTGGGAGCCGATCCGGCGGTCTATGACAAGGTACAGTTAGGCATTTTTGAGCCGCCCGGCAAACAGGACTATGCGCCCCAAGGCAGCGCCGACCTGGTACTCACCTTCCGCAACATCCACAACTGGGTGGACGCGGGTGGCGAATCCAATGTCAAAAGCGTCTTCCAGACAGCCTATGACAGCCTGAAGAAGGGAGGCGTATTCGGCGTTGTGGAGCACCGCCTGCCTGCCGGCAAGCCCCAGGACCCCAAAGCCGGCACGGGCTACGTGCATGAAGCCTATATCGTCAAAATAGCGGAAAGCGTGGGATTCAAACTGGCCGCCCAATCGGAAATCAATGCCAACCCCAGGGACAATGCCGAACACGAAGGCGGAGTGTGGGCCCTGCCGCCAACCTACGCCAACAAGGATAAAGACAGGGACGCCTATCAGGCCATAGGCGAAAGCGACAGGATGACCCTGAAATTCGTCAAACCTTGAACCAGCCGGATAAATCGCGGAATTAACCGGTATCTGGAGTTCATTTCACCGATAGTAGCGCATGCTACCGATGACGGGTGTTGTTATGATAAGCTCGACCGTATGAAAGTGCAGGCACTGCCATACGGTCGTTCAACAGCGGGGAAAACGTGTCACTCTCAAAAAGCTTACTCGTCGTCCTGGCCCTGGCGACATCGGCTGCCGGCAGCGCATTTGCGGCGGATCGCTACATCATCGACCCCGAACATACCTATTCCAGCTTTGAATACCATCACTGGGGCCTGTCCTATCAGCGTGGACGCTTTGACAGTAATTCAGGCATGATAGAACTCGACCTTGAAGCCAAGACCGGCGCCATCAATATGGTCATCGACGCCGGCTCGGTCAGCACAGGATCGGAGATCTTCGACAAGATCCTGCGCTCGGACAATTTCTTCGATACGGCACAATTTCCCCAGATATTGTTCAAATCCAGCAATATGCGCTTTGACGGCGACAAACTGGTGCAGGTAGACGGCGAGCTGACCATCAAAGGCGTCACCAGGCCGGCCAGTTTCGAAATCACCCACTTCAACTGCCGTTTCATGTTCATCTATTTCAAGCAGGCGTGCGGGGCGAACGGTTTCACCAAGATACTGCGCAGCGATTTCGGTGTCGGCCGCTATGTGCCCTTTGTCAGTGATGAGGTGACCTTGTCGTTCAGCGTGGAAGGCATACGCGACTAGAACGCGACCTTGCCTTGCCGGGCGCGGCGCCATAATTTGCCTGCATGTTTTGGCTTTTTGCCTGTATCCGCGCTGTTTTTTGTTAAACTGCTGGGTTTTAATGGATATGCCTGCACCGGGACTTGCCCGGCTTCATGCCGCAAAAATGCCATTCAAGCAATTCAATTCATTTAAAGCCCAACCAAGAGGACCCCGTGAGCGATTATCCCGTCATTAGCTGGACCGAAGACGGCGAGACCCGTTCTGCCCGCTGGCATTCCGAAAGCGGCTCGCCGCCGCCGAAGCGCGTTGTCATCGCCGACGACCGCATCACCGCCGATACCGCCTATAGACTGGCCTGCGAGGGTACCGCGCTGCTGTGGCGCGGCGATTTCCAGAACGCCCGCCAATTGCTGCAGGCACTGGCGCGCCGCATCGAACACAAGCCAGGGAAGTCGCGCAAGCCGGTCAAAACCCCGTCTTCGCCGACCGAGGCCTTCCATCTGCACAGGCAGGCGCAATCGCAAAGAGCGCGCACGCTGGCAATGCTGTTATTGCCTTTTGAGGCGGATTACCGCATACCGCTGCGCCGCGCACCGGACGTGCAACAGGCTTGCTGCGAAGCCTATGGCAAGGTGTCCGAGCCTTTTGTCGCCTCATTGAGGGAGTTGCTGGGCCTGATAGGCGCGCATGAATGGCGCAAGAAAGGGGTGGAAATTCCTGCGCTGCAAGCACGGATTCATCCCTATTATGGCGTGTTTTCCCCGGTCAGGGGCGAATACGTCAGCCTGGTGGCCGATGCCGCGCTGCCGTCTACGGCGCTGGCTTTCGACATCGGCACCGGCACCGGCGTCCTGGCTGCCGTTCTGGCCAAACGCGGCATCCGGCGCATCGTCGCCACCGACCAGGATCAGCGAGCCCTGGCTTGCGCGCGCGAGAACCTGCGCAATCTGGGCGTGCAAGCACAGGTAGAGGTGATCCAGGCAGACCTGTTCCCTGAAGGCCGCGCCCCGCTGGTGGTCTGCAATCCGCCCTGGGTGCCGGCCAGGCCGAATTCGCCGATAGAATATGCGGTGTATGATCCTGATAGCCGCATGCTGCGCGGCTTCCTGAGCGGATTGGCGGCCCACCTGGAACCGAAGGGCGAAGGCTGGCTGATCCTGTCCGATCTGGCCGAACACCTCGGTCTGCGCTCCAGGGAAGAGTTGCTGGCGCTGATAGACGGCGCGGGGCTAAAGGTATTGGGCAAGTCGGATATACGCCCGCATCACCCGCGCGCTTCCGACGCGCAAGACCCCTTGCACGCGGCGCGCTCGGCAGAGGTGACGTCGCTATGGCGCCTGACTGCAAAATAATAGAATTAAACAAGTTTATATTGAGGAAACAAATGAGCAGCAAACCCACCCGCATCCTGACCTTTAAATGCAAAGCCTGCAGCAAGCCGGTACAGGTATTCCTGCAAAAAGTATCCGCCTGCTCGCATATCCAGCCCTATCAGGGCATCTGCAACTGCGGTGAAGTCATGCGCCATGCCACCGGGCAAAAAGAGGCGGTGGAATCCTACCTGGCGTCGTCGGATGCCTTGTGGTCGCACCATCACCATTAAGTCTGGCGACAAATGCAAGATGTTTGGGCGTTAATCAAGGAAAAATGACCGAAAATGCTTGAATATCCCGGCCAAACCCGCATCTGCGCCATACCAACCGCAGAAACCCCGGCGAAAGCATTTATAATCTAAGGTTTTTGCAGCAGTTCCTCTCACAATATGAAGGTATTTCGCGGACTTCCCAATGCTGCCTCGCGCGCACCCTGTGCGTTGACGATAGGCAACTTTGACGGCGTGCATCTGGGACATCAGGTTTTATTGTCCAGATTGCGCGAAGCGGCGACACGCCTGTCGCTGGACGCCGCCGTGATGACCTTTGAACCGCATCCGCGCGCCTTCTTTGCGCAGATGTCGGGCGACCTGTCCCGGGCCCCTACCCGCATCGCCAATCTGCGCGACAACCTGGCTTCGTTGACCGCTGCCGGTGTCGACCGCGTGATTGTGGAGCATTTCAATGCCCATTTTGCCTCGCTGACGCCGCAAGACTTCATACAGAAGGTGCTGGTCGAAGGCCTGCATGTGAAATGGCTGATGGTCGGCGAAGACTTTCGCTACGGCGCTAAGCGCGCCGGCGATATCGCGATGCTGGCCGAAGCCGGCAAACGCTACGGCTTTGAAGTCGAAACCCTGCCCCCGGTGCAGAACAAGGGCGTGCGCATTTCTTCGTCAGCGGTGCGCACCGCCCTCGCCGGCGGCAATTTTGCCGAAGCGGAAGCGCTGCTGGGCCACCCTTACCGGATCTCCGGCCATGTCGTGCACGGCCAAAAGCTGGGGCGCACCATTGGCTACCCCACCCTGAATTTGCGTATTGCGCATCACCGCCCTGCGTTGACCGGCATCTTTATCGTGCAAGTGCATGGCCTGGCAGAGGGTCCTTTGCCTGGAGTCGCCAGCCTGGGGGTACGCCCTACCGTGGATGACAGCGGGCGCGTGCTGCTGGAAACCCATGTATTTGACTACAGCGGCAATTGCTATGGCCAGCTGATCGAAGTCGAATTCCTGAAAAAACTGCGCGATGAAGAGAAATTCATCGACCTTCCTACCCTGGTCACTGCCATTGACCGCGACGCCGAACAGGCAAAAGCCTATTTCGGCAAAGTGAAGGATCAGGCCGCGTATGAACAGGGCCGCAAGCAAGTCAGCTCGGCAACCGACCGAATTTGAAGACCATCCTGAGTCTTTAGCCAGGGCGCGCCAGAGAATGCGGAGAGTGCGCCGCACCGAACTGCGCCTTATAAACTGCGCCTTACAAACTGAATTACGATATACCTTACTGAAGAAAAACCATGTCTGAAAATCAATCCGGCAAGCCGAACAAAACAGTCAGCAAATACCCGGTCAATATGACCGAGACCCCCTTCCCCATGCGTGGGGACCTGGCCAAGCGCGAGCCTAAGTGGGTGAAGGAGTGGCAAGACAAGAAAATCTATCAGCGTATCCGCAAAGCCTCGAAGAATCGCCCCAAATTCATCCTGCATGACGGTCCTCCGTATGCCAACGGCGATATCCACATCGGCCACGCGGTCAACAAGATACTGAAGGACATCGTCGTCAAGTCGCGCAATATGGCCGGCTTTGATGCGCAATACGTTCCGGGCTGGGATTGCCACGGCATGCCTATCGAAATCCAGATAGAAAAACTGTATGGCAAGAACCTGCCGGTAGCCGACGTGCAGGCCAAGGCGCGCGCCTATGCCGATGAGCAGATCGAGCGCCAAAAAGCCGACTTCATCCGTTTGGGGGTTCTCGGCGAGTGGGACAATCCCTACAAAACCATGAACTTCAGCAATGAGGCGGATGAACTGCGCGCACTGGGGAAACTGCTGGAAAAAGGCTATGTGTATCGCGGCCTGAAACCGGTCAACTGGTGTTTTGACTGCGGCTCCGCACTGGCAGAAGCCGAGGTGGAATACGAAAACAAACGCGACCCGTCGATAGACGTCGGCTTCCCGTTTGCCGAGCAGGACAAGATCGCCCGCGCCTTCCAGCTGGACAAGCTGCCGACCGACAAAGGCTACTGCGTGATCTGGACCACGACGCCGTGGACCATCCCGTCCAACCAGGCGCTGAACATGCATCCCGAGATCACCTACGCGCTGGTGCAAACCGTGCGCAACGGCGAGACCATATTGCTGATCCTGGCGCAGGACATGGTGGAATCCAGCCTGCAAAAATACAAACTGGAAGGCAAGGTCATCGCAACCTGCCTGGGCGCGGCCTTGTCCGAAGTCAAATTCAAGCACCCGTTTGCCCACCTGGATGCCGACTATGACCGCTATTCGCCGGTTTACATGGGTGAATACGTCACGCTGGAAACCGGTACCGGCATCGTCCACTCCGCACCTGCCTACGGCATAGAAGATTTCCAGTCCTGCAAAGCGCACGGCATGAAGGATGACGCCATCCTGAACCCGGTCATGGGCGACGGCAAATTTGCTTCCTGGCTGCCGTTCTTTGCCGGCATGAATATCTGGGAAGCGTCCAAGCCCATCTGCTCCAAGCTGGAAGAGGCCGGCGCGCTGTTCCACCTGGTCATGTTCGACCATAGCTACATGCATTGCTGGCGTCATAAGACGCCTATCATCTACCGTGCCACGTCGCAATGGTTCGCCAGCATGGGCAATACGCCGAAAGACGGCGGTCCCAGCCTGCGCGCAACCGCATTGAAGAGCATAGACGAAACCGCCTTCTTTCCGGCGTGGGGCCAGGCGCGCCTGCACGGGATGATCGCCAACCGCCCTGACTGGACGCTGTCCCGCCAGCGCCAATGGGGCGTGCCTATGGCCTTTTTCCTGCACAAGGAAACCGGCCAGTTGCATCCGCGCACACCCGAGTTGCTGGAACAGATCGCCCAACGCATAGAACAGCATGGCATCGAAGCCTGGCAAAAGCTGGAAATTGCCGAATTGCTCGGCGACGAAGCCCCGATGTATGTGAAAAACCGCGATACGCTGGACGTCTGGTTCGATTCCGGCACGACGCACCAGACCGTATTGCGCGGCTCGCACAAGGAACAATCGCATTTCCCTGCCGACCTGTATCTGGAAGGCTCGGACCAGCATCGCGGCTGGTTCCACTCATCGCTGTTGACTTCTGCCATGCTGAACGGCTGCGCGCCGTACAAGGCCTTGCTGACGCACGGCTTCGTGGTGGACGGCGAAGGCAAGAAGATGTCCAAGTCCAAGGGCAATGTGGTCGCTCCGCAAAAGATATCCGATACCCTGGGCGCTGACATCCTGCGCCTGTGGGTGGCATCCACCGATTACTCCGGCGAATTGTCGATCTCGGATGAAATCCTGAAGCGCGTGACCGAATCTTATCGCCGCATCCGCAATACCCTGCGCTTCCTGCTGGCGAATACTTCGGACTTTGATCCTGCCAAGGATGCGGTGCCGCTGGCCGATTTGCTGGAAATCGATCGCTATGCAATCGCCAATATGGCGGTCTTGCAAAAAGATATCCTGGCGCACTATCAGCAATTTGAATACCACCCTGTGGTCTCCAAACTGCAATCCTTCTGCTCCGAAGACCTGGGCGGGTTCTACCTGGATATCCTGAAGGATCGCTTGTACACCAGCGGCACCACTTCCGCCGCCCGCCGTTCGGCGCAGACCGCGATCTGGCATATCACGCAGGCGCTGTTGCGCGTGATGGCGCCTATCCTGTCCTTCACCGCGGAAGAAGCCTGGCAGGCGTTTGCCGGCAAGCAAGAATTTGCCGACAGCGACGAAACCATCTTCACGCAAATCTATTATGCGCTGCCTGAAATCGCCGGCGCCGATGCCTTGCTGGACAAGTTTGCGGCGCTGCGCGCGATCCGCGCAGAAGTCACCAAGCAACTGGAAGAAGTGCGCGTGGCCGGCAGCATAGGCGCGTCGCTGCAGGCGGAAGTGCTGATCAAGGCCAGCGGCGCCAAGTATGCATTGCTGCAAGGCTTTGCCGACGATTTGCGTTTCATCTTCATCACCTCCAGTGCCACCGTGGAGCAGGTTGCCGGCGAAGCCGACGAGGCCGTTATAGTGACCGCATCGACCTACGAAAAATGCGAGCGCTGCTGGCATTATCGCGCCGATGTCGGCACGCACGCCGATCATGCGGGCCTGTGCGGCCGCTGCATCAGCAATTTGTTTGGTGCGGGCGAACATCGTCATTTTGCGTGATACTAGCTGCATCGTTCTCCTCCCCCTCCCTGACGGGAGCGGGAGCTAATACCTCCATCACTTAACGCTGAATATGGCAACCAAAAAACGCTCTGCCCCGTCCAAACCGTCTTTTGCATCCTCTGGATCGTCCGGTTCGTCACTGGCCCCGTGGCTGGGAGTGGCGGCTCTGGTGATCCTGCTCGACCAACTGACCAAGATCACCGTCGCCAAGCTGTTTGTGCTGGGCGAGACCCTGCCGGTAACGTCGTTTTTCAATCTCACCTTATGGAATAACCCCGGCGCCGCGTTCAGCTTCCTGGGCCAGGCCTCCGGCTGGCAGCGCTATCTGTTTACCGCCATCGGCATAGGCGCGGCCTTGTTCATCGTCTACCTATTGAAAAGGCACCTGGGGCAACGCCTGTTTTGCTGGGCGCTGGCGCTGATCATGGGCGGCGCGCTGGGCAATGTCATCGACCGCTTGCTGTATGGCCACGTGATCGACTTCCTGGACTTTCATTACAAAGAGCAATATCACTTTGCCGCTTTCAACGTGGCCGACGCCGCCATCAGCATAGGCGCGTGCTTGTTCATCCTGGACGAGCTGAGGCGCGTCAAGAAATAAGCGGTTAAGATTCAAGAAGTGCAGCAAAACCAAGGCTTAGGAGCTGAACATGAAGCTTGCCGGTAAAAAAATTGTTCTCGGTTTGACGGGCGGCATCGCCTGCTACAAGGCCGCCGAACTGACGCGCGCGCTCGGCAAGGCCGGCGCCGAGGTGCAGGTAGTGATGACGCAGGCGGCGACGCAGTTCATCACGCCGATCACGATGCAGGCGCTGTCCGGCAACACCGTGTACACCGATCAATGGGATGCGCGTATCCACAACAATATGCCGCATATCGACCTGACCCGCGACGCGGACGCCATCGTCATCGTGCCTTGCAGCACCGATTTCATCTTCAAGCTGGCGCATGGCGCCTGCGACGACCTGCTGTCCACGCTATGCATAGCGCGTCCTTTCGGCATGCCGCTGATGATCGCCCCGGCGATGAATGTGGAAATGTGGCAAAACCCGGCCACCCAGAGAAACGTCGCACAACTGAGGGCAGACGGCATACAGCTGCTGGGCCCAGCCGCCGGCGACCAGGCTTGCGGCGAAGTCGGCATGGGCCGCATGCTGGAGCCGGACGAGCTGCTGACGGAGATCATCGCATCGTTTCAACCCAAGTTGCTGGCCGGCCGGCATGTGCTGATCACCGCCGGCCCCACCTTTGAACCGATAGACCCGGTGCGCGGCATCACCAACCTGTCGTCAGGCAAGATGGGTTACGCGGTCGCACAGGCTGCCTATGAAGCCGGCGCCACGGTCACGCTGGTATCCGGCCCAACCGCGCTGGATGCCCCCTACGGCACGAACCGTATCGCGGTGCAAACGGCGCAACAGATGCATGACGCAGTGATGTCTGCGCTGGCCCGGCACAAACAGGACGTCTTTGTTGCGGTCGCCGCGGTTGCCGATTGGCGCGTTGCCAATGCCAGTACGCAAAAGCTGAAAAAAACCGGCGCCCAGGACATGCCGCAGCTGCAGTTTGCGCAGAATCCCGACATCCTCGCGGCAGTTGCGGCATTGCCGGACCGCCCGTATTGCGTCGGCTTTGCCGCGGAATCGGAAAACCTGTTGCAATACGGCGCAGCCAAGCGCGCCAAGAAAAACGTCCCCCTGCTGGTGGGCAATATCGGTCACCATACTTTTGGGCAGGACGACAACGAACTGGTGCTGTTCGACGCCCAAGGACACAAGAATTTGCCGCGCGCGGACAAGCAGACCCTGGCGAGCCAGCTCATCGCCGAGATCGCCGCGCGCATCAATTAAGAGGCGATTGAGAAATTGCCCAGGCGTTGTCGCGCCTGGGCAGGCCCATTTCGCAACAGCCTCCAAGCAAGGAACTACCAGAAAGCAGCAATCATGAAGTCAGCGGTCAAATTATCGGTACTGGACCAATCTCCGGTCATAGAAGGCTATACTGCGCGCGATGCGCTGGCAGCCAGCGTAGAGCTGGCGCAGCTCGCCGACCAGCTCGGCTATACCCGTTACTGGTGTGCGGAACATCATGGCTTGCTGGGTGTCTGCGACAGCGCGCCGGAAGTGCTGCTGGCGCGTATAGGCGCGGCAACCCAGCGCATACGCATAGGTTCCGGCGGCGTGATGCTGCCGTACTACAGCCCGTTCAAAGTGGCGGAGCAGTTCCGCATGCTGGAGGCCTTGTTCCCGAACCGGATCGACCTCGGTGTGGGGCGGGCGCCCGGCGGCGACCAGAAGACCGCGCAGGCCGTTGCCGCCGGCGCGTATAATCGCGGCGAACTGTTTCCGCAGCAAGTGCAGGAACTGATCTGGCATTTGCACGGCACGCTGCCCGCCAATCACCCGGCCTACGGCGTTGCATTGCAGCCGCAGGTCGATACCGCGCCGGAAATCTGGATGCTGGGATCGAGCGACTTCGGCGGCAACCTGGCGGCGCAGCTGGGCATACGTTTTGCGTTTGCGCATTTCATCAATGCGCACAATGGCCATTTCATTGCGCAGGAATACCGCGACCGTTTTAATACGCAGCTGGAGGCAAAGCCCTATTCCGCCGTCGCCGTGTTCGTGATCTGCGCCGACACCGAGCTGGAAGCGCAGGAGCTGGCGCTGGCGGTCGACATGCGCCGTTTGCAGATGGCGTATGGTGTGAACGCACCTGTCCCGCGCATCGGCCAGGTCGACTCGGCCAATTTCAATGAGCGCGACCGCATGATCATCGAGCGTGAACGGCCGCGCAGCATCATCGGCACGCCGGAACAAGTCTCGGCCAGAATGCTGGCCCTGCAGCAGCAATTTGCCGCCGATGAAATCATCGTGCTGACGGTTGCCGGCAGCTATGCTGCTCGACTCAGGTCCTATGAATTGCTGGCGCAAGCCTTCGCACTTTAAGCCCTTCCCCAAATTAACTACTGACCACCACCAAGAAACACAGATGAAAAATATCGACCTCAAAATCCTCGATCAACGCATGAAAGAACTGCTGCCGGCCTACGGCACCCCAGGCAGCGCCGGCCTGGACCTGCGCGCCTGCATCACAGAAGCGATTACGATCAAGCCGGGCGAAACCGTGTTGATCCCTACCGGCCTGGCGATCCATATCGGCGATCCCGGCTATGCAGCAATGCTGTTGCCGCGCAGCGGCATGGGCCATAAGAACGGCATCGTGCTGGGTAACCTGGTTGGGCTGATCGATTCAGATTATCAGGGTGAATTGAAAGTCTCCACCTGGAATCGCGGCCAGGCCGAGTTCGTGCTGCAACCGATGGAAAGACTGGCGCAAATGATCATCGTGCCCGTCTTGCAGGTCGGGTTTAATGTGGTGGACGAGTTCGACAGCAGCGAACGCGGCGCGGGCGGCTTCGGCAGCACCGGCAAGCATTGATTTGAACCCGCTGGAAGCAAAAAAGCCCGAATTCACATTCGGGCTTTTTTTATGGACTGCCGGTCAAACGCCAGACATCACTCGGCTTCCGCGACTTCTTGCGAGGCTTCCGGCGGAGCAGTATTGTCGCCCTCAAGAAACTCCAGCTTGATCTGGTCTTTCTCGTCCAGGTCCACAATGACTTTACCGCCGCTAACCAGCTTGCCGAACAACAGTTCATCCGCCAGCGCCTTCCTGATCATGTCCTGGATCAGGCGTGCCATAGGACGAGCGCCCATCAGCGGATCAAAGCCCTTCTTGCCGAGGAACTTGCGCAAGTTGTCGGTGAAAGTCGCTTCCACTTTCTTCTCGTGCAATTGCTCTTCCAGTTGCATCAGGAATTTATCCACGACGCGCAGGATGATTTCTTCGTCCAGCGCGCGGAAGCTGATGGTCGCATCCAGGCGATTGCGGAATTCAGGCGTAAACATGCGCTTGATATCCGCCATTTCATCGCCGGCTTCCTTGCTGTCGTTGAAGCCTATCGACCGCTTTTGCAAAGCTTCAGCGCCGGCATTGGTCGTCATGATGATGATCACATTGCGGAAATCCGCTTTGCGGCCATTATTGTCGGTCAAGGTGCCATGGTCCATTACCTGCAGCAGGATGTTGAATACGTCAGGATGGGCTTTTTCTATTTCATCCAGCAGCAATACCGCATGCGGTTTCTTGGTGATCGCCTCGGTCAACAAGCCGCCCTGGTCGAAGCCGACATAACCCGGAGGCGCGCCGATCAGGCGGCTGACCGCATGGCGTTCCATGTATTCGGACATATCGAAGCGTATCAGTTCTATGCCCAGCGTAAATGCCAACTGCTTGGCCACTTCGGTCTTGCCGACGCCGGTAGGTCCGGAGAACAGGAAAGAACCGATAGGCTTGTCGGTCTTGCCCAGGCCGGCACGCGCCATCTTGATCGCCGATGCCAACGCTTCGATCGCCGGCTCCTGGCCGAACACGACGTTTTTCAGGTCGCGGTCTATCGTCTGCAACTTGGAGCGGTCGTCCTGGTTGACGGTCTGCGGCGGAATGCGCGCTATCTTCGCGATAATGTCCTCGATATCGGCCTTGCCTATCGTCTTCTTCTGCTTGGATTTCGGCAGGATGCGTTGCGCCGCACCGGCTTCATCGATCACGTCAATTGCCTTGTCCGGCAAATGGCGGTCATTGATAAAGCGGGCCGACAACTCGGCAGCGGTAGTCAGCGCCGAAGCGGAATACTTGACGTTATGATGCTCTTCAAAGCGCGATTTCAGTCCGCGCAGGATTTGCACTGTCTGTTCTACGGTCGGTTCGTTGACGTCTATCTTCTGGAAGCGGCGCGACAAGGCATGGTCTTTTTCGAACACGCCGCGGTATTCGGTATAAGTGGTCGCACCGATGCATTTCAACTGGCCGCTGGACAAGGCCGGCTTCAACAGGTTGGACGCATCCAGCGTACCGCCGGAAGCCGAGCCGGCACCGATGATGGTATGGATTTCATCGATGAACAGGATGCCGTTGGGGGTATCCTTCAATTGTTTCAGCACACCCTTCAGGCGCAGCTCGAAATCGCCGCGATACTTGGTGCCGGCCAGCAACGCCCCCATGTCGAGCGAAAAGACTATGGCGTTCTGCAATATCTCGGGTACATCGCCCTGGGTGATGCGCCATGCCAGGCCTTCGGCAATTGCGGTCTTGCCCACACCGGCTTCGCCGACCAGCAAAGGATTGTTTTTGCGGCGGCGGCACAGGATCTGTATCACGCGCTCCAATTCGCTGTCGCGGCCGATCAATGGATCGATCTTGCCTTCAGCGGCAGATTTGTTCAGATTCTGGGTGAACTGGTCGAGCGGGTTTTCTTTTTGCTGGCCTTCAGCCTGCGCTTCTTCCACGCCCTCTGACGATTTGGCCGGATCGACATGCTGGTCCTTGCGCACGCCATGCGAGATGAAATTGACCACATCCAGGCGGGTTACACCCTGCTGATGCAGGTAGTAGACCGCGTGTGAATCCTTTTCGCCGAAGATCGCCACCAGCACATTGGCGCCGGTAACTTCCTTCTTGCCATTGGAAGCGGACTGCACGTGCATGATCGCGCGCTGGATAACGCGCTGGAATCCCAGCGTAGGCTGGGTATCCACTTCGCTCGTGCCGGGCACGGTCGGCGTGTTGTCGCTGATAAAATTGCCCAGGGTTTTGCGCAAATCCTCAATATTCACCGCGCAGGCACGCATCACTTCGGCTGCCGAAGGATTGTCCAGCAAGGCCAGCAGCAAATGCTCAACCGTGATGAATTCATAACGAGCCTGCCTGGCCTCAACAAAAGCCATGTGCAAACTGACTTCCAATTCTTGCGCAATCATACTTCCTCCATCACACATTGCAGGGGATGTCCTGCCTTACGAGCGTGCGTCAAAACAAGTTCCACTTTAGTCAAGGCGATATCTTTCGAATATACGCCGCATACGCCTCTACCGTCCCTGTGCACCTTCAGCATGATCTGCATCGCCGTTTCTCGGTCTTTGTTAAAGTACTCCTGAATGATGCTCACGACAAATTCCATTGGCGTGTAATCGTCATTGAGCAGCGTCACCTGGTACATCGCCGGCGGCTTCAGCTTTTGTGCTTGCCGCTCCAGTATCGTACCGTTTTCTTGCTTGTTTCCCATACGTATATTCTAGTACGTTGATTCGATAGCGAGTTAAATAATAAGAGCATTATTTGGCTCCTTTTTTAAGATGTTACGCGTTTTCCGTACTTCCCGCAGATGGAGGTCAATTTCTGTACATCAAGGGCCAGGGTCCATTAAGAATTAAATCGGGAGACACCGTCAATCCAGGACGAAGTCCAGTACGCGTTTTGATCGGCCACCGTGGTCCGACCCGCAAGGGAATGGGCCCAAAACACCGCGCGGCGTTGTTGCGTGCCGCCGCCTGGACTACCCGCAGCCGCGGCATTGATAACTTCGGCGCCTTGCCTGCCATGTTTTTGGCCTCATCCACGCACCAAATTTAGTTCTCGGCAGGCCCAAGCACTGCCTTTCACCGGATTTGCGGTTAAGTGAAAAAACAACAATGCCACAACGACCACCAAAATCTCTTGACTTTACCTTTTTTTCCGCCAAGAATGATATTTATTGACAAGATAAAGCAGCACTTGTCAATAGAAGTGAGCAAGTTTAGGGGGAGGTAGCTTTGCGCTAAGTTTCTTGCTTTTACGGCTCGTGTGATTAGTTTATATTTGAAAGATGCATTATGGCAACAGGTACCGTCAAGTGGTTCAATGATTCCAAAGGCTTCGGCTTTATCACTCCGGATGACGGCGGTGAGGATTTGTTCGCCCACTTTTCCGCAATCCAGATGAACGGCTTCAAGACTCTCAAAGAAGGTCAGAAGGTAACGTTCGAAGTCACGCAAGGCCCTAAAGGCAAGCAAGCTTCCAACATTCAAAACCCTTAATCTCA
Source organism: Undibacterium sp. (assembly GCA_035487495.1). Taxonomy (GTDB): domain Bacteria; phylum Pseudomonadota; class Gammaproteobacteria; order Burkholderiales; family Burkholderiaceae_D; genus Undibacterium. Next base: position 35,042 of record DATHMC010000079.1, read on the forward strand.
CGATCAGGTTTTGTGTAAAAAGCCCTGCTCACGCGGGGCTTTTTTTATTTTCGATTGCGCCACCCGGTTCTTGGCGGCGCGGTCAGGCAGCACCACCACTATCTCGCTCACTTTTTCTCTTTGCAGAAACCCAAGCGCCAAATACAATCGCTAGATCTTCCCGGTCCGGCAATACAAATACGGCAGCCGGCATGCTCGCCCCAACCTGGCAATGCAATGAAACTCCGCTACAAAATCATCCTGTTCGCCATTATCCCGCTGCTGCTGGCTTTTCTCGGCATTGCCCTGGCGGTGCTGTATCAGACCACGCTGCTCGCCCGTCAGCAGCGCACTACCGTAGAACAGGCCTATATGGCCAGCAAGGAAGCGGAACTAAAGCATTACGTGACCCTGGGCATGGCGGCCATCTCGGACCTGTATGCCCTGGATAAGCCAGGCGCTACAACCATGGAAGAGGCCAAAGCCATACTGTTCAAACTGGACTATGGCAACGACGGCTATTTTTATATCTACGACATGCATGGAAACAACCTGATGCATCCTCGCCAGCCCGAGCTGGTGGGCCGCGACTTGTGGGACCTGAAGGATCCAGAGGGCAATCGCACCATACAAAACCTGATCGCCAAGGCCCGGCAAGGCGGCGGCGTCGTCCGCTACCTGTGGGAAAAGCCCTCCACCCACAAGATGGCGCCCAAGCTGGGTTACGTGGTTGCGCTGGAAAAATGGGGCTGGATGCTGGGTACCGGCATTTACCTGGACGACGTGGACCGCGCATTGAACAAGATAGACGTGCAGGTCGCCAAAAATATCCAGAGTACGATGGTCTGGATTGCCGGCATCGCCATCACCAGCGCACTGCTGGTCGCCTTGTGCGGGCTGGCACTGAATATCAGTGAATCACGCGTCGCCGAGGCAAAACTGAAAGTGCTGGCGCAAAGCGTCGTCAAATCGCAGGAGGACGAACGCGCCCGGCTGTCGCGCGATCTGCACGACGGACTGAGCCAGTTGCTGGTATCGATCAAGCTGCAGATCGAGTCCGGGCTGGCCAAGCTGATGAGCCAGCCGGCGCAGACCGATGCCGCCAGAACCTCATTCGCGCGCGCCACCACCCAATTGAACGGCGCATTGGGCGAATTGCGCCGGATTTCGCATGACTTGCGGCCGGCCATGCTGGACGACCTGGGCCTTGCCGCCGCGTTTGAGCAACTGGCCGGCGAATTCGCCGCCGCATCCTCATTGCCTGTGCATTTCGAGGCAAGCGGCGATACCGCCGGCCTCTCCGAAGTCGGCAATACTGTACTGTTCCGGGTGGCACAGGAAGCGCTGACGAATATCCACAAACATGCGGTCCATGTGACCGAAGTCAGCATGCTGCTGTCCGGGGACGCGCAGCAAATCAGGCTGCTGATCTCGGACAATGGCGCCGGCTTCAACGTCGCGGACATCGCCGGCAACCCCAAACGCGGCATAGGCTTAAGCAATATGAAAGAAAGACTGGAGACCGTCAAGGGCCAGCTTGATGTACATTCCAATACCAGCGGCACCCAGGTCATCGCCAGCATCCCCAGCGGCCCTGACGGTGCGGGAGCGCCAATATGAGCCAGCAAGCCAATATCAGGATTTTCCTGGTCGACGATCATCCGCTGGTGCGCGACGGCCTGAAGGCCAGGCTGGAAACCATCTCGCACTTTGCCATCGTCGGCGAAGCCGGCAATGCCGAAGAAGCGCTGCGCAAGGCTGCCGACACACCCATCGACCTGGTGCTGATGGACATCAACCTGAACGGCCACAACGGCATGAATAATATAAGCGGCAGCAACGGCATCGCACTGACCGCGCGCTTTGCGGCAGACTATCCGGGCGTGAATGTCATCATGCTGTCCATGCACGACAAGGCGGAATACGTGACGCAGGCAATGCAGGCCGGTGCGCGCGGTTACGTGCTGAAAGATGCGCCGGCAGAACACATCATCGCGGCGATAGAGTCCGTGATGTCGGGCAAGACCTATCTCAGCGCCGGCTTGCAGCAACCCAGCAATACGTCCTCTTCCGCAGCGGCCCTGACGCAAAGGGAGCAGGACATCCTGAAAAGCATCGCTACCGGCAAATCCAACAAGCATATCGCACAGGAGCTGGGCTTGAGCGTGCGCACGGTGGAAACCCACAGGTTGAATATCAAGCGCAAGCTGAACATCGAAGGCCAGGCGGATTTGATACGGTTTGCGCTGAGCCGCAGCATGCTGTAAAAATAAAAAAAGCCGGCACAAAGCCGGCTCTCCATCAAAAGCAAAACTGGAGCGAGGACGCTCCAGACCAGCTCTTACATCTGTTCTATCATCACGTCGCCAAAACCGGAGCAGGACACTTGTGTCGCGCCTTCCATCAGACGTGCGAAGTCGTAGGTGACTTTCTTCGCAGTGATGGATTTTTCTGTCGCGCTGATGATCAGGTCTGCCGCTTCCAGCCAGCCCATGTGACGCAGCATCATTTCTGCGGACAGGATCAGGGAACCTGGGTTCACGTAATCCTTGCCTGCGTATTTCGGCGCCGTGCCGTGGGTTGCTTCGAACATCGCTACGGAATCGGACAGGTTTGCGCCTGGAGCGATACCGATACCGCCGACTTGGGCTGCCAGCGCATCGGAGATGTAGTCGCCGTTCAGGTTCAGTGTAGCGATAACGCTGTACTCGTTTGGACGCAACAGGATTTGCTGCAGGAACGCATCGGCGATGGAATCCTTGACGATGATGTCTTTGCCTGTCTTAGGATTCTTGAATTTGCACCATGGGCCGCCGTCGATCAATTCTGCGCCGAATTCTTTTTGCGCCAAAGCGTAAGCCCAGTCGCGGAAGCCGCCTTCGGTGTACTTCATGATGTTGCCTTTGTGAACGATCGTCACGGATGGCTTGTCATTGTCGATCGCGTACTGGATAGCTTTGCGCACCAGGCGCTCTGTGCCTTCGCGGGATACCGGCTTGACGCCGATACCGGAAGTTTCCGGGAAGCGGATTTTCTTGACGCCCATTTCCTTGATCAGGAATTCGATGACTTTCTTCGCGCCTTCGGAGCCTTCTTGCCATTCGATACCGGCGTAGATGTCTTCGGAGTTTTCACGGAAGATGACCATATCGGTTTTTTCAGGCTCACGCACTGGGGATGGCACGCCCTTGAAATAGCGCACTGGGCGCAGGCAGACATACAAGTCCAGTTCCTGGCGCAGCGCTACGTTCAACGAACGGATGCCGCCGCCGACTGGCGTAGTCAGAGGGCCCTTGATGGAAACGACGTAGTCTTTCAGGACTTTCAGCGTTTCTTCAGGCAGCCACACATCCGGGCCGTACACTTTTGTGGATTTTTCGCCGGCATAGATTTCCATCCAGCTGATCTTGCGCTTACCGCCGTATGCCTTGGCCACGGCTGCGTCCACAACCTTGATCATGACTGGGCTGATATCAACGCCTGTACCATCGCCTTCGATGTAAGGGATGATAGGATTATCTGGCACGTTCAGCGAGAAGTCGGCATTGACGGTGATTTGTTTGCCTTCAGCAGGAACTTTAATATGTTGGAACATCGTATTCTCCGTAGATTTCGGCGACCGGGCATTTGCGCTATCGCTCATAACAAGTCTCGCAGTGTAGCGCGAAGCCCCACACTAAATGCCTATATTCGATCCTGCATTAACAAATTTGCATTTAACTCTTATATAAGACACAAGACTACCATTTCGTATTATGCACGAGTATTTTACTAGATGCCATAATTTTGCGACACTGGCGCATGTTAACATGCGATTTTACCGGTGCGCCCAGTCCAGAACGCCGGCAGACTAGGCCTGGCCGTCGCCATGCAGACTGACCCGCGCGCCCACATCATATCGACACGCCCTGCATGAAACTTATCTTATTCAACAAACCTTACGACGTGATGTGCCAATTTTCAGCGCATCCGACCCGCCCTACCCTGGCGGATTACCTGAATATCCCGAATATCTATCCGGCCGGCCGGCTGGATGCCGATAGCGAGGGCTTGGTCTTGCTGACCGACGACGGCAAGCTTCAGCACAATATCAGCCACCCGGACCATAAGCAGCCGAAAACCTACCTAGTACAGGTTGAGGGGACGCCGACAGCGGCGGCACTGGAGAAATTGCGCAATCCCCTCGACCTTGGGGATTTTGTGACCCAGCCCTGCACCGTCAAGCACATCCAGGAGCCGCAGTGGCTATGGCCGCGCAATCCGCCGATACGGCACAGGGAAGAAATCCCCACCAGCTGGCTATGCATGATCCTGTCGGAAGGCAAGAACCGGCAGGTGCGCCGCATGACGGCTGCGGCGGGTCTGCCCACACTCAGGCTGATCCGTAGCTCGATTGGCAACTTTTCACTGGAGACGCATCCGCTGCTCCCCGGTGAATGGCAGGAAGTGCGCGCGTGAAGGCAGCGGCACCGGCAACGAACATCCAGGCAAACCGCGCTCCAGCGCATAAATAATTTTAACCATTTTGCATTCGGACACAAATAAGCTGTCAACCGTTCGCCGCAACTCGCGTTATTTGCCTTGATTCCATTGAATCGTCGTTTTCTTAAACACTACCCCGAAGGACTAAAAAATGAAAAAATTGATCGCCGCCCTGGTTGCTGGTCTGTTTGCTTCAGCTGCATTTGCGCAAGCCCCTGCTCCTTCCGCTCCTTCTGCTTCCGCCGCTGCTACAGAAGCATCCAAGCCAGCGCCTAAGAAACACAAAAAACACAAAAAAGCTGCTGAATCCGCTTCAGCGTCAGCTTCGGCCTCCGCTTCTGCACCGAAATAATCGGCAGCGCGGTTTTACGACAAAGGCAGGATTACCTGCCTTTTTTCTTTTCTGCCGAGACTTATCACAAGTTGCCCACGGCCATTTGTTTCAACGTGTATAAGGGCATGTCGCGGCTGCATTGGCCGTAGTACACTATGCGCCTCGCTCAACCAAAGCAGCGGGAACACCTGCGTATTAGTCTAATCAACCTCTACCGATAACGAATCTACCCGGACACCATGCATAAAATTCATTTGCGTGCCATCGCATCACTCTGCGTCGCCCTTGCCTTCACCGCGAATGCCAGCGCACAAACAAAATTGCCTGTTAAGCAACTGTCAGCGGGTATCCACCTGATCCAGGCGGAAGTTGCGGCGACCGATGCCGAACGCGAAATAGGCCTGATGAACCGCACCAAAATGGGCGCCAATGAAGGCATGGTATTTGACTTTGGCGCTCCGGCCGGCGTCTGCATGTGGATGAAAAATACCCTGATCCCGCTGTCTGTCGCCTTCATGGACAGCGAGGGGAAAATCGTGAATATCGAAGAAATGCAGGCGGAAACCCTGGATTCCCACTGCGCCAAGAAAGCGGTGCGTTATGCGCTGGAAATGAACCAGGGCTGGTTCAAGCAGAAAAACATCAAGCCCGGCAGCAAGATAGAGGGCTTTCCGCTAAAGTAATTGGATGGCTGGCCTGATTGGGAAAGATCGACCTCAATCAGGCAAACCCTGCGTGAAAAACACAAAAACCCGCACACGTGCGGGTTTTTCATCTCTTCACTACCAAACCGGGACACCGGCCTGGCAAAGCAGGCAGATTAAGCCAGTGCTTTCAAAGCGGCAGACAAACGGCTCTTATGGCGAGCAGCTTTGTTTTTGTGAATGATTTTTTTGTCTGCAATACGGTCAATCGTCGAAACGGAAGATTGAAAGATTGTAGCTGCAGCAGCTTTGTCGCCGGCTTCGATTGCTTTACGAACAGCTTTGATCGCTGTGCGCAGCGTCGAACGCTGGCTGGAGTTGTGTGCATTTTGCTTAACTGCTTGACGAGCACGTTTGCGTGCTTGTGCTGTATTTGCCATGAGATTTCCTAAACTGGGCTGGGTCAAAGCGATCGCAACAACAATGCCACGCCGCATAATTCTGTACAGCTTTGCAGTATAGCGTTTTTTTTCTACGTTAGCAAGTATGGACTATAAAGTACTTCCATTATCCGCGCTGCACTGTCGCATATTGTCACATCGCTGCCGGCGTTTGCGTCAATATTGCTATATTGCCATAATCAAAACATCGCCCTCCCATATTCGTTAACAATCTCGCATCTGTATCTGTTATTTACCGGTAAATACGCGGACACTAATGGCTGGACCAACATCGAACCGTATTGAAAAGGATGCCCCATGCAATGCACGCCCTTTACCCTGCAAGGTCAACACGTCAGCCTGGAGCCGTTGCAGCAGGAACATCTTGCCGATATCCAGGCGGCGGCTGCGGATGGCGAGCTGTGGAAACTATTCTTCACGTCGGTACCCGCACCTGAAAAAACACAAATCTGGCTGGATACCGCATTGAGCTGGCTGCAGGAACAAAAAGCCGTCACCTTCGTGGTCCGGCACAAGGCCAGCGGTAAAATCGTCGGCTCCACGCGCTACTGCAATATCGATCATAATAATAAGCGGCTGGAAATAGGCTATACCTGGTATGCACAAAGTTTCCAGCGCAGTGCCGTGAATACCGAGTGCAAGCTATTATTGCTGACGCATGCGTTTGAAGTATTCGAATGCATCGCGGTGGAATTGCGTACCGACTGGTTCAATTACAAGTCGCAGGCGGCGATAGAGCGCCTGGGCGCAAAACGCGACGCGGTGTTGCGCAATCATATGATACAGCCCGACGGCCGCATACGCGACACGGTGGTGTACAGCATCATCCAGAATGAATGGGCAGGCGTGAAAAAGAACCTGCAATATATGCATGGCAAGTATCAGGCTAAATAGCTGTTATTTGAATAACTAAAGACATGGAGCCACAGTGCTGATCGATTTTTTCTTCATCCTGAAAGACGCCAAGATTCCGGTCTCCATCAAGGAGTTCCTGATGCTGCTGGAGGCAATGGAAAAAGGCCTGGTCAGCATGTCGATGGACGACTTCTATTTCCTGTCGCGCACCATCATGGTCAAGGATGAAGCGCACTACGACAAGTTCGACAAGGCATTCGGGCTGTACTTCAAGGGCATCGATACGATCTTTGAGAAACATCCCGAGATTCCGCTGGAATGGCTGAGCAAACGCATGGAGCGCGAGCTCAGCGACGAGCAAAAAGCGCAACTGGAAAAATTCGGCTACGACAAGCTGATGGACAGGTTGAAGGACCTGCTGCAAGAACAGAAAGAACGCCACGAGGGCGGCAGCAAGTGGATCGGCACGGGCGGCACCTCGCCTTTCGGCAATGGCGGACAAAACCCCGAGGGCATACGCATCGGCGGCAAAGGCGGCAATCGCACCGCGGTCAAGGTATGGGAGGCGCGCGCCTATCGCGATTACGATGACGAGCGCGAACTGGGTACCCGCAACATCAAGGTCGCACTGAGGCGCTTGCGCAAGTTCGCCCGCCAGGGCGCCGAAGACGAGCTGGCGCTGGATGCCACCATCAAGGCCACCGCCAACAATGCCGGCTATCTGGACATCAAGATGCAGCCCGAGCGCAAAAACAATATCAAGGTGCTGATGCTGCTGGATGTCGGCGGCACCATGGACGACCATATCGCACGCACCGAGGAGTTGTTCTCGGCGGCCAAGACCGAATTCAAGAACATGGAATTCTTTTATTTCCACAACTGCGTGTACGACTACCTGTGGAAAAACAACCGCCGCCGCCATGCGGAGAAATTCCCCACCTGGGACGTGCTGCGCAAATACACGCCCGATACCAAGGTCATCTTCGTCGGCGACGCCACGATGAGCCCCTACGAGATACTGCAGCCCGGCGGCTCGGTGGAGTATAACAATGAAGAGGCCGGCGCCGCGTGGCTGCAGCGCTTTACATCGACCTTCCCCAAGTTCATCTGGCTCAATCCGGAACCGGAAGGCCTGTGGCAATACCGCCAGTCGGTGTCGGTCATACGCCAGATCATGAATAACCGCATGTTCCCCGTCACCATAGACGGACTGGAACGCGGCATGCGCCTGCTCAGCAAATGACGGCTTGCTGCGCTACCTGGGCTAACTGACCGGCAAAAATTTCTGCATCGCCGCCATCACCACCTTGCGTGACAGCGGCTTGTCCAGGAAGCCTTCGCAGCTGCCGCGGGCCGCCTCATGATCGTACGCAAATGTGCGGTCTATCAGCAATATCGCGGCGACCTTGTGGCCCGCATGCTGGCTCTTGATCATCTCGCACAGGCGGTAGGGATTGATCCCCGACATGGATGTATTGACCATCGCCAGCGCATGTTTATGTTGCGCATTGGACTCCAGCGCGCTGACATGGTCGGTTGCCAGGTTCACCGGAAAACGGCAATTCTCAGTCAGGCTGGCCACATAGTCCTTGAACCTGAAGTCCTTGTCCACGATCAGTATGCCGCCCTGCGGCGGAACCGGCTTGCGCATCTTTTCATACTGCGCGGTTTCGGACAGGTCCAGGTCGACCCGCTCGCGCAGCCTGCGTTCTGGCACGCTGACCGTATCCAGTGCGCTCAAGGTCGTCAGCAGCATGCGCCTCTTGTCCGCCAGCGCATCCAGCATTTCAAGCAAACGGCGCCAGCGTATCGGCCGGGGCAGCTTGGGATGAGGCAGGGATATGTCGGTTTTACCAATTAATAGCACGGGCTGCGCATCGCCAGGGTTCAGATCAGATAGAATTGTCAGCGCTTTCAGGTCCTCGGCATTGACGATATACATGTCGGGCTCTTGCAAACTGCCTTGCCGCAGGACAAGATAGCTATAATCCCGGTCCCGATCGACCGCAAATACGCCGGCAAAGGTCTGCTCTTCGCTGCTTGAGTAACCTAACAGCCGTACCGCAATCATCGGGATTTTTTGTGACATCGGGTATCCGTCGGCGCAATGCAGCTACAATACTCGCTGCTCCGGGGCTTCAAGGTAATGGGCCTGGGCAGGACGCGTTAAAAATTCTCGTCGAGACCATAGGCAGCATACGACGATTTGCCGGCCGGACATGGTCTCGCCAATAAAATAACACCAATCATTTTACTAAAACAACAATTCAACTTGTAATAATTGCATGTCCACAAAAAAATCTTCTACAGCAGCATCTGATTACAGTGAATCATCCATCCGCGTCCTGAAAGGACTGGAGCCGGTCAAACAAAGACCCGGCATGTACACCCGTACCGAAAACCCCCTGCATATTATCCAGGAGGTCATCGACAATGCGTCGGACGAGGCCCTCGGCGGCCACTGCAAGAATATCCTGGTGACGCTGAATGCCGACAACAGCATTACCGTTGAAGATGACGGTCGCGGCATCCCGGTGGGCCTGCACCCGGAAGAACAGGTGCCTACGGTAGAGATCGTCTTCACCCGCCTGCATGCCGGCGGCAAGTTCGACAAGGGCTCAGGCGGCGCCTATGCGTTTTCCGGAGGTCTGCACGGCGTCGGCGTATCGGTCACCAATGCGCTGTCCACCCGCCTCGAGATCACCGTATGGCGTGAAGCCGGCGTGCACAAACTGGCCTTTGCCCACGGCGACGTGCTGGAACCGCTGACATCGCAGCCTATGGCCAAGGGCGACAAAAAATCCGGCACCCGGGTTTCCGTCTGGCCGGACCCCAAGTATTTCGATTCACCGAATATCTCGCAGGCGGAACTGCAACGGCTGTTGCGCTCCAAGGCGGTGTTGCTGCCCGGCGTCAGGGTCACGCTGGCCAACGCCAAGACCGGCGACAGCCAGACCTGGCAATACGACCAGGGCTTGCGCGGCTACCTGACCGAAGCGCTGGCGCAATCCTCGCACGGCGAGCCGCTGATCCCACTGTTTGAAGGCGCACAGTACGCCGGCGCAGACGCCGACGGCTTCGCCGAAGGGGAAGGCGCGGCCTGGGTCGTGGCCTGGACCGAAGAAGGCAATGTGGTGCGCGAATCCTACGTCAACCTGATCCCCACTCCCGCTGGCGGCACGCATGAATCCGGCTTGCGCGAGGGCCTGTTCGGCGCGGTAAAGAGCTTTGCCGAGATGCATTCGCTGCTGCCCAAGGGCGTCAAGCTGCTGCCGGAAGACGTGTTCGCCCGTGTCTCCTTCGTGCTGTCGGCCAAGGTATTGGACCCGCAATTCCAGGGGCAAATCAAGGAGCGCCTGAATTCACGCGATGCGGTGCGCCTGGTATCGAGCTTTACCAAATCGCCGCTGGAACTGTGGCTGAATTCGCACGTAGACTACGGCAAGAAACTGGCGGAGCTGGTCATCAAACAGGCGCAATCGCGCCTGCGTTCCGCGCAAAAGGTAGAGAAGAAAAAATCCTCGGGCGTGGCAGTGTTGCCGGGCAAGCTGACCGATTGCGAATCCAGCGACATCTCGCGCAATGAAATCTTCCTGGTCGAAGGTGACTCTGCCGGCGGCTCCGCCAAGATGGGCCGCGACAAGGAATTCCAGGCCATCCTGCCATTGCGCGGCAAGGTGCTGAACTCGTGGGAATCCGAGCGCGACCGTCTGTTTGCGAATAACGAGATCCACGATATCGCGGTAGCGATCGGCGTCGATCCGCACGGCGTCAAGGACAATCCCGACCTGTCCAACCTGCGTTACGGCAAGATCTGCATCCTGTCCGATGCCGACGTGGACGGCTCGCATATCCAGGTCCTGTTGCTGACGCTGTTCTTCAGGCATTTCCCGCAATTGATCGCGCACGGCCATATCTGCGTTGCGCGCCCGCCGCTGTTCCGTGTCGACGCCCCTGCGCGCGGCAAGAAGCCGGCGCAGAAAATCTACGCGCTGGATGAAGGCGAACTGATCGCGATTGAAGACAAATTGCGCAAGGACGGCGTCAAGGACGGCGCATGGTCTATCTCACGCTTTAAAGGCCTGGGCGAGATGAATGCGGAACAATTGTGGGAGACCACGATGAACCCGGATACCCGCCGCCTGCTGCCGGTGGCCCTGGGCGAATTCGACCAGGATTTTTCCGAAGCCAGGTTCAATATGCTGATGGGTAAAGGCGAAGCGGCGGCCCGCCGCTCGTGGCTGGAAGAGCACGGCAATGAGGTAGAAGCAGACATTTAAATCTCTGTTTTTAACCGCCACGAGAATATTGAAGCGCTGCGTGACAGCACAGCGTGTCCAAATAAAAATATGAAGATATAAGCAACATGAGT
>DATHMC010000080.1:0-4658 GCA_035487495.1 Undibacterium sp.
CTGATGTTGCCCTGCACAATCGCTGCCGCGCAAGCAAGCGTCAGTAGCAATGGCATCAATCTCGCCAGCGGCATCAAGCAAAGCGTGGTGCCCGGCAATGATTTTTATACGTATGCCAATGGCAACTGGTTGGACCGGACCACCATCCCGGAAGACCGCAGTAGTTGGGGTGCCGACAGCATCCTGGCAGAAGAGACGGATAAGCGCGTTATAAAATTGCTGGAGCATGTGCTCAAGAGCAACGAGACTCCCAGCCGCGACGAGCGCAAGGCGGCCGATTTTTACGCCGCCTATATGGATGAGGCTGGTATAGAAAACAAAGGTCTGACGCCGCTGCAATCGGGGTTCGACCGCATCAATGGCATCTCCGACAAACAGCAACTGGCCCGGGTTTTGGGCAGTACGCTGAGGGCCGACGTCGACCCTCTGAATGCGACCAACTTCCATACCGAGAACTTGTTTGGACTATGGGTAGCGCAAGGACTGACCGAGCCCGATCATTACAAGCCCTACCTGCTGCAAGGCGGCCTGGGCATGCCCGACCGCGACTACTATCTTTCCGCCAATCCCAATACGGCGGAGCAACGCGCCAAATACCTGATCCATATCGGGGCTTTGCTGAAGCTGGCCGGGTTTGCCAATGCAGAGCAGCGCGCCGCGCAGATTTTTGAACTGGAAACCCAAATCGCGAAAACCCATGCCAGCCAGGAAGAGTCGCAAGACGTGGCAAAGGCCAACAATTCGTGGAGCCGCAGCGATTTCAGCGAAAAAGCACCGGGGCTGGACTGGGCCGAATTTTTTGCCGGTGCAGGACTGCAGCGTCAGCGCTCTTACATCGTCTGGCATCCGGGCGCTGTCAAGGGCACTGCGGCGCTGGTAGAAAGCACGCCTTTGCCGGTCTGGAAAGACTATCTGAGCTACCACCTGCTGAACCACTTTTCGCCAATTTTGCCGAAAGCTTTTGCCGAACAATATTTTTCCTTTTATGGCACCGTATTGACGGGCACGCCACAACAGGCGGCGCGATCTCGGCGTGCGCTGGAGGCCAGCAATGCGGCGATGCGCGATGCAATCGGCCGCATGTATGTGGAAAAATATTTTCCGCCGGCAGCCAAGGCGCGTATCCAGAGCATGGTGGGCAATATCGTCAGCGCCTTCGACCGCAGGATAGAGCAGCTGGACTGGATGGCGCCCGCCACCAAGGCGCAGGCCAGGGAAAAGCTGAAAACCCTGTATGTAGGAGTAGGCTATCCGGAGAAGTGGCGCAGCTATAGCCGTCTGCAGGTATACCCTGACGATGCGCTGGGCAACGTCGCCCGCGCCGAAGCCTTCGCCTATCAGATGGCAAGATCCAAACTGGGGCATGCCGTCGACAAAAAAGAGTGGTGCATGCCGGCGCAGATCGTCAATGCGGTGAATATGCCTTTGCAAAATGCGCTGAATTTCCCGGCGGGTATCCTGCAGCCGCCTTTCTTCGACCCTGAAGCTGCTGACGCCGTCAATTATGGCGCCATCGGTGCAACGATAGGCCATGAAATCAGCCATAGCTTTGACGACACCGGCAGCCAGTTCGACGCGCAGGGCCGCTTGCGCGACTGGTGGACTGCATCGGACCTGGCGCACTTCAAGGCTTCGTCCGCAGCGCTGGTCGCGCAATATTCCGCCTACCGGCCTTTCAGCGACCTGGCGATCAACGGCCAGCAGACGCTCAGCGAAAACATCGCCGACCTGGCCGGACTGGCGGCAGCCTATGATGCCTATCACATGACAGCTACGGCGCAGCCGCAGCCGGGCGCGGACCGGCAGTTTTTCCTGGGGTTTGCACAGAGTTGGCGCAACAAAGTGCGCGAGCCTGCGTTGCGCAGGCAGATCATCACCAATGGCCATGCGCCCGACCCGTATCGCGCTTCCACTGTGCGCAATATCGACGCATGGTATCCGGCATTCGACGTAAAACCGGGGCAGGAGCTGTATCTTGCGCCGCAGGCCAGGGTGAGGGTGTGGTAGGGGGCTCTACCTGTTCGGAAACGATCATGTCGGTCGGTATCGGAATGTTTTTTCGATGCTCTCTACGCACATCGAATGTAAAGCTATTCAGCAGCCTTCCGGGATGACCATATTGAACGCATGGCCAAAGCTGCACTGCAGCGTGGAGAGCGGGTGTTTGTGATCGCCGGATGGGCGCATTTGTCACAGCTCTATATGCGGTTCAGGTGACAGCGCAAAAATCTGCAATTGAGGGGCATGATGAAAGTGATTTTATTTGGCGCCAGCGGCATGGTAGGGCAGGGCGTATTGCGCGAATGCCTGCTGGACTCCAATGTGGAAAGCATCTTGTCGATAGTGCGCAAGCCTACCGGCCAGCAGCATGCCAAACTGCGCGAACTGGCGCATGGCAATTTCTTCGACTTCAGTGCTATCGAGGCCGAGCTGACCGGCTATGACACCTGTTTTTTCTGTCTGGGCGTGTCATCTGCGGGCATGAGCGAACAGGCCTATCACCGCGTAACCTATGACATCACATTGGCGGCGGCCTATGTGCTGGCGGCGAATAATCCGGCGATGACTTTCATCTACGTGTCCGGCACCGGCACAGACAGCAGCGAAACAGGCCGCAGCATGTGGGCCAGGGTCAAGGGCAAGACCGAGAATGCTCTGTTGCGCCTGCCTTTCAAGGCGGCGTATATGTTCCGCCCCGGCGCTATCCAGCCCCTGCATGGGATCAGGTCCAAGACCCGGCTGTATGACGCGATCTACCGCGTGACTGCACCCTTGCTGCCCTTGCTGAAGAAGCTGTTTCCCAATTCCATTACCACGACCGAGCAGGTGGGGCGGGCGATGATCAGGCTGGCGGAGGAAAACAGCGGGGGCGGGCGGGGCCCATCCGCACCCATCCTGGAGACGCCGGATATCAACGCGTTATAAAAGATTTATGTGTACCTGGCTATCCGCATCAAATCATCAACGCGTCGGCTGAGCCGCTAAAATGGCAATGTGCACGAAGCGTTAACGCGCAACACTCAATTCTTGAGGCAGCCTCAGCTTGGAACGCTTATTGCCCTGCATAAGTAACCGTCAACTTGCTTAGGAGCAGCCATGCCAAACAGCACTGAGACCAAGTTTTCTCACGTGAAACCCGCTGACACCGCCTTCGAGAGCGGGGGATTAAGGGATTTCTTTCTTTATCGCGATCTGGGTATCGCCGGCGCGACCAACGGAAAAGTCATCGCGCACCTTGTAAGGGCGAATCAGGCACCAGAAGTGGGCACCGGATGGCACCGACATGAGGCGGATTTCCAGATTGTTATCATGCTCAAGGGCTGGGCGCGTTTCATGTACGAAGATAAGGCGACCTTGGTCGAAGCCGGCGACGTGGTGCATCAGCGCCCCGGCATTCGCCACTACCTGTACGACTATTCGCCCGACATGGAATACCTGGAAATTGTCAGTCCGGCAAATTTCAAAACCATCGAGGTCGACGCCGTCTGCGAGACGCCTGCCCCGACACCCTGGAAGTAGCGCCTAGAACTCGGCATCCAGTTCGTCGATGTCGTCATGCTCAAGCTTGGCCGCGTCCACCCACTGCTTTACATGGGGCAGCGCCATGATCCGTTCGCAGTAGGCGGCGCAGGGCGCGTCTAGCCTCACGCCATAGGTCAGGAAGCGCGTGACGACCGGCGCATACATCAAGTCGGCCATGCACGGCTTGTCGCCGAACAGGTAAGGGCCGCCGTAACTCTCCAGACAGTCGTGCCAGATGAACAGGACGCGGTCGATATCCGCCTGGGCGCGAGCCCATATCTTGAAATTGTCGAACTTGCCCTTGAGATTCATCGGCAACGCCGACCGCAGCGCCGAAAACCCGGAGTGCATTTCACCGCAGATAGCGCGGCAATGGGCGCGCGCCGCCTTGTCGGGCGGCATCATGCCTGCCTTGGGTTTGAGTTCATTGAGGTATTCGGCGATTGCCAGGGTATCCCATACCTTTACCCCGTTGTGCGTCAGGCATGGCACCAGCATGGATGGCGCCAGCAGCAGGATCTCGGCGCGCATCGCCGGATCGTCGGGAGAGATTACCAGCTCTTCAAAGGGCAGGCCGGCAAATTTGACCAAAAGCCAGCCGCGCATCGACCAGGATGAATAGTTTTTGCTGCTGATCGTCAGCGTCGCTTTCGTCATGTCGTGATTCCTTTCGGCTGCTTATCTGGGGCAGGTTGATCCAACCTAACGCAAGGGTCATGCCAGAAACGCAAATGAAGCGATGGCGCGCAAGTTGCTTGGGTTGGCAAGGGAGTAGAGTTCAAACGGGAGCATCAATGAATTATCTGGCCTACCAGACCTATGCCGACCTGATGTCGCCCATGCAGTTTTTCGCCGAAGCGGCGCGTACCTCCCTGGCCAGTCCGGCGCTTGCGCATTGCGAGGCAATGCGCAAGCTGAGTGCGGCTTGTGAGGTGTTTTTAGCAAGCAAGGTGACGCACAGCCGGCCGGATTTTCAAATCGTCAAGGTGATGACGGGCGAAGGGGCGGCTGCGCGCGAGGTTGCCGTGCATGAAGAAGCGGCGCATGTGGCGCCGTTTGCCACCCTGTTGCACTTCAGGAAAGAAGGCATAGCCGACCAGCCGCGCGTGCTGATCGTCGCCCCCATGTCCGGCCAC
>DATHMC010000081.1:0-6962 GCA_035487495.1 Undibacterium sp.
TTCGCCTATCATGATGTCGATCTGGTAGTCTTCCAGCGCCGGGTACAGAATTTCTTCGACCACCGGCGACAGCCTGTGTATCTCGTCGATGAACAAGACGTCATTGGCCTCCAGGTTGGTCAGCAAGGCCGCCAGATCGCCGGCGCGCTCTAGCACGGGGCCGGAGGTCTGGCGCAGGTTGACGCCCATTTCACGCGCGATGATATGCGCCAGCGTGGTCTTGCCCAGGCCGGGCGGGCCGAACAGTAAAGTATGGTCCAGCGCTTCGCCGCGGTTGCGCGCGGCGGCGATGAAAATTTCCAGCTGGCCGCGGATTTTTTCCTGGCCTACATATTCTTCCAGTTGCTTGGGGCGCAGCGCGCGCTCTATCGCCTCTTCCTGCGGGGAGGTGGGCGTGGCGGCAATGATGCGCTGCTCGGAAAAATTATCTGTCTGTATGCTCATGGAGGGCCCTAAGCTTTGGAAAGGGACTTCAGCGCCAGCTTAATCCCTTCGGACACGCCGCTGCCTGCCGGAATCAGTTTCACCGCCATCAGCGCTTCCTTGTCCGAATAGCCCAGCGACAACAGCGCATTGAGCACGTCGGAACTGTGGTCGTTGGCAGCCGCAGTGCCGCCGACGGCACCCAGGTCGGCGCCCAGTTTGCCCTTCAGCTCCAGCAGCAGGCGTTCTGCGGTTTTCTTGCCTATGCCCGGTATCTTGGTCAGGCGTCCCGCCTCCTGCAAGGTGATCGCCTGCGCCAGGTCGGCCACCGACATGCCGGAGAGGATAGACAGCGCGGTGCGTGCACCGACGCCGCTGATCTTGATCAACTGGCGAAACACGCTGCGTTCCTCCGCAGTACCGAAGCCGAACAGGATGTGTGCATCTTCGCGTATCGTCAGGTGCGTCAGCAGCGCGACTTTTTCGCCCAGGCCGGGCAGGTTGTAAAAGGTGCTCATGGGCACATCGATTTCATACCCTACGCCCTGGCAATCGACGACCAGTTGAGGGGGATTCTTTTCCAGCAACAGCCCTGAGATGCGACCTATCATTGTGAGTTCATCCTAAAATTAATGCTTAGAATGATACAGGATAGAAAGAGGAAAATTGCAATACTACTGGAAATTTAATCAGGGTTTGTGGCGGGAGGGCATCCCGGCAAACCGGTCGCAAAGCGTGCTCAAGCGGAAGGCGGGGCCGCAGCGACCTGAATTCCCCAATGTCAGGCTTTTTATTGCCTCTAACAGTTGAGTCCATCACTGCGCTATCTATCCCCCTGTCCGTGGTTACCCCATTTATAATGGGCCTCAGTATTTTCCGAGATATTCTCTTTCTCGAAAAAATAGCCAAACGGCTTTCTGCGGTTGACGGCAAAGGCTTGTCGGACTGCCGTATCAAAATAAATGTACATCATGCTGCCCCCATTCCATCAAAGAATTGAAGAATCCAGCTTTAGCGCGCTGCCTGCTGTCCAGACATTGCTGCACGACGGATGGCTTGTCCGCCTGGCAAAAGGAGGGCCTAAACGGGCAAATTCCGTCAATTCGCTGTCGCAATCCACGCTTCCTCTTGACCCGAAATTCCGTTACTGCGAAGCGCTTTTCGCAAGGCAAGGCGTGCCCTTGACATTCAGGCTAACCGGGCATCCCCATAATGATGCCCTCGACGTTTATTTGGAACAGAAGGGGTTTCTGCGCATGGATGAGAGCATGGTGATGACTCTCGATCTCGCCGGCTTGCCTTCAACCACAGCCTCGATCTATCAAGAGCTCGAAGCCGAAGCCTGGTTTTCGCGGATGATGGTTCTCGATAGCGCATCGCAAATCAGAAAATTGAAGCATATCGAGCTGCTGAAAATGTCGGCGTTGCCGGCGATTTACGGCAGCGTGGAGGCTGGCGGCGCCATAGGCCTGGGCGTGCTGGACGGCGAATACGCCGGTATTTTTGATATCATGACCGATCCGGCCATGCGCCGACGCGGGCATGCGCGTGCGCTTACCTTGGGCATTCTCGAGCAAGCCAAACGAAACGGCGCCACGACAGCCTATTTGCAGGTAGTTGCAAACAATATGCCCGCCGTTGCTCTGTATGAATCCTTGGGGTTTGTGGCAAGCTACCGTTACTGGTATCGTTGCCGGCCCGATCAATCAAACCTGCAAAGGCAGGTTCTTTAACTTAGGCGATCAGCCTATCAAGCGGCCGGCACGTACCCGCAAGCCCCTCTTGGCCAGCGACGGAGCGATGGCGCCCAGGGTCGCCAGCGTGTCGCCGCTGTGGGCGTGGCAAATTGCCACACCCAGCGCATCGGCGGCATCGGTGCCGGGCAAGCCGGGCAGCGCCAGCAAGCGCTGCACCATGTCCTGCACCTGTTCTTTCTTGGCCTTGCCATGCCCCACCACGCCTTGCTTGACCTGCAGCGCGGTATATTCGGCGACGGCGAGGTCAGCGCTCACTAGCGCACAAATGGCAGCACCGCGGGCCTGACCCAATAATAAAGTGGATTGTGGATTGACGTTGACGAAGACTTTTTCTATCGCCGCGCAGTCGGGGCGATAGGTGCGGATAATTTCAGAAACCCCGGCCAGGATGGTCTTCAGGCGTTCCGGCAAGGAAGCATCCTGGGTCTTGATGGTGCCGGAGGCGATGTAGCCGAGTTTGCTGCCTTGTTTGTTGATGACGCCAAAACCTGTGGTGCGCAGACCGGGATCGATGCCTAGGATTATCATGTGCGGATGGTTTTATCCATTCCCCCGCTCCAGCCAAAGAGAGGGGAAATGAATTGGTTTCTTAGTGCCGGAAGTGGCGCGTGCCAGTGTACACCATCACCACGCCGCGCTCATCCGCCGCGTCGATCACTTCCTGGTCGCGCATCGATCCGCCCGGATGGATCACCGAGCTTGCGCCGGCATCCACCACCACATCCAGACCGTCGCGGAACGGGAAGAAGGCATCGGACGCTACCGCCGAGCCGGCCAGGCTGAGGCCGGCGTTCTGTGCCTTGATCGAAGCGATGCGGGCAGAATCGATACGGCTCATCTGGCCGGCGCCTACGCCCAGGGTCATGCCGTTGCCGCAGAATACGATCGCATTCGATTTGACGAATTTGGCAACCCGCCATGCAAACATCAGGTCTTGCAACTGCTGCGGCGTAGGCTGCAACTTGGACACGACCTTGAATTCTTCCACAGAAACATTTTTTGCATCCGGCGCCTGCACCAGCAGGCCGCCGCCCACGCGCTTGAAGTCGTAGGCATTTACTGCATCGCCTAAACTGATTTCCAGCAGGCGCACATTTTGTTTGGCGGCAAAAATCTGTTTTGCTTCTGCGGTGAAGGAAGGGGCAATCAATACCTCGACAAACTGCTTCGCAACGACCTCTGCCGCCTTGCCGTCCAGTTCGCGGTTGAATGCGATGATGCCGCCGAAGGCGGAAGTCGGATCGGTTTGCAAGGCCTTGGAGTAAGCTTCAAATGGCGTTTCGCCCAGTGCCACGCCGCAAGGGTTGGCGTGCTTGACGATCACGCAGGCGGATACGTCGAAAGACTTCACGCACTCCCAGGCCGCATCGGCGTCTGCAATATTGTTGTAGGACAGTTCCTTGCCCTGCAATTGCCTGTAGTTTGCCAGAGCCCCCTGTGCCGGATTCAGCTCACGGTAGAACGATGCAGACTGGTGCGGATTTTCGCCGTAGCGCATTTCCTGCACTTTTTCGAAGTGCAGGTTCAGGGTTTGCGGGTAGCTGCTGCGCGTCGCATGGGCCTTGTCGGCGCCCAGGCTGGTCAGGTAGTTGGTGATTGCGCCGTCGTATTGCGCGGTGTGCGCAAACACTTTCTTGGCCAGCGTGAACTTGGTGTCGTAGCTGACCACGTTCTGGTTCGCCTTCATCTCATCCAGCACGAGCTGATAGTCGGCGGGATCGCACACGACCACCACGTCCTTATGGTTCTTGGCCGAAGAGCGCAGCATGGTCGGGCCGCCGATGTCGATGTTTTCTATCGCATCTTCCAGCGAACATTCCGCCTTGGCCACGGTTTGCTGGAATGGGTAGAGATTCACCACCACCATGTCTATCGTCGGGATGCCGTGCTTTTCCAAAGCGGCGACGTGCTCGGGGAAGTCGCGGCGCGCCAGGATGCCGCCGTGCACTTTCGGATGCAGGGTCTTGACCCGGCCATCCAGCATTTCCGGAAAGCCGGTGTAGTCGGCGACTTCGGTAACGGGCAGGCCGTTGTCAGCCAATAATTTGGCGGTGCCGCCGGTGGACAATAACTTGACGCCCATGGCGGAAAGCGCACGCGCGAATTCCAGGACGCCGGTCTTGTCGGATACTGAGATGAGGGCTTGTTTGATCATGGTGATGGATAACGAGAGTGAAGGATTTTGTACGATGCGATGTATGGTGTGCGTGCTGCCTTGTCTGTGTTTGCGTAACCCTTAAGCTCCCGCTATCGGACAGGATTACAACAAGCCGTGCTGCTGCAATTTCTTGCGCAAGGTGTTGCGGTTGATGCCAAGCATGTCCGCCGCCTGCGACTGGTTGCTTTCGGCGCGCGCCATGACCATTTCCAGCATCGGCTTTTCTACTGCCAGGACGACCATGTCGTAGATATTGGAGGCCGGTTGTTCGCCCAGATCCCTGAAATATTTTTCCAGGTTCTTATGGACCGCTTCTTGGATGCTATCTTTGCTCATGCTTTTTTTCTAATGTTTGATTCGTGCTTGCGGATGCTCGGTGCTGCATCCATGACTTATTATTGGTTTCTGGCGAAAATTCAATGTCCAGCGCTAGGCTGCCATTTTTTCTTCAGCGGGGCGGTATTGTAACCGTTCACCGACTTGCGAATCAAAAAACATTTTTACTGCGTCCAGTTGTTCCTCGCATGAAGTCAGCAAATTCATCTGCTGCCTGAACGCCTCGCCTCCCACCAGATCCTGTACATACCAGCCTATGTGCTTGCGCGCCGTTCGTACGCCGAGGAACTCGCCGTAGAAGGCGTAGTGCGCTCGCAAGTGCTCATCCATCAGGCGGCTGACTTCAGAGATCAGCGGCGCCGGCAGATAGCTGCCGGTGCGCAGGAAATGATCGATTTCACGGAAGATCCACGGGCGGCCCTGGGCGGCCCGGCCTATCATGATGGCGTCGGCGCCGGTCACCTGCAGCACATGGCGTGCCTTTTCGGGGGTTGTGATGTCGCCGTTGGCGACCACGGGAATGGAGACGGCCGCCTTGACCGCCGCAATGGTTTCATATTCTGCATCGCCCTTGTAGCCGTCGGCGCGGGTGCGGCCGTGCAGCGTCAACATGGCGATGCCGGCCGACTCGGCCATCCTGGCGATGTTCAGCGCATTTTTGTTGGCCCTGTCCCAGCCGGTGCGGAATTTCAGCGTCACCGGCACGTCGACCGCGGCCACCACCGCGTCCAGGATACGGCCGACCAGCGTTTCATGTTGCAGCAACGCGGACCCGCACCAGGCATTGCACACCTTTTTTACCGGGCAGCCCATATTGATGTCGATGATCTGCGCACCCCGGTCCACATTATGCTTGGCGCACTCGGCCAGCATGTCGGGATCGGCGCCGGCGATCTGCACCGCCTTGGGCTCCATCTCGCCCTCGTGATTGGTGCGGCGCGCGGATTTTTCGGTATCCCACAGGCGTGGATTGGATGCCGCCATTTCAGACACGGCATAACCTGCGCCCAATTCCTTGCAAAGCTGGCGAAATGGCCGGTCCGTCACCCCCGCCATAGGGGCGACAAAAATATTATTACGCAGCACATGTGGGCCGATTTGCACGATGGGCGGGAGGGAAAATTCAGAGAAGCGCTATTCTACCTGAAAACCTGCCTAATTAATAAGCAAATTGAGGGGCGTTTTCAATACAAAAATTGACGGGCTATGAAATGAAGGGTGGTCATAGCCTGCTAATTTTACGTGTTCAATGGTAATCTGTTCACAATATTGCCTGACCTGGATGTTCTCTGTGATGAAAACCTCAAAGTGTGTCGGCAAAAAAGATTTTTTTATTATCGGGAGTAATAATTGAATCAGCAATCTGGAGAGAAACTGCATAAGATCACGATAGTCGGCGGCGGTGCCGGCGGCCTGGAACTGGCGGTCAGGCTGGGCAAGAAACTGGGTAAAAAACACAAGGCGCTGATTACGCTGGTGGATGCCAGCCGTACCCACTTGTGGAAACCGCTATTGCACCAGGTCGCCGCCGGGACGCTGGATAGCCATGCCGACGAACGCGAATATTTTGCGCTGGCGCGTGCCAACCATTTCAATTTCCGCTTTGGCCGGATGGACGGCCTGAACCGTGAAAAGAAAGAAATCTATCTGGCCTCCGCCTATGACGACGACGGCAGCGAACTATTGCCCAGGCAAACGGTGGAGTACGACACGCTGGTCATGGCGCTGGGCAGCCAGACCAATGATTTCGGTACGCCAGGCGTGCAAGAGAACAGCATCATGCTGGACACGCCGGTGGCGGCAGAGCGCTTCCATCAGCGCCTGATCAATTTTTGCCTGAAGGCGCAGGCAGAATCCAGGGCAAGGGGGGAGGGGCGATTTACCGTCACCATCATCGGCGGCGGCGCCACCGGCGTAGAGCTGGCCGCGGAGCTGCGCGAGGCGAGCTCGCTGCACGCGCAGTACGGGCTGCGCCACATCGACGCCGCGCGCGACGTGCGCATCCGCATCCTCGAAGGCGCGCCGCGCCTGCTGGCGCCGCTGGCGGAAAACGTGTCGGCGGCCGCGACGCGGCTGTTGAAGCAGCGGCACGTGGAGGTCAACACCGCGTGCCGCGTGGTGCGCATCGACTCCAACACGGTCAGCGACGCCGACGGCAACGTCTACCCGTCCGACCTGTGCGTGTGGGCCGCCGGCATCAAGGCGCCGCCGCTGCTCGCGCAGGTGGGGCTGCCGGTGACCCGCAGCGGCCAGGTCACGGTGGACGGGCGGCTGCGCGTCGAAGGCGT